>JALHPY010000045.1 GCA_022842305.1 Rubrivivax sp.
TGGGTTTCCAGGTCGCCGATGACCCAGCCACCGCCGTGGAAGTACACCAGCACCGCCTCGCCGCCCACCGCCGGCCGGTACAGGCGCAGCGGCACGCCGCCCGCGCTGCGCAGCGCGCGCACCTCGGCCAGCGGCGGCGGCGCCGGCTGGGTGAAGAAGCGGCGCTCCAGGTACATGCGGCGCGCTTCGGCAGCGGTCAGCGTGTGCACCGGTGGCAGTTGGCGTTGGATGATCAGATCGATCAGCGCGCGCGCCTGCGGGTCCAGCAGGGCCGGGGCCTGGGGGTCGAACATGGCGGGTCTCCAAGGGGTTCGGGCCAGTCTAGCAAGGCCGCCACAATGCCCGCATGGACACCGCCTGCCCCTGTGATCCGGCGCGCCGCTATGCCAGTTGCTGCGGCCGCTGGCATGCCGGCGCGCTGCAGCTGCAGGCCCCCAATGCCGAGGCCCTGATGCGCTCGCGCTACAGCGCCTTCGTGCTGGAACGCGGCGACTACCTGCGCGACACCTGGCACGCCAGCACGCGGCCGGCCCAGCCCATCGCCTTCGAGCCGGGCCTGCGCTGGCTGGGCCTGGAGGTGCGCCGCCATCAGCGCCAGGACGAGGACCACGCCACGGTGGAGTTCGTTGCGCGCAGCAAGCAGGGCGGCCGCGCCCAGCGCCTGCACGAGACCAGCCGCTTCGTGCGCGAAGGCGGGCGCTGGTACTACCTGGACGGTGAATTGCGCTGACGGCCGGCAAGCCTCTTGGCGTCAACGCCGCGCCAGGCGCAGCGCCGCCCACAGCGCCGCGGCAGCCCCCACGGTGGCCGCCAGCCACAGCAGGCCGCGCGCATCCACGGCCGTGCCCAGCGCTGCGCCCGCCAGCGCCCCGGCCAGGGTTGCGGCGTGGCCCACGCCGCGGATGCCGGCATCGGTGCGGGCCAGCAGCGCTGCCGGCACAGCGGTCTGGCGCAGCGTGCGCTCGTGCACCCCGTACAGCGTGTGGCCGGCGTCGCCCACGATCTGCTGCGTCAGCAGCAGCGCCACCGCCCACACCCCCGGGCCCGGCACCAGCGGCACGCACAGCAAGCCCAGCGCGTGCAGGCCCAGGCCCAGCGTCATGCTGCGCCCGGGGCCCAGGCGCCGGCCCAGCTTTGGCGCCAGCGCAGCGCCCAGCACCGAGCCCAGACCGCCCATCGCAAAGATCATCCCCAGCAGGCCGGTGGGCAGGGCGCTGTCGCGGCTGACGAAGATCATGTAGGCCGTGCCCGACAAGGCCATTCCGAAAGCCAGCAGGCCTTCCACCGCGGCCAGCGCGCGCAGCCCCGGGTGGGCGGCGATGGCGTGCAGGCCGGCGGCGGTCTGGTCACGCCAGGCCTGCCAGGCGCTGCCCTGCGGCGGCGCATCAGCCGCTGCGCGCGGCACTTCGGGCACGCCACGCAGGCACAGCGCCGACCCCAGGTAGCTGCAGGCGTCGACCGCCAGCGCGCCCACCGCGCCCAGGCCCTGGTACAGCCAGCCGCCCAAGGCAAAGGCGGCGGTCTCCGACAGGCTGCCCGCCAGCGACAGCTGCGCGTTGCGCCGCGGCAGATCGTCCGCTGCCACCGCCTGCGCCATCCAGGCCGAGCGCGCCAGTTCGAACAACACCGTGCACAGACCGCTGGCGGCTGCTGCCAGCAGCAGGCCGGCCCAGCCCAGCCAACCCTGCCAGGCGGCCAGCGCCAACAGGCCCAGCAGCGCGGCACGCGCCCCGTCGGCCCCCAGCATCAGCGCACGCTTGCCGCGGCGTTCGACCCAGGCGCCCAGCAGCACCGCGCCCAGGCCGGCGGCGGCCACGTCGGCCAGCAGCAGAGCGGCCATCTGCGCCGGCGTGGCCTGCAGCACCAGCGCGGCCAGCCAGGGGATGGCCAGGCGACTGAGCATGCTGCCGAAGTTGGACACGGCCTCGGCCGCCAGCACGCGCGGGATGGCAGCACCTGGCGTCGTCATGCGGTCATTCTGGCGGCGACAGGCGCAGGGCGACAATGCGCCGGCCGATGCGCCACCCTGCCCTGCTCGCCGCCCTGGCCTTCATCATGTGGGGGCTGTTCCCGCTGTACTTTCGGCAGGTGGCCGCGGTGCCGGCGCTGGAGGTGCTGCTGCAGCGCTCGGCCTGGTCGCTGGTGTTCCTGTTTGCGCTGCTGGCCTGGCTGCGCCGCTTTGCCTGGCTGCGCGCAGTGGCCGGCCAGCCGCGGCTGCTGCTGCGCTTTGCCGGCAGTGCGCTGCTGCTGGCGCTGAACTGGCTGGTCTACATCGTGGCGGTGCAGCGCGGCCACGTGGTCGAGGCCAGCCTGGGCTACTTCATCAACCCGCTGGTCAACGTGCTGCTGGGCGTGCTGGTGCTGCACGAGAAGCTGCGCAAGCCGCAATGGGTGGCCGTGGCGCTGGCGGCGGTGGGCGTGTGCTGGCTGGGCTGGCTGGTGGGGCGCCCGCCCTGGATCGCGCTGACGCTGGCCTGCAGCTTTGGCGTGTACGGGCTGATGCGCAAGACCGCGTCGCTGGGCGCGCTGGAGGGGCTGGCGCTGGAGACCCTGCTGCTGGCGCCCATCGTCGTGCCCGCCCTGGCCTGGTGGACCTGGGCCGGCCCCGGCGCGCTGGCCCAGGGCGACCCGGCGCTCATCGGCTGGATGCTGCTGGCCGGCCCGCTGACCGCCCTGCCCCTGCTGCTGTTTGCCGCCGGCGCGCGCGGCCTGCCGCTGGCCACGCTGGGCATGATCCAGTACCTGTCGCCCACGCTGCAGCTGGCGCTGGGCATCTGGGTCTTCCACGAACCCTTCGACGGCCGCCGGCTCATCGGCTTCCTGTTCATCTGGGCAGCGCTGGCGCTGGTGAGCGTGGACGCGTTGCGGGTCTCGCGCCAGGCGCCGCCGCCGACCTGAAGCGCACTAGCATCCGGGCATGAAGCTGATAGACCTGGACACCCCCACCGCCCTGCTGGACGAGGCCTGCGTGCAGCGCAACATCCAGCGCATGCAGCAGCGCCTGGACGCGCTGGGCGTGGCGTTGCGCCCGCATGTCAAGACGGCCAAGTGCGTCGAGATCGCGCGGCGCATGCAGGCCGCCGGTGCGCGCGGCATCACGGTGTCCACGCTGAAGGAGGCCGAGGTCTTCTTCGAGGCCGGCTTCGACGACATCCTGTACGCCGTGGGCATTGCGCTGCCGCGGCTGGCGCAGGTGCGGGCGCTGCGCGAGCGCGGCTGCGGCCTGAAGCTGGTGCTGGATTCGCTGGAAGCCGCGCAGGCCGTGTGTGCCGCCGGCCCCGGGCTGGAAGTGCTGATCGAGATCGACACCGACGGCCACCGCGCCGGGGTGGACCCCGAAGCGGCGCTGCTGCTGCAGATCGGCCAGGCGCTGCAGGCGGGCGGCGCCGTGCTGGGCGGGGTGATGACGCATGCCGGCGCGTCCTACGAATGCCGCTCGCCGCAGGCACTGCAGGCCATGGCCGAGCAGGAACGCGCACGCTGCGTGCGCGCCGCCCAGCGCCTGCGCCAGGCCGGCCTGCCCTGCCCGCGCGTGAGCGTGGGCTCCACGCCCACGGCGCTGGCGGCGCAGCGCCTGGACGACGTGACCGAGGTGCGCGCCGGCGTCTACGTCTTCAACGACCTGGTGATGCACGGCCTGGGCGTATGCCGGCTGGACGACATCGCGCTTTCCGTACTGACTACCGTGATCGGCCACCAGCCGGCGCGCGGCTGGGTGCTGGTGGACGCCGGCTGGATGGCGCTGAGCCGCGACCGCGGCACCGCCGACCAGCCGGTGGACTGGGGCTATGGCGCGGTCTGCGACGAGCAGGGCCAGCCCATCGACGGCCTGATCGTCAGCGGCGCCAACCAGGAGCACGGCATCGTGTCCTGGCGCGACGGCCACGCCGATGCCGCTCTGGCGCAGCGCTTTCCCATCGGCCAGCGCCTGCGCATCCTGCCCAACCACGCCTGCGCCACGGCGGCGCAGTTCGGCCACTACGAGGTGCTGGGCAGCAACGGCGCGCTGCAGCGCTGGGAACGGTTCTCGGGCTGGTAGCCAGCCAGGTGGCGGGCCGCAACGCGCTCAGGGCACTTCGTAGCCCATGCTCGCCTGCCAGACGCGGTACCAGTCCTCGGCCGACAGCTTGATGGACAGCGCCGCCACGGCCTCGCGCAGCGCCTCGATGCGGCCGCTGCCGGTGATGGGGATGGGCCGGCTGGGGTGGCGCAGGATCCAGGCATAGGCCATGGTGGCTGCCGACACGCCGCGCGCCGCGCCCAGTTCGGCCAGCACATCGCGCACGCGCTGCGCCTGCTCGTCATGGCCGCTGAACAGCCGGCCGCCGGCCAGCGGTGACCAGATCATCGGGCGCAGGCCCAGGTCCAGGCATTGCTCCAGCGTGCCGTCGGCCAAGGCCTGCATCTGCAGCGGCGAGAACTCGATCTGGTGCGCCAGCAGCGGGTGGCGCTTGCGCAGCAGGTTGACCTGCCCCGGGCTGTGGTTGGACACGCCGAAGTGCAGCACCTTGCCCGCCGCCAGCAGCAGGCGGAAGGTGTCGGCCAAATCGTCAGGGGCCAGCAGCAGGTCGGGCCGATGCATCAGCAGCAGGTCGATGTGGTCGGTGCGCAGCGCACGCAACGACGCGTCCACGCTGGCCAGCACATGCGCGCGGCTGCTGTCGTAGGACTTGATGGCGTGCGCCGGCCGCTGCGCGCTGACGAGCTTGATGCCGCACTTGGTGACGGTCTGCAGGCGCTGGCGCAGCCCCGGCGCAGCGGCCAAGGCCTCGCCGAACAGCGCCTCGTTGGCGTAGTCGCCGTAGATGTCGGCGTGGTCGAAAGTGGTGATGCCCAGGTCCAGGGCCTGCTCGATCCAGCGCACGCGCGCCGACACGTCCAGGTGCCACTGGTGCAGGCGCCACAGACCGGCGGTGATGGGCGAGAGCTGCTGCTTCATGGTCGGCGACCCCGGCGCGCAGGGCGCGGGCGGTAACTTGAGTTTGAGGCCTTGGCGGCTATCATCGATCCGGCTGGCACGCAGTGTTGCAAAGGATCGGGATGCCGAGATTCCTTGAGTTCCAGGCAGAGTATCAGGTGGTCGCAGACGACACGCTGGCCTCGATCGTCGCCGCGCAGTGCCCCCTCGTCACGTGGGAAGAGCTGGCGGCCTTCAACTGGGGCAGTGCCGCCCACGAGTATGTGAACCACATGCTGCGCCTGACCGTGGGCATGAAGACGCTGAACACCGGCAACTGCAGCCTGTCGGCGCTCGATCCGGCCCTGGGCAAGGCGACCAAGGTCCGGATTCCCAGACTGTACGCAGCCAATGCGCTGGCCGTGCAGCAGACCCACACGCTGACGGTCAAGCGCACCCTGCCTGCAACCGGCGTCAGTATCCAGGGCCTGTCGAAGTGGTTCATCCCGGAGACGGAAACCTGCGACCTCAGCTACCGGCCGCTCGGCATCGCCGAGCGGGCCGACAAGGTGGGCATCGAGGTCTATGCCAGCAACTATTGCAGCGTGACGCCGCAGGAACCCGACGGCGTCGTCAGCTGCACCTACGCGGCCCTGGACGCGCTGTCCAACCCGATCTGGGTGGCGCCCGCGGACCTGACGGCGCAGAAGGCGGCCGTGGACACCAGCCACGCACTGAACGATTGGCGCGGACAGTCCACGGCAGCGGCCGGCATGCTCAAGCCCCGCGCGGGCAAAGCCGCGCACATCAACGTGCCGTGTTCACCCTACACGGTGCTGGTGCGGGTGCTGAAGTCCGATGCCGACAAGAAGGCCAAGCTGCTGATCGAGCCGTTCTGGGTGGAGTTCGACAACGCCAACGCGCCCGTGCCGGCATCGCTGCGCGTCAAGTGGAAGGCCAAGGACTGTGCCAAGCTGAAGCTGGGCCAGTTCATCATCACCGACAAGGACGGCACCGAGGTCTACTACCACGCGCTGGCGGCGGCCGACTTCGCCGATGGTGACCACGACAACGCCGACTTTGCCAACGCGGTGGCCGGCGGACTGGCGCTGGACCCGGCCCGCATGCCCTACCGCGTGCAGTTGCAGGGCCAGTCCGACGTGCATGAAGACGCCGGCCTCGCACTGGCCGCCATGCACACCGAGGTGCGGCTGTGGGTACATCAGGACGTGGGCACCAACGCCCCGCCCAACCAGATGAACGATCCGCAGTGCCTGAAGTTCAAGCAGGCCGCTTTCCTGCCCTTGCGCAACCTGGACTCACCGGGCACCGACATCACCGTGGCCGAGGGATCTTTCAAGTGGTACAAGTTGAAGCTGGCCGAGGCCGGGTTCCACCCCGGTCCGGTTCACAGGGAAGCCAGCACGCCCGAGTTTCTGCTGGCCATGAAGGAACTGCAGCGCATCCACCCCAAGGTCGGCGGGCCGCCCTTCAAGCGCATTCGGGCAGACGGCCAGCGCAACTCGGCAAGCAAGAAGGTGCTCCAGGCGCTGCTGCCGGCCAAGCGCCGGGCCTTGTTCGGCGATGCGGCCAGCAAGGCCGATGTGCTGCCGGCCAACGTGGCCGGCGTGCTCAACCAGCCGGCGCAGGAGCTGATCGTCTGGATCGATGACCGCCACTACCACACCGATGTCGGTGGTGCCGTGCTGCCCTATCCCAAGATGGGGCTCGAGAACTACGGCGGCACGATGGACCCGCCCGAAGCCACCCGCATCGCCAACGAAGAAGCCAGCGTCGCGCGGCCGTGGGTGCCGCTGGCGGTGGAACTGCCCCTGCTGGCCAAGGCCGACCCGCTGCACCCCAATGCGGCCCTGCCGGCGGTGACGGATGCCATGCGCCGCGCCGTGGGCCCGCTGCGCGTGAACTGGACCTGCACCGAACTGGACGCTGACCTGGCGCCCATCGATCACGCCTTCTACAACAACGATGGCCGCAACTGGTCGCGCACGCGTCGCCACGTGCGCGAGGTGATCGCCGCGCAGGGAACGAAGAACTGCCACGAGAACAATGGCGGCATCGCCGGCACCGACGACCACAAGCGCCCTTTCGGCCATGCCGACGGCACGACCAACGGCTTCCTGGCACCCTGGCATGTCGATCCCGACGACGGCAACCTGAACGTCTTCAGCTACGTGCATGCCGATGTAGGCCAGAGCACGAAGGCCGTCCATCCGCCCGAGCTTGGGTTGGCCGGCGTGTACCTGCACCCTTCTCGCATTGCCGGCGACGGTTACCGCTTGCGCGCGCAGGTCAGCTTTCAGGCCGATCCGGTGGGCGCAGCCCGCAACCACCCCAACCGCGCGGCGCTGGAGAAGCGCTACCCCAAGCTGCCGCAGGCCCACACCAGCGCGCTTCGGCTGTGGCGCAAGGCATCGTTCCGGGCCTTCGTCGAGTGGTCTCAGGCGCCGACCCTCTACCCGGGGTCCACCTGGGCCGCGATCACCACCACCGTGGGCCAGCGCTACACGCCGGCCTTCTGCCACTACGTGCACGAGGATCCTGCCGGTGCGCGGGTGGTGGCACCGTTCACACCGGTCCGCAGCAAGGTGCAGGACGAGTACCGCAAGCTGATGCACAGCACCATCGGCGCCAGATCCGGCCATCGCAACTGGTACCCGTCGAAGAGCCGGATGCGGCTCAACGGCACGCACTTCTGGCCCTGGCTGACGGAAGCGCACTACGGCCTGCCCTGGCGCAAGCTGCCGTCCAACAGCACCGCGATGCTGCGCAGCTGGCTCACGGGCAACAACGCCGGCGAGGTCAAGGGGGACACGTCCAACGAGTTCCGTGACCCGTTGATCCACTGGGTGCTGCACCAGGTCGAACAGCAGACCGGTCTCTTCGCGGGGCATCTGTGCGTGCGCTGGAACGCCGTGCCCGACCTGTGGATGCGCACCTACAAGTGCAACGCCAACAACCACGTGCTGGTGGTGCCGGAACGCACGCAGGCCTCGGCCGAGGCTCAGGACAGCGCGTGCCCCAGCGCCGGCTGCGGCGGCCGGCTGAAGCGGCAGTACCAGAAGCACTACCAGTGCACCGCGTGCAACACGGTCTTCGCCCGGACCGAGTCCAGCGCCGTCGCGAACGCCGGCGCGGGCGCGAACTGCCCCAGCTGCGCCGGCGTCGGCACGATCGCCGTCGACGCCACGCCCCAGGTGCCTCCGGCGCTGAACCACAACGACGAAGTCACCACGCAATACGGCGGCGGAACGTCGGGTCTGGGGGGCGAGCCCGGTGTGGGCACCTCGCTGGGCAGCCTCTGGCTGTACATGGCCGACCTGGGCACCAACACCCGCACCTGTGCCCACGAGTTCGGCCACCACCGGCATCTGCGCCACACGCGCAACGCCACGCCGGGTGAGACCGACGTCGCACTCGACACCCACCACGATGGGGTGGCCAACCCGAACGCCGTCGGCCAGACCTGGGCTCACCGCTGCATGATGAGTTACGCGGCCAATCCCGGTGTCGGCGGCGGCTACGACCCCTTGCGCTATTTCTGCGGGCCCTGTTCGCTGAAGCTGCGCGGATGGAAGATCATGGGGCTGGCGGCGCCTGCGGGCGCCCTCAGCGACCCGTGAGCACCCACCGTGTCCCACGGCGAACAAGGGCCGACGCGACGACGCTTCGTGCTCGCGATGACACCGGCGCTGGTGGCTGCATTCCACGCGTCGGCACAAAGGAGAGCCATGGCCACGGCTGACAATGCATCGACCGGACGCCCCGCATCCTCCAGCGCCCTGACGCTGAGCGTCGAGGCCCCGGGCACTACGCTGGTGACACAGCAGTCCGCCCCGGTGATCACCTGGGTGCGCAACGACGGCACGCAGCCGCAGCTGGTGCCTGCCGCCGGGGGCCCTTCGCCTTACCTGTTTCGCTTGACGCAGCAGTCGGGCAGGCCCTCGCTGGCCGGCGCGGTCGAAGTGTCCGAGCAGACCCGCGCCGAGGCCTTGCACGATGGCACGCCCGCGCCGGTGGTGCCCGACGCGCCCTTCAACCTCGGGGCGGGCTTGCGTTCACGCCGCAGCGACGATGTCGTGGCCTTGTTGAACCGCCCTCTCGGACCCGGGGTGTACGAAGTGCTGCCGGTGTGGCGGCGCGACGACGGCAGCACGCTGCAGCCGGCCGCGGCCGCACGCTTCGAGGTGGTGGCCCCCAGGCCGGCGTCGCTGTCGACAGCCATTTGCGGCACCGACCAGCGGCGGCTGCTGGCCTTCACCCAGCCGCAGGCCGCAGGCGGGCACACGCTGCTGCTGCAGGAGTCGTTTCCGGGCGGCAAGGGCCTGGCCCTGTTCCACCCCGTGATGTCGGCAATGGGCGCGCCGGGCAGCGTGGCCGTGAGCATCAAGCCCACCGAGGCGCCAGGCGGGCGCTGGGTGGCCTGGCTGCACGACGGCACGCTGTCGGCCCGACGTGTGCCCAGCCTGCGGATTCCGCCGGCCGCGCCACAGCTGGTGCTGGACGGCGCGGCCGAACAACGGCTGCTGTCCCCGGGCTTCACGCTGGCCGACGGTTCGGCCTTATTCGTGGCCGTGCAGCGACGCGGTGAGCTGGGCCTGGGCATACGGCTGTTGCAGGTGTCCGAAGGGGGAGCACGCCAGCTGGGCGAAACGCAGCGCTGGCACGCAAGGTCGCCGGAGTACACGGTGCTGCGCCACATCAACCAGGGTCGCGGCGCCAGTGCCTTCGAGTTGGTCTGGGGCGAGGACCAGGACGTGATGTCGCAGGCCTTCACGCTGCAATCGGGTGACACCGGCGTGGCCGCCGGTGCGGCCGTGCGGCTGGGCAGCACGGACACCCGCATCATCGGCCTGCACGCGGCGGCCCTGGGGACCAAGTCCAACGCCCCGGTCCATGTGGCCTGCGGCGAGCCCGGCCAGGGCCTGCAGGTCGTGCAGCTGCGGACGCCGAATCCTCTGCCGCCCACCCCCCGCCGCGCACCCGTGCTGTCCTTGCCGCCGACCGTCGCGTCCACACAGGCGCTGGCGATCACCACCCTCCGAGAAGGCCCGGCGCTGGCCTTGGCCTTCCCTGACCGCATCAGCTACGCACTGCCGGGTGACACGCAGTGGCGCACACACGAATGCCGAAGCGACGCCGCGTTCGTGCGGCTGAGCAGCCTTGACGGCAGCAAGCTGTGGCTCGAGTGGCTGGACCCCAGCCACGGCTTCAGGACCAAGCGGGTCTGAGGGCCGCGATCAGGCGCTGTCCACGCGCAACACCTCCCACACCTGGGTGGCGTGCGTGATATCGACGATGTTCACGGTGCTGCCTTCATCGACGCGCAGCACCTGCAACACCGCTGCGGTGGTGACATGCGTGGTGTCGGTGCGTTGGTTCTTCCAGGCCGCGTTCAGCTTGATCGAGGCATCGACCACCAGCTGGCGGCGGCGCTCGTCGAAGACGCGGAAGGACACCTTGGGTATCTTCAGCTCGAGTGTCAGTTCCTTCTTGTCGCCGTTGGCCACTGCGCAGCTGGGTTTGCTGACGACCTTCCACTGGTCGTGCAACTGGTCGTCGACCTTGGCTTCGTAGGTGGCGCCACCCGAACCGCGAAAGGTGACGAGGTCGGACTCGATGTGCTCCGACAGCACCACATAGCCAAGGTGTGCCTCGCCACCCGGCTGCCGACTCAGCGTGACCTCTACCGTACCCGGCGGCCCGATCCAGCGAAACCCTGGCGCCAGGCGCACATGCACGATGATCTGCCAGGAGTCGCGCACGCATTTCAGCTGCACGTCGCCCACGTGCGCGACATTGCGCCCGGGCACCGCATAGACCAGCGTGCTGTCGTTCACGGCTGCCGCTCGAGTTGCTCGGCGCGGTGGCGCTTGGCCAGCAGTTCCATCTTGCGGTCAGCGGGGATTCGACTGCTGCGCAGGATCTCGCCGGGCCACGGTGGGTCTTGGTCAACATCGAAGCGCGGGCCGAGGACGAACATGAACTCGAGGTACGCCAGGTGATCGGCCGAGGAGCCAAGCCCGTAGTCCTGGGCACGTTGCATCATGGTGTCGACACGGTCTCGCACCTCGGCGCGGCCGATCGACTCGCACTGGTGGGCGAAGTTCTGCCAGGCCCATTGCTCGGCGACGTCGGCGAATCGCGCCCGCATCGCGGCGGACAGGGCCTGCATCTGCGCTTCGCGTATCACGAGCATCTTCGCGCCTTCGCGTCCGGCTCTACGGCACCACGCCGAGGACCAGGCTTCGGCTCTCGAGCAGTTGCCGCACGCGCCCCAGGGCTTCGGCGGCAGCCTCGTCAGTCTGGTAGGCGATGTCGTGGCTGTTGCCGCCAGCGAAGAAGCTCAGCGTGTCATCTTCGAGCACGATGCGCTCGCACAACGAAAGGTTGACGACGGTGTCGCCAACCTGGATGAACAAGGCGTTGGTCATGGCGTTCCCGGTTCGGAAAGTGGCTTGGCGGGCTCAGACCTCGACAGGATAGCGCCAGCCGGCCCCGCCGGGATGGCTGGCGCGCCGAAGCCGTGGAGGCGTCTTCAAGTTTGCAGGTCGCCCGCCAGGCAGGCCAACGTCTCCGCCCCGATCTGCACGTGCATCGGGTAGTGCGCGTGGTCACACCCCAGCTTCACCGCAGCACCGGCGAGGATGGCCTGCTTGTGCGCCGGGTTGAACTCGAAGCGCACGAAGTGCACCGCCGAGGTCTTCTCGGCGTTCTCGCGCTCCAGGTCTTCATCGGCGATGGCATAGACGCGGGCGTGCCCCTCGACCTCGACGAACATGCGGTCCTCGACGCCGATCAGTCGCGCCAGCTCACGCTTGCGCTCGTGCGGATCGGGGTATTCGAGCAGCATCGTCGCCTTCCAGTTGCTGCCATCGGGCACCAGTGGCGCGTAGGCCTCGATCTCGCTCTGGATGCCGCCTTCGTCGAAGATCTTCTCGATGTGCAGCATCTCCTGGATCTGCCGGCGGATGGTGTGCTCGTCCTCGAACTGCAGCGTCATGTGTTCACCCAAAGCCACGCTGCGCAGCCGCCGGTGCGCAATGGCCTCGGGCTTGCTGCTCTTGCGGATCTTGGCGTAGGCCTCCAGCGTGAGCAGGCTCGTGCGGTTGATGACCATGGTCTTCACTCCAGTCCGTAGGCGATGCGCACCAGACTCAGGGGATGCTGCAGCGCCTTGGCCGGCGTGCCGGCCTGTTGCATGCCTTGTGCGATGTGGTGCCCGGCCATGGGGCAGTCGCTGCCGATGTAGTCGGGCGCGTCCTTGGCCATGGCCTTGAACACCGGCTTGCCGATCTTCATGGCCACCGGGTGCGTGGCCGTCTTCACGCCGTAGGTGCCGGCGTGGCCCGAGCAGCGTTCCACCGTGTTGAGCTTTACCTCGACGTGCTGGCCGATGAGCTTGAACATCTCTTCGGTCTTCTTGCCGATGTTCTGCACGCGGCCGTGGCAGGGGATGTGGTAGCTCACCCGGCCCAGCGCGGTCTTGAAGTCGGTCTTCAGCAGCCCGTCCTTGTGGCGCGACACGAAGTACTCGAAGGGGTCGAACATGGCCTGGCGCACCAGCTGCGTGTCGGCATCGCCCGCAAACAGCAGCGGCAGTTCCTGCTTGAACATCAGCGTGCAGCTGGGCACGGGCGTCACGATGGCCCAGCCTTCCCGTGCATAGCGCGCCAGCACCGGGATGTTGGCGGCCCAGGCGCGCTCCACGCCCTCGAGGTCACCCAGCTCGAGCTTGGGCATGCCGCAGCACTGCTCCTTCTCGACGATCTCGTAGGGGATCTGGTTGTGGTCCAGCAGCTTCACCAGGTCGGCGCCGATGCCGGGCTCGTTGTAGTTCATGTAGCAGGTGGCGAAGATGGCCACCTTGCCCGGCGTGCGCTGGCCGTTGACGGCCACGCTGAGCCCGGCCTTGCCGGTCATCAAACGGCCCCAGCGGAAACGCTGCTGGGCCATCTGCGGCATCCACGCGTCGGGGTGCACGCCCAGCTGGCTGTCCATCAGCTGGCGCGCGGCCTTCGTGCCGTTCACCGCGTTGACGGCCTGCACGACGATGGGGATGCCGGCAAAGCTGCCGTGCACGTCGGTGCTGGCCAGGAGCTTCTCACGCGCCGAGACCTGGCCCTTGCGGTGCTTGATGGCCTTGGCGCGCAGCATCAGGTGCGGAAAGTCCAGCTGCCAGGGGTGCGGCGGCGTGTACGGGCACTTGGTCATGTAGCACAGGTCGCACAGGTAGCACTGGTCGACCACGCTCCAGTACGCCTCTTTCTTGACCCCGTGCACCTCGCCATCGGCCGTGGCGTCGACCAGATCGAACAGGTTGGGGAAGCTCTGGCACAGGCTCACGCAGCGGCGGCAACCGTGGCAGATGTCGAAGACGCGCTCCATCTCCGCGAGTGCCTTGCCCTCGTCGTAGAAGTCAGGACTCTTCCAATCGATGGGATGCCGGGTGGGAGCTTCGAGGTTGCCTTCGCGCATGGGGTGGCTCGCGGTGGGTTCAACAAAGAACAAGGGGCACGAGGCCCCTTGATCATCGAGGCTGGTCGATCATCAATCCACCAGCGCGTCCAGCGCCTTCTGGTAGCGGTTGGCGTGCGAGCGCTCGGCCTTGGCCAGGGTCTCGAACCAGTCGGCGATCTCGTCGAAGCCTTCCTCGCGCGCCTGCTTGGCCATGCCCGGGTACATGTCGGTGTACTCGTGCGTCTCGCCGGCCACCGCGGCGGCCAGGTTCTGGCGGCTGTTGCCGATGGGCAGGCCGGTGGCCGGGTCGCCCGAGCCGTTTTCCAGGAACTCGAGGTGGCCGTGCGCGTGGCCGGTCTCACCTTCGGCGGTGGAGCGGAACAGCATGGCCACGTCGTTCTGGCCCTCCACGTCGGCCTTGTTCGCGAAGTAGAGGTAACGGCGGTTGGCCTGCGATTCGCCGGCGAAGGCGTCCTTCAGGTTTTGCTCGGTCTTCGAACCTTTCAAGCCCATGGGTTGCTCCTGGTGTTCATGTCGTTGACGAGGGCGCCGGTTCAGGCGCTGCCGACAACGACGGTAGCAAAGCCCTCCCCGTGGCGCCAATACAAAGCTTCAATGCGGACCATAGCCGGCCGCGCCGCCGGCTTCAGCGCAACTGCAGCAGGCGCAGTGCCAGCTCGTGCAGGCGGCCAGCGGGGTTGGCCAGGCCGTTGAGCACGTTGAAGTGGTTGGCGCCGGGCACGCTTTCGCACACCGGCACCGCGGTGGGGCCCCAGACATCGCGGATCAACTGGGTCTGGCGCTGGAACTCGTCGCTTTCTTCCAGGCCCACGGCGGCGTACAGACGCGTGCCCTTGGGCCGCGGAAAGAAGGCCGGGCTCAGCCGCGCCACGGCCGTGGGCGTGAGTTGCAGGTCGGCCTGCAGAAAGGGCGTGTGGCGCAGCGGTTCCAGGTCGTACAGGCCCGATATCGCCAGCGCCCCGTTCAGGGGCTGTGCCGGCAGGTCTTCGGACACCTCCTTCCAGCGGCAGCTCAGCAGCATGGTGGCCAGGTGGCCGCCGGCCGAATGCCCGGCCAGCGCGATGCAGCCAGGGTCACCACCGTAGCGGGCGGCATGGTGATACACCCATACCACGGCCTCGACCAGTTGCAGCACGATCTGCTCGATGCTCACCGCCGGGCACAGCGCGTAATTGGGCAGCACGACCATGGCGCCATCGGCGTTGAACGACGGTGCGACAAAGGAGCAGTCGGACTTGTCCAGCGTGCGCCAGTAGCCGCCGTGGATGAAGATGAGCACCGGCGCGCCGGGCCGTGCGGCTGGGAAAAGGTCCAGCGTCTGACCCGGCCCGTCGCCGTAGCGCAGGTCGAGCAGGGCCTGCGGCGAACCGGCCCGAGCCGCCGCTGAGGCCCGCGCCCATTTGCCCAGCAGCGCCGCATGGTCGGGCACTTGCGCACGGGCGTTGTACTGGACGTCCAGCCAGGGCGGGTCGAGTCGGGGCAGCATCGGCAGTCCTTGCGCCAAAGGGCGCGGCGATGTTAATCGCGCCCTGCACACCAACCGCGCCCGCACCGGGCCGCGAAGGGGGCACTGGCGGCAGTGCTAAAATGCCGGCTTCGCGTGGGGGGGTAGCTCAGCTGGGAGAGCGCCGCGTTCGCAATGCGGAGGTCGGGAGTTCGATCCTCCTCCTCTCCACCACCGATGCACCAAGGCCTTGTTCCACAAGGCCTTTTTTTCTGGCCGGACGCGTCCGCTTTCATCCATTCAGGATGGCCCGCACCGAGCGCCTCTAGGTGTGCGCCGCGGCAACGGCGGGAGCTACGGCGGCGCGCGATTCAGTTCTTTGCCAGCAGATCCTCGGGCTTCTTGCCCGCGGCCAACGCAGCCTTGAACCAGTCAGGCCGCTTGCCGATGCCGCCCCAGCTGTGCCCTTGGTCGTCGGCAAACTTGGGCGCACGCATCGACTTGGCGGCGGGCTTCTTGGCGGCGGCCTTGCGCGGCTTGGCGGGCGCGCCACCGGCCTTGGGGGTGGCCTTGCCGAAGCCCAGGTCGGCGGCCGTCAGGCCGTAGTGCCGGATGGCCTCCTTGGCCTTGGCAATGATGTCGCCTACTTCCTTCTTGCGCAGGGCCTCGGCCTGGGCTTGCAGGCTCTCGATCTGGGCGTTCAGCAACTGGAGGTTCGAACTGGTCTTCTTTGTGGCCATGGGCGGTCTCTTGAGGGTGTCGAAAGCGTTGGAGCATAAGTCAAGGATGCAGCGCGCCCGCCCGGATCTGGTGCGGCGCCCGGCCCGCCTCCTGGCCAGTGGCCCCACGCAAACCACACGCCCCGCCGTGCGCAGGGCGCGCGCGGGGCCTGGCCCGCTCATTGCAGTCAGCGCTGACGATGCCGAAAAGAGTCTGCCCGGGTCGTCGCGACCCCTGCACGCCGGGCCCGCCTGTCGCTGCCAGCGCCCGGTGGCTTGGTTACACCTTGGTCGGCCACAGACTTGGCGCAGACACGTTCATGGCCGAGCATCCTCGATCGCACTGTTGAACCGCCCTCGCCCCATGCCCTTGACCCCCGTCCCCATCCCGCCGCCGCACGGCCGCCCCCCGCCGGACCCGGCACGCCCCAACCCCGCCGACACGCAGGGCCCGTTGGCCGCGGGCGATCTGTACGCCATCGTCTACGTCTCGACCGCGGCCCGGGCCTTGTCGCTGGCCGACCTGCGGCACCTGCAGGCGCGCGCGCAAGAGCGCAATCAGCAAGAGGCGGTGACCGGCGTGCTGCTGTATGCCGACGGCGCCTTCATGCAGTACCTCGAAGGCCCGGCGGGCGGGCTGGCCCGGGTGTACGAGATCATCAAGACCCACCCCTGGCATTACGGCGTGATCGACCTGGTGCGCGAACCCATCGCGGCACGCGAGTTCTCGGAATGGTCCATGGCCTTTCGCGTGGTCGGCGCGCTGGGGCCCTCGTCGCAGGCCGAGCAGGACGCCCTGCTGGGGCAGCGCCTGGCGCTACCGGGCATCCAGCACTCGGCAGCGCGTGACCTGCTTAGCAAGTTCTGGGGCCGCGGACGCAGTGCGCTGGCCACCAGCCTGCTGGACTTCTCGCGCGCCCGGGCCCGGCGCGTGGCCGGCGCCAAGTTGGGCTAGAAAGTGCGAACGCCCCGCATGCGGGGCGTTCCGGTTCTGGCTTCGCTGCCCGACCGCGGCCGTGCCCTTGCGGGCACATCAGACGCGGAGCGGGCCTCGGTCAGATCACTTGGCCTTGCCAGCCTTGGTGGCCTTGGTGGCCATGTCGGTGGCGGCAGCGAAGTTCTTGCTGGCGGCGTCGACGGCTTGCTGGGCCTGGTTCTGCGCGGCTTGCAGCGCGGCCTGGCCGGTGCTCATGGCTTGCTTGAACGCGGCAACCGCGTCTTCGCTGCCCACGGGGGCGTGCTTCATGGCGGCTTCGATGTTGGCCAGAGCCTGGGCTTGCACGTCGGCAAACTTGCCTTCGGCGGCCTTGCTCAGGGCGGCGCCCGTCTCGGTGACGATGCCGGCGACGGCGCGGCCGTAGGCGGCGGCCTTCTCGGCCATGGGCTGGGCCAGCGCGGCGGCGGCGCTCAGGTCTTGCGGCGCCTTGGCGGTCAGGCCGGTCTGCATCTGGGCGGCGGTGTCGGCCAGGGCCGACTTGGCGGTGGCCAGGTTCAGCTCGACCAGCTTCTCGAAGCCGGACATGGCGGTGGCGGCCATGTTGTTCAGGTCGGTGACGGCGGTCTTGGCAGAGGCCAGGAATTGTTCGGTGGGTTGGTTCATTGCAGGGCTCCAGGTGGTTGGACTGCAAACCGTTGAACAAGAAATGTTGCGGTGCAGCATGGGATGAATCTTACGGGCGATTTCGCCGCTGGCAAGCCCTTTTTGCTGCACTGCAGCATGATTAGAGTGGGCTGCCCAGGAGGCGACGACATGCCGAGTTCGTGGCGCGCTGCGGGCAGCCCAGGCCTGGCTGCGCCGACGGAGCGGGCACGGCACCAGCGACGGCGACTGCGACAGTTTGACGATCAGGCGGCGGTCGAGGCTGCCGCCCCCAAGCCACGCAGCCGCAGCGCAAGCCAACGCCGCCAGTGCAGCGAACCCAGCAAAGCCAGGCCCGCCAGCGCCAGCGCCGCGCTGGCGGGCTCGGGCACGGCCACCAGCATGGGCAGGCCGAGGTCGCGCATGACCTGCAGGTCCAGCGCCGAGATGCCATAGCGCGTGCCGCGGTGGAAGGCCACGCCGTTCATCAGGTCGGGCACCAGGTCGGCGCCCGCGTTGAGGTTGCCCAGGTGGCCGTAGCTGCCCCAGGTCAGCGGCAGATCGCCGCCATACAGGCCGCGCGCCTGCTCACCGACGAAGACCAGCGGTGTGCCCAGCTGGCCCCGCTGCGCCCGGACCTGTGCATCGAAGGTCGACTGATAGTCGCCCGGCAGCGCGCCGTTGAAGCCGTCGCGCCATCCGTTGAAGCCCAGGGCGTGGCCGAACTCGTGCAGCAGCACCGACATCGCATCGGTGCGGTTCTGCGGCACCGGCGCCAGGCGCAGGGCCGGTGCCGGGTCGAACCACAGCTCGCCCTGCAGGTAGCCGGTGCTGCCCAGCATCAGCTCGATGTCGGCACCGCCGCCGTTGCTGTCGATGCCGGTCACCAGCTCGTAGCTTGCGCCCTGCTGGTACAGGCGCAGGCCGTCAGCGCCAGTGCTCAGGTAGGCCGAAGCCAGGCTGCGGCCGCTGGCCGTGGCGATGCCCGCAAAGCCGACCTGCACCGTCAGGCCTGCGCCCGCGGCGATGTGCTGAAAGCTGTCCAGCCAGGCGTTGCCGGCGGCCAGGGTCACGCGCTCGATGTCGGTGTAGTAGGCGCCGAAGCTGGCCGTCGGGTCGTTGAAAACCACCTCGATGCGGCTGGGGGCTGGGGTCGCCCCGGCGGCGCAGGAAAGCAGCGTGAGCAGCGCGAATCTGCGAATGGGCATGACGGCCCCCTTCCTGCGACAGCGGGCCGACAGATGCGCGGCTGGCCCGGTACTGCAAGCGGCGATGACGAGCGCCTATGAACCTGCGCAGTGCATCCCCGCTCGACAGGTGCGCCAAACCGCGGACGACCCTTCTGCCTCCATGGGGATTGTGGTCCGATGCGTGCCGAGGCACCAGATGCACCATGGCCACGAACTGCCCTCGCCCCGGCCATCTTGCACGGCCCGGAGCCCCTTGGGCAGCAGCGATGGTGCAAAACCGATGGCTGGACACCCAGCCCTCACCAACTCCGGGGCCGCCCGCGGCGGCCCCGACGGCAGGCGCCGGGCGCCCGCCTCAGTGGAGCTGGATCACGAACTTGGTGTTGAGGTAGCCGTCGAAGGTCTCGCTGCCGCCTTCGCTGCCGCCTTCGCTGCAGATGCCGCTGTCCTTGATGCCGCCAAAGGGCGTTTCGGCCAGCGCCAGGCCGAGGTGGTTGATGGACACCATGCTGGCCTCCAGCCCGCTGGCCAGGGCCGGGGCGCTGGGCGCGTCGAGCCGGTGAAGGCACAGGCGGGCTTCCTCGGGCAGGTGGGTGATGACCGTCGGCGCGAAGAAGCTGCCCGCGCCGGGCAGGGGCGCGCCGCCCGCCAGCACCGTGGCGCCGCGGCTCAGCGCGTCGTCCACGAAGCCGGCCAGCGCTCATAGGCACCCTCTTGCAGGTTCACCGGCGCGTGGCCGCCCAGTTCCAGGGTGCTGCGCTTCATCAGCGCCGCGGCCTTGGCCGCCAGTTGCTGGCCCACGGGCACCGAACCGGTGAAGCTGATCTTGCGCATGATGGGGCTGTTGATCAGGTGCCTCGATACCTCGGCCGGCACGCCCCACACCAGGTTGAGCGCACCCGGCGCCAGGCCGGCGTCGTGGAGCAGGCGTGCCAGCGCCAACACCGCGCTGGGCGCGTCCTCGGGGTCTTTGAGCACGATGCTGCAGCCGGCGCCCACGGCCGCGGCGATCTTGCGGATGGCCTGGTTGAACGGAGAGTTCCAGGGCGAGCAAGCGGCGCACACGCCCACCGGTTCGCGCAGCACCAGCTGGCGCACGCCATCGGCGCGCGCCGGGATCACGCGGCCGTAGATGCGGCGGCATTCCTCGGCATGCCACTCGGCGTGTTCGGCGCAGAAGGTCACCTCGCCCACGCTTTCGGCCAGCGGCTTGCCCTGGTCGAGGGTCATGCCGCGGCCGATGTCCTGGGCGCGTTCGCGCGCCAGTTCGGCCACCTTGCGCAGCACCTTGCTGCGCTCCAGCGGCGAGCTATTGCGCCAGGTGCCGAAAGCGCGCGCGACGGCGGCCAGCGCGCGGTCCATGCCTTCGGGCGTGGCGTGCGGCAGGCGGCCGATCACCGCGCCGGTGGCGGAGTTGAAGATGTCCTGCTAGCGGCGACCTTCGGCTGCAATGAATTGGCCGTCGATGTAGAGGCTGAGGTGGGGTACCTGGCTGATGGGCTGCGGGCCTGGGGTTCAGGGTCGAGCCGCAGCCGCATGCGTGCCGTGGGCCCGGTAGAAGGCCTGAACTGCTTCGATCAGCGCCTGTTCCTGGTCGCGGTGGGGCGAGTGGCCGCAATCAGCCAGCTCCAGCAACTGCGTCTGCGGCACGCGGCGGGCGATGCCACGGATCTGTTCGAGGGTGCCGTACTCGTCGTCCACGCCCTGCACCGCCAGCAGCGGGGAAGTGATGCTGGCGATCTCCTGCTCGATGGTCCATTGCTTGAAGGGCGGGTGCAGCCAGATGCGGTTCCAGCCCCAGAAGGCGGAATCGGGGTCGTCGTGGTAGCGGCCCAGGCGCTGGCGCAGGTCGGTCTGCAGATAGGCCTGGCGCGCGCCCTCGATGCTGGTCACCGACAGGTCTTCCACCACGATGTGCGGCGCCAGCACCACCGCCCCGGCCAGTTGCCCGGCAAAGCGCGCGGCGTACAGCAGCGCGATGGAGCCGCCGTCACTGTGTCCGAACAGCCAGGGCGGCGTGGCTGCGACGTCCACGCCCAGCGCCTGCAGCAGCGCCGGCAGCACCTCGTGCGCCTGACGGTGCATGAAGTCCAGGTCCCAGGCCTCTTGCGCGTCGCGCGGCGACGAGCGGCCGTAGCCCGGGCGCGAGTACACCAGGCCACGGCAGCCCAAGGCGCTGCACAGATGCGCCGGAAAGTCCTTCCACATGGCCAGCGAGCCCAGACCTTCGTGCAGGAAGATCATCAGCGGCTGGTCGGTGCAGTCGCGCGCCAGCCACTGGTGCTCGATGCGCACGCTGCGGCCGCGCCAGGCTATGTTTGCGAACTCGACATCCATGGCGGCGTGGCAAGCCGCGCTAGCGCGTGAACTCGATGGCACCCTGGGGCAGCAGGTACAGCACCAGCGCGAACCCGCCGCTCACCGTGGGCCGGTGCGCGCCGCCCGGCGGGTAGACCACCCAGCCGGCTGGGCGGCCGTCGAAACGCGCGTCGCCGCCCTGGGGCATGACCAGGTCGATCTCGCCGTGGGGGTGCGCATGGTGGCGGCCGGCGATGTCCTGCATGTCATGAAGTCCTGGGTTGTGGTGGCCATGTTGATCCCTCGCTGGCCTAGGGGTGAATCGGGTGCTGCGCTTGCCGCCCGACTCAAGCTGCAGTATTGTGCGCGCCAGCACGCTAAACCCCAGTATTCATAATGTCAAGCACTATAGTGCAGCAGTTGCCACCTGCGGCCAAGCCCGCAGCTGCCGACCCGGCAGGCGCCGATGGCACGGCCAAGCACCCCTTCCTGCTGGGCCTGGGCGAGCGCGTGCGCGCCCTGCGCGCGCGCCGCGGCATGACGCGCAAGGCCTTGTCGGTCACGGCCGATGTGTCCGAGCGCCACCTGGCCAACCTGGAATACGGCATCGGCAATGCATCGGTGCTGGTGCTGTTGCAGGTGGCGCATGCGCTCAAATGTTCGCTGGCCGAGCTGATGGGCGACCCGACCACGCGCTCGCCCGAGTGGCTGATGATCCGCGAACTGCTGGACAACGCCGATGAGGCCACGCTGCGCCGCGTGCGCGAATCCATCGGCGAGATGCTGGGCACTGGCGGCGCGCACGGCCGCGGCCGCTTGAAGCGCAGCGCGCGCGTGGCGCTGATCGGTCTGCGCGGCGCCGGCAAGTCCACCCTGGGCCGCATGCTCGCCGAAGACCTGGGCTACCCCTTCGTCGAGTTGAGCCGCGAGATCGAGAAGTTCGCTGGCTGCTCGATCAACGAGATCCAGTCGCTGTACGGCCAGAACGCCTACCGCCGCTACGAGCGCCGCGCCATCGAGGAAGCGATACAGATCTACCCCGAGGCGGTGATCGCCACGCCCGGCGGCCTGGTGTCGGACACCGCCACCTTCAACCTGCTGCTGGCGCACTGCACCACGGTGTGGCTGCATGCCGACCCCGAAGACCACATGCGGCGCGTCGCCGCCCAGGGCGACCTGCGCCCCATGGCCGGCAACCGCGAGGCGATGGAAGACCTCAAGGGCATCCTGGCGGGGCGCGCCCCGTTCTACTCGAAGGCTGAGTTCCGGCTGGACACCAGCGCCGCTGCGCTGCATCCCAGCTTCGTCGCGCTGCGCAGCCTGGTGCGCCAGGCTCTGAACCTGCAGACCTGAGCCTCCCAAGATATGCAGCAAACTGCTTGAGTTTGGCTTGAAATATGCATTAAACTGCATTTTTAGAGCCGACGACCACGCACTTTGATGCCGCACCCCGGAGACAGCATGAGCACCACCCCCCGCGTCGACTACCAGACCCACCCCGCCCAGTACCGCCACTGGAAGCTGCGCTTCGAAGGCCCGGTGGCCACACTGCTGGCCGATTTCGATGAGGCCGCGGGCCTGCGCCCGGGCTACAAGCTCAAGCTCAACAGCTACGACCTGGGCGTGGACATCGAGCTGAACGACGCCATCAACCGCGTGCGCTTCGAGCACCCCGAGGTGCGCACCGTGGTCATCACCAGCGCCAGGGAAAAGGTGTTCTGCAGCGGCGCCAACATCTTCATGCTGGGCGTCAGCAGCCACGCCTGGAAGGTGAACTTCTGCAAGTTCACCAATGAGACGCGCAACGGCCTGGAAGACAGCTCGGCCCACAGCGGCCTGAAGTTCCTGGCCGCCGTCAACGGCGCCTGCGCCGGCGGCGGCTACGAACTGGCGCTGGCCTGCGACGAGATCATCCTGGTGGACGACCGCAGCAGCGCCGTCAGCCTGCCCGAGGTGCCGCTGCTGGGCGTGCTGCCCGGCACCGGCGGCCTGACCCGCGTGACCGACAAGCGCCGCGTGCGCCACGACCTGGCCGACCTGTTCTGCACCAGCGTCGAAGGTGTGCGCGGCCAGAAGGCCAAGGATTGGCGCCTGGTCGACGACATCGCCAAGCCGGCGCAGTTCGCAGCCAAAGTGCAGGAGCGCGCGCTGCAGCTGGCCGCCGCCAGCGACCGCCCGGCCGATGGCCAGGGCGTGCAGCTGCCGCCGCTGCAGCGCCAGATCGAGGCCGATGCGCTGCGCTACGGGCATGTCACGGTGGAGATCGACCGCGCCCGGCGCACGGCCAGCTTCACCGTCAAGTCACCCACGGGCCCGCAACCCGCTGACATCGCCGGCATAGCAGCCGAAGGCGCGGCCTGGTACCCGCTGCAGCTGGCGCGCGAACTGGAAGACGCCATCCTGGAGATGCGCAGCAACGAGCCGGAGATCGGCACCTGGCTCGTCCGCACCCAGGGCGACGCCGCCGCGGTGCTGGCCCTGGACGCCACGCTGCTGGCGCACCAGAAGCACTGGTTGGTGCGCGAGACCATCGGCCTGCTGCGCCGTACTTTCAGTCGCCTGGACCTGTCGTCGCGCAGCTTGTTCGCGCTGATCGAACCGGGATCCTGCTTCGCCGGCAGCCTGCTCGAACTGGCCCTGGCCTGCGACCGCAGCTACCAGCTGATGCTGCCCGAAGACGCCGCCGCCACGCCGCGCATTGCCGTCAGCCAGGCCAACTTCGGCCTGTACCCCATGGTCACCGCGCAGAGCCGGCTGCAACGCCGCTTCTACGGCGAGCAGGCGGCGCTGGATGCCGTGCACGCGCGCATGGGCGAAGCGCTGGACGCCGACGCCGCCTTCGCGCTGGGCCTGGTCACCAGCAAGCCCGACGACATCGACTGGGCCGACGAGACGCGCATCGCCATTGAAGAGCGCGTGTCCATGAGCCCCGACGCGTTGACCGGCCTGGAAGCCAACCTGCGCTTCAACGGCCCCGAGAACCTGTTCACGCGCGTCTTCGGCCGCCTGACCGCCTGGCAGAACTGGATCTTCCAGCGCCCCAACGCCGTGGGCGACAAGGGCGCGCTCAAGGTCTACGGCAAGGGCGACAAGGCCGCCTTCGACTGGAACCGCGTCTAACAAGAAGCACTGGAGCAGACAGCCATGAGCACCATCAACTACAGCGACAAGATCCCCAACAACGTCAACCTCAGCGAAGACCGCACGCTGCAGCGCGCGCTGGAACAGTGGCAGCCCAACTACCTGAGCTGGTGGCAGGACATGGGCCCCGACGGCAGCCAGGACTTCGACGTCTACCTGCGCACCGCCGTCAGCGTCGACCCCGAGGGCTGGGCGCAGTTCGGCCACGTGAAGATGCCCGACTACCGCTGGGGCATCTTCCTGAACCCCGGCGAGAAGGACCGCAAGATCCACTTCGGCGACCACCTGGGCCAGCCCGCCTGGCAAGACGTGCCCGGCGAATACCGCGCCAACCTGCGCCGCATCATCGTGACCCAGGGCGACACCGAGCCGGCCAGCGTGGAGCAGCAGCGCCACCTGGGCCTGACGGCCCCCAGCCAGTACGACCTGCGCAACCTGTTCCAGGTCAACGTCGAGGAAGGCCGCCACCTGTGGGCCATGGTCTACCTGCTGCACAAGTACTTCGGCCGCGACGGGCGCGAGGAAGGCGAAGCCCTGTTGGAGCGCCGCAGCGGCCAGGTGGACAACCCGCGCATCCTGCAGGCCTTCAATGAAGAGACGCCCGACTGGCTGAGCTTCTTCATGTTCACCTACTTCACCGACCGCGACGGCAAGTTCCAGCTGTGCGCGCTGGCCGAAAGCGCCTTCGACCCGCTGGCGCGCACCACCAAGTTCATGCTCACCGAAGAGGCGCACCACATGTTCGTGGGCGAATCGGGCATCAGCCGTGTCATCCAGCGCACCTGCGCGGCCATGAACGAGCTGAAGACCGACGACCCCCAGCAACTGCGCGCGGCCGGCGTGATCGACCTGCCCACCATCCAGCGCTACCTGAACTTCCACTTCAGCGTCACCATCGACCTGTTCGGGTCCGACGAGAGCAGCAACGCCGCCACCTTCTACAGCACCGGCTTGAAGGGCCGCTACGAGGAAGGCAAGCGCGGCGATGACCACCAGCTGCGCGGCCAGACCTACAAGGTACTCAACGTCGTGGGCGGGCAGCTGGTCGAGAAGGAAGTGCCGATGCTCAACGCGCTCAACGAGGTGCTGCGCGACGACTACATCAAGGACAGCGTCTCTGGCGTGGGCCGCTGGAACAAGGTGATCGAGAAAGCCGGCATCCCGGTGCGCCTGAGCGCACCGCACAAGGCCTTCCACCGCAGCATCGGCGCGCTGGCCGGCGTGAAGGTCTCGCCCGAAGGCCGCGTGGTGAGCCAGGCCGAATGGAGCGCAAAGGTCGACGACTGGCTGCCCAGCGCCGCCGACCGCGCCTACGTGGCCGGCCTGATGGGCCGCGTGGTCGAGCCGGGCAAGTTTGCCAACTGGATCGCGCCGCCGGTAATGGGCATCAATCGCCAGCCGGTCAACTTCGAGTACGTGCGCTTCAACTGAGCCCCGCCAAAGCGCCCTTTGACATGAATGCGCCAGCCGAACCGGCCGTGATCAAGCAGCACCTGATAGACCCCGAGATCTGCATCCGCTGCAACACCTGCGAATCGGTCTGCCCGGTCAAGGCCATCACGCACGACAGCAACAACTACGTGGTGGATGCCGCGCTGTGCAAGCTGTGCATGGCCTGCATCTCGCCCTGCCCCACGGGCAGCATCGACAACTGGCGCCTGCTGCCCGCGGCGCGCGCCTACAGCGTGCAGGACCAGCTGGGCTGGGAAGAGCTGCCGCCAGAACTGAGTGCAGAGCAACTGGCCGATGCCGGTGTGGCCGCGGCCGACGCGCCGGCCCTGGCAGCGGCAACGCCGGCACAGGCCGCCGCGCCACAGGCCGAGTTCAGCGCCACGCGCTACGGCGCCACGTTGCCGCCCTGGTCGGCGGCGCACGCCTACACCAACCTCTACGGCCCCAAGGCGGCGCAGAAGTCCATCACCGCCACGGTCATGGGCAACGTGCGCGTCACCGCGGTGGGCAAGGACTACGACACCCACCACATCGTGCTGGACTTCGGCGGCATGCCCTTCCCGGTGCTCGAGGGCCAGTCCATCGGCGTGCTGCCACCCGGGCTGGATGATCACGGCCGGCCGCACCACGCGCGCCAGTACAGCATCGCCAGCCCGCGCAACGGCGAGCGGCCGGGCTACAACAACCTGTCGCTCACCGTGAAGCGCGTGCTCGAAGACCACCAGGGCCAGCCGGTGCGCGGCGTCGCCAGCAACTACCTGTGCGACCGCGTGGTGGGCGACAAGCTGCAGGTGATCGGCCCCTTCGGCAGCAGCTTCCTGATGCCCAACCACCCGAAGAGCCACATCGTGATGATCTGCACCGGCACCGGCAGCGCGCCCATGCGCGCCATGACCGAGTGGCGACGCCGGCTGCGCCAGTCAGGCGCGTTCGAAGGCGGCAAGCTGATGCTGTTCTTCGGCGCGCGCAGCAAGGAAGAACTGCCCTACTTCGGCCCCCTGCTCAACCTGCCCAAGGACTTCATCGACATCAACTTCGCCTTCAGCCGCACCCCCGGCCAGCCCAAGAAGTACGTGCAGGACGCGATGCGCGAACGCGCCGCCGACCTGGCGCGGCTGCTGGCCGACGCCGACAGCCACTTCTACGTGTGCGGCCTCAAGAGCATGGAAGAGGGCGTGGTGCTGGCGCTGCAGGACATCGCCCAGCAGGCCGGGCTGGACTGGGAAGCGGTGGGCACGGCGCTGCAACGCGAAGGCCGGCTGCACTTGGAGACGTACTGACATGCCGACCCTGGCGATCGAGCTCAGCGCAGCCGGCGTGGCCCGGGTGACGATGTCGCGGCCCGAGGTCTTCAATGCCTTCGACGAGGCCATGATTGCCGAGTTGGACGCGGCCTTTGCCGCGCTGGCCGACGACGCTGCAGTGCGCGTGGTCGTGCTGGCAGGCGCGGGCCGGCACTTCTCGGCCGGCGCCGACCTGCAGTGGATGCAGCGCGCCAGCCAGGCCCCTGAAGACTGGAACCTGCAGGACGCGCGCCGCTTTGCCGCGATGCTGGCGCGCATCCAGGCCTGCCCCAAGCCCACGCTGGCGCGCATACAGGGCGCGGCGCTGGGCGGCGGCGTGGGCCTGGCCTGCGCCTGCGACATCGCCATCGCCGCCGACGACGCCCACTTCGCCGTCAGCGAAGTGCGCTTCGGCATCCTGCCGGCCGTGATCGGCCCCTACCTGACCAACGCAGTGGGCCCGCGCCAGGCGCGCCGCCTGGCCTTGACCGCCACGCGCATCGCGGCAGCCGAGGCCTTGGCCATCGGCCTGGTGCAGCAGGTGCTGCCGCGCGCCGGTCTGGACGACGCGGTAGACGCCACCGTGCGCGATCTGCTGGCCGGCGGCCCACTGGCCCAGCAGGAGGTCAAGCAGCTCTACGCGCGCTTCGCGCCCGGGCCCATCAAGCCAGAGGCACGCGAACTCAGCGCCGCCACCATCGCCCGCGTGCGCAGCGGCGCCGAGGCGCGCGAAGGCTTTGCCGCCTTCCTGGCCAAACGCCCGGCGCCCTGGCTGCCCGCGGCGCCAACCGACAGCGCACCACCCTCCGACCGGAGCACACCATGAGCAGCCCCCAGGCCTTCATCTGCGACGCCATCCGCACGCCCATCGGCCGCTACGGCGGCGCGCTGTCCAGCGTGCGCACCGATGACCTGGGCGCTGTTCCCATCCTGGCGCTGATGGCGCGCAATCCGCAGGTCGACTGGGGCGCGCTCACCGACGTGCTCTACGGCTGCGCCAACCAGGCGGGCGAGGACAACCGCAACGTGGCGCGCATGGCCGCACTGCTGGCCGGGCTGCCGCAGGACGTGCCCGGCGCCACCATCAACCGCCTGTGCGGCTCTGGGCTTGACGCGGTGGGCACGGCGGCCCGCGCCATCAAGGCCGGCGAGGCCACCTTGATGATCGCCGGCGGCGTGGAAAGCATGAGCCGCGCGCCCTTCGTCATGCCCAAGGCCGACAGCGCCTTCAGCCGCAGCAACGCGGTCTACGACACCACCATCGGCTGGCGCTTCGTC
>JALHPY010000046.1 GCA_022842305.1 Rubrivivax sp.
ACCCGGCGCTGCCGCGCGATGTGCGGCGCCACGAACTGCCTGAAGACGAGCGCGTGTGTCCGCACGACGGCGCGGCACTGCGCGAGATCGGCGTGGAAGTCAGCGAGCAAATGGATGTCTGTTGCCGCCGGCGTAGTTTTGAGCCACATGCCGAACTTCAGGTGAGCCGGGCTGCGGACGCGAAGTCTCAGGCCGATCAGTAGATTGGTTCGCGCCTCGGTGGCTCACCAAATCGTCGGCACGTGGCTCAAGCTGGTGCCGGCACCAACACGGTGCTGCTCACACTGCAATCGCACCGTGCTCCTTTCTCATCAGCACAACACCTGACATGCGCCGCACGTTCTCGCGCGCTCCTGGCCACCATGGCGCGGCGAACGCACTCCACCACTGAATCATCGGCGGTGCGCGCTGCAGTCGCACGGCCTCGTCCAGGATCGACCTGAAGGCTTCCTCGCGCCATCCCAGGCGCTCAAAGAAGCCTACGCAGTCGCGCGGCGCAAACTGAAATGGAGCAGTAGCTGCAGCTTCATTCGTCGGCCATTTGGAGCCCATCATGCACAGCATCATATGGCTGACTACATCTGTCAGCCACCACCGCACGGCTGTCGCCGAGTTCAGGTTCGTTGCCAACGTGACAACTTGGTCCGGCTTGAGGTAGACCAGCAGGCCCTCACACACGACGAGCACTTTGCCATCGCCGATGCCAGGCGTAGAGAGTGCCCGCTTCAACTCGCTGGTGTCGGTTACGTCTGCGACGACGTGCGCATGCTGGCAGCGCGGCTTCAGGCCCTTCAAGCAAGCTCGGCGGTGCGTCACCACGCGAGGCAAGTCAACGTCGAACCACCGCACTGAAGAGGGCAGGTTGAGTCTGAACGCGCGCGTGTCCAACCCGGCGCCGAGATTCACTACCTGAGTGGCACCCTGTTCGATGCAACCCAGGATCATCTCGTCCATCACGGCCGTGCGCACGATCACCCCCCACGCGATCGCGTCGCCATGCAGTGCCTCGCGAGCAATGGAGGCACCTAGATCACCCGCCATGCGCCGTGCATAGGGATCGTCGAACAGCGCGTCGACCCTGTCTGATTCAGATGCGCGATACATCGCAACCCAGTGGGCAGTATCAGACACGTGTGCGATCGACATTGGCACTGAGGGGGTCGCAACTAGTGTAGTGTTTCGTTCTGTTTGAAACTTAAGCGCATTAGCCAGAATTACCTTCTGCCGGGTGTCGCGCCTGTTGGCACGGACGCCACCTTGAGCGACGTGCCGATGACTGGGTGAGTCATGACCAATGCCGGAAATGGCATTCCACTCAGGAACCTCACTGAGTATGGCCGGCTCACTGTGACATCGGCACGTGGCTCAATCTCAGGCCTGCGCCAACAGAACTGGCGGCAAGCCCGACTGCGGGGGGCTGTGCTAGCTCTGCGCGCCGGCTTGGCGCTGAGGCTGCGGCCTTGCCTTGGACTTGTCGGCTCCGTTCTCCGCCCGCTGGCTCGCCGCCTGCTCCGCCACTTGCCGCGCCGACTCGGCCGCGGCCCTGGCAACATTGCTTAAGCCCGCGGATATCGCGGTCACGGTCGAGTGGACCACGTCACCGCCTGGCAACACGCATTCGTCCGCGCCCGACCCCAGGGTAGAGGCGATCTCGCGTTGCAGGGCGAGGCCCCAGTTCTGGCGCTGCCGCAGCGCTGTCTGGGTCTCGACGGCGATGTGCTGCACGCCAGTCCAGTAGGCCGAAATGCCTGCCAGTTGCTCCCGCACCATAGTTTCATAGACGCCCGTCATGTCTTCGGGGCTCTGGGCGCGGTCCAAGCTGGCTGCGAGCTTGGCATTGCCTGTCAGTACCTGGGTGATCAGCGTGAGTTGCTGCGTCTGCAGGCGCGCCATACCTTCCAGCGGCGCCGTCATCAGGTCGACCGCCGCGGCCAAGTTGATGCGACTGAACTCAAAGACCTGCCCTTGTAAGCTGTTCATGCATGGCTCCTCGTCAAGAACGGCGAGCGGGCAGCGGCTTTAGCCTATCGCTTGCGGCCGCCGCCAGCCGCCTAGAATGCACCGGCGAACCGGTACGGGTTTGATATGGTGATCACGGCGGAGGCGGGCCCGGCGTAAGTTTGCAGGCGAGTTGCATGAGCTTTAGCCAGAACGTCCATTCGTCGTCAGCAACCACCAACGGGCCCAGGCCCAGAACGGGCTGGAGCCCGCGCGAGCGTATGGCGACTTCCTGCGCGTACAGGATCGGTCGCAGGAAAATGGTGTCAGTCTTGAACAGCGGCGAGCAGAACCGCGTGGCGGTTGCGCTGGGAATTTCCTGGTATCGATACATTCGCGATGCTCCCCCAGTTCTCCCAAATCTAGAGAACGACTGTTCCCGTAGCCCAGACCGTTGTCTGTTCGGTAGGCTCCCCCTGGAGCGTGGGCGTTGACCATGTTCAGCACCGCAATGCAGCGGCCGTAGCGCTTGCTCAGGGCCTGGGTGACGACGCCCCAGTCCTCGCCGATGACATGCACCCGCAGTGAGCGGTCGAGTTCTGTTGCTTCGCCGGCCCAGCGTTCGAGATTGACCTGGGCCAGGCGCAAGTAGTGGTCCCTTGGGGTACAGCAGTCAAAGGCCGCCAGCGTTTCATGCAGCACGCGGCGCCGCCGTCGCGCGGCCGGCGTAACCATGCCCTGGAGTTCGGCTTCGGCTTCGGTACAAAGCTTCCAGACACTCATGATGCATCTGGCTCCAAGCTCAGGCGCGGGGGCTCATCACGCCTGTCCGGCGCTGGTGTGTGCGCTCGACAGATGGCGAGCCCGCGGTGGCAGCAACAACCCCCCAGCAACGGCGGGTGATGTCGAGCAGTCGGGGCAGATGCACGCAGTCCGTGTCGCCGAACGCTGGAGGGCTTGATTGCACACCGGCCTGGTCGTGGAGGCCGCTGATCCGAAACTTGACGATATCGTTGGGGTCACCAGGTGCGGTAGACCCACCGCTCGGGTCACCCGAAGTCATCCGCTCCGACAAGACGGTGGCCGTGTGCATGAAGGGACTGCCACGCCTGTCAACCAGAATTTCTTGCACGAGGCATCGCCGGGGATGGAGCATGGTGTTACTTGCTGTCCTGATTAATTTCAGCCTGCCCAGGGGCCGCCCCAATGTTGCGGACAAGGAATAGCGACAGTCCCCCACCCTTCAAAGGTCTTGTGCCATGAGCACCACGGGGTTGCGTGCACCAGCAACGGATTTGCTCGCAACCGCCGCATCGATCATGGGCCGGTTCTGCAGGTACAGCTCGAGCAGACTCGCATCGCTGTTGCCCGGACCGAAGCGAGCCGTCCAGGTCAAGTTGGACAGGTACGCGGTGACCCGCTCATGGCCCAGAGGCACGGTGAAGCGCAGAATTCCTGTGCGCTGGTCAAACACGCGCGTCTGTGGCGGCTCATGCGCAGACGGCAGATGGGTGTTCACTCCCATCTGCGCGACAGGCAGGCGGTCTAGCTTGATGCTCGCAGCGCGATTCACGGATGGTCTCCTGCTTGTTGTTGAGCATGAAGATTACGGAATTGGCGCGCCGAGTTAAATCCCCATTCATTGCAGATGTGACTACCAGGTTTCGGGTAGTCGCGGGCTGCATCAACTCGAAACGATGCCTTCGCGCAGCGCGTACTTGGTGAGTTCCGCGACCGTGTGCAAGCCAAGCTTGCGCTTGATGTTGCGCCGGTGAACCTCTACGGTGGCCGGCGCGATGTTCAGCTGCTTGGCAATGGCCGGCGAACGCAGGCCTTCGGCGATGAGGCGCAAGACCTCGCGTTCGCGCGCGCCCAGGCGCTGCATCTCGCCCGGTAGCGCAGCATCGCGCACCTCCGACACCAGTGCGTCCGCCACCTCGGGGCAGAGGTAACTTTGCCCTTTGGCAACCGCACTGATGGCGCGGACCAGTTCGGTGCCGGCGGCGGACTTGGTGACATAGGCCGTGGCCCCTGCGCGCAGCATTTCGAGTACGAAGCGCTTGTCGGAGTAGGCCGAAAGCGCCACGACCCGCGCGCCACTGCCGCTGCGGCGCAACCGCGCGGCGACTTCCACGCCATTCAGGTCTGGCAGTCCGATATCGAGCACCACCACGTCCGGCGCGTGTTCGCGTTCGAGTTCGAGCGCATGCATTCCGTCGCCAGCTTCGCCGACGACCTCGATCTCGGTCTCTCTCAGCAGGGTATCGCGCAGCGCTTCGCGCACCATGCGGTGGTCCTCAACGAGCAGCACACGGATCGTCATTTGCCGCGCTCGGCCCTGCGGGGTTCGTCCGGCGACAGCGGCGCGGACAGGACAGCCACGGTCCCATTGCCGGGCACGCTACGGATCTCCGCGGTACCGCCGATGAAAGACAGGCGCTCGCGAATGCTGTAAAGCCCCAGCCCGCGAGCCGGCGCCAAGGCCTGGCTCTGGTCGAAGCCGACGCCCGCGTCGGACACGGTCAAGATGATCCGATCGTGATCGCAGCGCGTCTCGACCACCGCGCTGGCTGTGCCCGCGTGCTTGGCGACATTGATCAGAAGTTCGCGCACCGCACGGTAGAGGATGGAACGCGAGATCTGGGACAAAGTCTTGTGGCTGCCGTCATCGATGACCGTCACGCGCAGCCCGAAGCCTCGCTCGATCTCTTCGCCCAACCACTCGAGTGCACGGCACAGGCCCAGTTCGTGAAGGACAGAAGGTGCCAGCTGTTCGGCCAGCGAACGCGTCGACCGGTCGGCAAAATCCAGCAGCGCATAAACGTCCCGGGCAGTCTTGCTCACCGACTCGCGACTGTCCTCGCACAACGTAGCCAGGCGAATGCGTGCCGCGGCAAGGGTCTGGCTGAGGTCGTCGTGCAGGTCGCGAGCAATCTGGCGGCGTTCGCGGACCTCGGCCGCCTCCAGGTCGGCGCCGAGCCTGCGCAATTGCTCGGTGCGCTGGGCGACGCGGCGTTCAAGTTCTTCGGTCATCGCGCGCTCTGCATCGAGCGCTCGCTTGTGGGTGCCGATGTCGCGCACGAAGACCGTCCACCGGTCGTCTGTCAGCATCTTCGCGTTCAGTTCCACGGGCACCAGGCTGCCGTCCTTGTGCCGCAACGTCCGCTCACCGACATGCACGCCGCCCTCGGAAATCTGCAGCAGGGCCTCGCGCAGGCTGATTTCCGTTTCGGGCGACGAGAAAATGGCGTCCAGAGGCTGCTGGAGGATCTGCTCGCGGGCGTAGCCCAGCAAGACGCAGCCCGCGTCGTTGACGTCGGTACAAAGCCCGTCGCGGTCGGCTATGAAAATGCCGTCGAATGCCTGCATGAAAAGGGGCCGCAACTGCTCCTCCTTGCGCCTGAGCGCTTGTGCCTCCTCCTGGGCCTGCAGCATGGCGCCGACCTGGAGCCGGAGCGCCTCCTCGGCTTCCTTGATCCTGGTCACGTCGCTGACCAGGACCATGAAACCGACTACCACGCCACCGATCTTGTCCGGAATGTAGTTGGCCAGACTGTGGCGGACGACGCCATCCGGACCCGGAATAACCCGCTCGAAAGTCTGCGCATCGCCGCGCAACGCTGCGTGGATATAAGGCTCGTTCAGGGCAAACAGCTTCGGCCCCAGCAGCTCGTGTATGGACTTGCCTATCAGGCTGGCGGGATCGACGCCGAACCAGCGCTCGTAGGCCCGATTCGCGAAGCGGCAGCGCAGGTCGGCATCCCAATAGGCCAGCATCGATGGCACATGGTCCATCAGACGCTGTTGATGATAGTGGGTGTCCGGGGCTAGGCCCTTCGTCGTCGTCTGACTCATACATCGCCCAAGACCGATCGCGGCCAGGGTGGGACGCCAACCTGCCCAGCACCGCACGCCGACCCGCCTGATACGGCCGGCTCTGCCCCAACCGATGGCCGGCGAGGCCCGCTGCCTTCACGCGCTGGGATCGAAGACGGCGACCCGCCCTCTGGCTCAACGGCAAGCTTACCGCTGCGCTGGTGGGCGAGCAGCAACTTTCGGACGGTCGAGTGGGCTTCTACAGCACGCGCGCCAAGTGACCACCGACACCGCTTTCGAGCAATAGCAGGTTCTGGTCGGTGCGACAGTCAACGACTCGATACTTGTGCATGCAGCATCCCTCTAGGTACCGCGACGGTAGCCGTCGCAGGAGCTTCATACTGTGCGGGAGCGCACATAACACGGCTAATGCTGGTAGCGGCGACTTGGCCATTGTCAGATCCGAAGCAGCTCCGGTGGAGGGGTACGTTGCGGATACGGGGGAAAGTGGCGTCGCTTGCGTCCGTCCAGCGCCTTGCGGCGCTGGACGGCACCCGCGGTTTGCGCATCTGGGGCGTGCCTAATGGCAAGGAACTGCTGTCGCGACTGCCTTGGTCCGACTCGGCAGCGCGTATCGCGTTCAGCACCGATGGCCGGCTGCTGGTGGCTGGCGACGTTGTTGTCGGCGCTACGACCGGCCTGGTGAGCGCATCGCTGCGCGACGGGAGACAAGGCTGGACCATCACCGGCGACGGCCAGCGCATCGTTCGCGGCGTCGAGTCCCGGGCGGACCGTGTGCTCGATGCCGCGCTGAAGGTGGTGGACTGCGTGGCGTGCCAGCCGATCGAGGGCCTGGCAGCCTACGGCCGGCAGCGCCTGGCGCGCAGCGGGCTTACGCGGCAGGAATTGGAACAGTTCGCGTTGGCGCCGCCAGCCTCGAGGGCGCCGCCGCCAGAGGATCCCCCCATGCGCTCACTACGTCTGACTGATGGTCCCCCTGGAAGTAGTTCGCCCAGCTGCGCGTCTCAATCGCGCTTTGGGTGCGATACCACGGACCGCCCAGCTTCGCGATACCAACATTTTGGTGACAACTTCTCGTTTGCCTCGATCGTGTGACGGGGAGGTTGCGATCCCGGGAAGCTGCCTTCCACCAGCGGCAGGTGATGGCCGTGAACGTGAGTTCGAGACGCCGCCAGGAAGCTGACTTCCGGTGGCGCGGCCGAGCCTGCGGCTGGCTGAATTCGATCTGATGGCGAAGGCGCTCGGGGTCCTACCGTGGCCCGCGCAGCGTAGCCGCGAGCATTTCCACGTCCGCGGCGGCAGCATCTGACGGCTGCCAATCGCGCCCAAGAACCGCCAGAGGAGAGCGTCGCCCAAGTTCGACTCTTGGCCTATCAAACCAAGCGCGCATGCCGATGGAGTTGTATCCGCCGGCGAGGCTGAATGCGACCCGCGCCACCCACTGCAGACGTCGAGCAATCAGCGGTGGGACAGGGCGCCGCCCGCTGGCATACAAGCGCACTGAAGTAGCCGACCGCCCCAACAGTTTCGCGAGAAGCGTGTCGCCCAGATCGCCTCGCAGTGTCATGAACACGTCCTGCTCCATGCTGTCACCCTACGGCGTGTCAGCAGTACCGCAAAGCGCGCATGGAGCCGTACCGACGATTGGCGGAAAGCCTTCGGCATCAGCAACCGGTGGACCAGCGGCAGCTGTCGGTGCGCTTGGCGAATGGGCATTCCCGGCCATCAGGAGTCGGTCGCTGCCGGCAGCTTCCATACCCGTCAACATGATCGCCTCGACCCATGGCGATGTCGACCCCGTCGCGCCCCGAGCGACGAAGAAGCGCTCTTCCGAGACACATCCCCCGCAGCTCGAGTGGATTGGAAATACGGGAGAATTGCTCACCTTCGCTCGGAGCAAGCCCGTGATCAACGCAGCCAAAGTTGTGAATCCCAACGACATGCTTGACCTGTTTGTCATTCATTCGGACGACGCAGGCAGCGCGCTCTGGGTTTACGCCATGGTTTCCGGCAGTTTCACGACAAGTCAGGGCGACACTTACAGCGCGCTCGCGGGCACGAACGTGAATATCATGCTGCGTGAAATGGACGAACCCGCCCCCCAGGGCCAAGTTCGTAACTTCGGCAGCCTGTTGGGTCAGTACCGAGGCCATACTGCCGTCACTACAGCAGGCGCCAAAAGGGGTGTGGGGGTCGTCCAGAGGGCTGGACGCTACAAGGCTTGTTACGGCGTCTACGGCGACCGTGGTCCGTTGGTTCTGTTCCGTGGCTCACGCGCCCCCAGACCAATCTGTGCTCTCCTGGGTGGGGTTTACAGGCCTGCTACGGCCATTGAACGCGCTACAGGTGTCGTACTACCTGGAGATGCCGAGCGCGCGTACTGGCACGCCGCAATCCTCAGTTGATGTAATGCTCGGACATGCTCTCGAACGCCTTCATTGTCCATGACTGCGATGGGTGGCGTTTCGTTCGACTTCGCGCTGAGCAGTCGATGCGGTTGAACGACTCGATCCAGAGTTGAGCCGCCTGCCAGAAGAACTGGTGCCACACGGGGCATTGCGACTGATGCCACGGCTGGGCTGAGTAGCCAGCCCGCACGACGGCGTCATGGACAGCCTCGTACTGCCCTGGGTCAACGCAGAGACCATGTCGTTGTTCCTGGCCGAGGTGGCCCAGCGTCACTCCGACGAGTTCATCGTCATGGTCATGGATCAAGCCGGCTGGCATCTCGCCGGCGAGTTGACCGTGCCCCAGAACATGCGTCTGATCTTCCTGCCTCCCTACAGCCCAGAGTTGAACCCCGCCGAGCATCTCTGGGACTCGCTGCGTGAGGACTGTTTCGCCAACCACGTCTTCGCCAACCTCGACGCCGTCGAACGGGCACTGACCGCCGGACTCGTCACCCTCGAAGCCGACATAGATCGAACCCGCTCAATGACTGGGTTCAAGTGGATAACTTCTATATCTTTGAACGCGATTTAGTATGAATCGTCGGCACGTGGCTCAACTCGGTGTCGGCGCCAACAGCCTACCCCGTTTCGAACCTCGAGCCGGCCCTGACCTGAGCCATCCCTGCTCGAAACTTGCTATTGATCGTTCTGACTGGGTGATGCGCCGTGCCTTTCAGCAAGGACTCCGCTGGGGTGCAGCAGGTCAGTGCTCGAACACCGAGTCCACGCGCAGGATCTCGAACGGGTCCTCGATGATGGGGCGGTAGACCATGCCGCCGCTGCCGTCGGCGTGCAGGGCGCATCGCTGCACCACGGAGTCGACGAAGCTCTTCAGCCGCTGCATGCCGTCGGCGCCCAACAGCACGTCGCTCGTGAACTGCTCGCCCTGCAGCCAGCGGAAGTCGTTGACGACAATCAGATGGCCCGCATTGGCGTTGGCTTGGCTGTAGTGGATGCGGATGACAGAGAACCACACCAGATGGTCGGCCCAGGCAAGCTGGTCGGACGCGAATTCGGCAAAGCGCTGGGTTTGATAGTGCTGCGTGTCGTAGGCCCCCCGGGTGCGTACGGCATACACATTGGTCTTGGTCGCCAGCAGGGTGCGCCTCTCCTGGTCGAACTGACGGCTCAGCTGCTGCACGTGCCCGCCACCGGCGGCGCCCACACGCAGGGAAGGCCTGACGAGCACCTGGGCATGCCCGACCGCCTGCGGGTTTTCACCGCGCACGCTCTCGAGCATCGGAAACTTGGTGGCAATCTGGAAGTCGGGCGTCACGCTGACCGCTGAGAACAGGCAATTGTCCTGGTTGCGGCCGTTGCGCAGCCATACGCTCAAGTCTCCTGCCCCCCTGAAGGGATGCCAGGGCTGCGTCATGTTGCGCGTGGCCTTGAAGTCCGTGCCCAGCTGACTCTGTGCGATGGTGCCGCCGTGCTGCCGGATCTGTTGCGGCCTGCGACCGTCGCCTCGGAACAGCACGTTCAGTCCCCTGATCATGTCATCCTGGTCGATGATCGCCCGGGCCTGCACCTGTTCGGCGGTGAGGTGGTCATGCGACCAGAAGCGCCTGAATCCCAGGTGCAACATGTTCTCGAGCAGCGCCTGCGCCGGCACCTGGTCCGCGTTGCGGAAGCTGCCGTCGTCGTCAATCACCTCCACCGCGAAGCGCGACTTCTGGATGGCGGGCAGTTCGGCGTAGAAGTAGTTGAACCAGTACCCGAAGGAATACAGTGCCACCTGGTCCGGCCCATGGGTGGGATAGGGCCCTTTGTTGATGGCTTCCCGGATGTCGGCCATCTCGTTGCCATGGATCTCGTCCAGTCCGGCCCGCCGCAGCATCTGATTAACCTCGGGGCGGGTGATGTCCTGGAAGGACTTCTGCTGCTGACGGATGACCTGTGCCATGCAGCCCCGCAATTGCGCCTCGGTGGGCTTGGGCATGAAACCTCCTCTGTGCCATCCAACCGCGGTGCCAGCGTAGGTCTGCGGCGGCCTGCCGAATTGAGCAGGCTCAACACGTCGACACTATGTTGCGCGCGCTCAGCGGTCACTCGCCGGCCCCGGGGATGGACTGGAACGTTACCGCTTCCTTCGTCGGCAACACCAAGATGTACCGAGTATGGAGTCGGTCGGATGGCCGCAGGCGACCGGCTCCAAACGCTGCAGAGCAAGCGTCCATCGCGGCGCGGAGTCCGCGGCAGTGAGTCTTCGCGATGTCCAACTGTCTAGGAATCGGGTCGCGGCATGCCGGGCGAGGCTGTTTACGACTATGTTTGTCGAGATGGGTACTTCCAGGGCCGGCCCAACCGCTGGTGTTTACGACTTTTCTTGCCACTGTGGCCGAATCGCCACGCCGGATCGCTAGGCTTTTCGCGGGGTGCTGTTTACGACTTAATTTGGTCAGAACACGTGTTCTGTGGAATAAGGTCTGTCGGGAATCTGGTGCCTTTTTGGGGGTGTTACAGGTGCGAGGGCGCCCGTTGGCGTGCCCCTATGCCGATCGAAAGGTGGCCGGCAAAGTCCGTTCAGCAACCCGCTTCCGCGGCGCGCTGGCACCCAACGCGGGGTGCACCGGCGTCGCCTACCGTGTCGGGCCACAGGCGCGACGGCTAGCGGCTGCATTGGCACAGTCGGGCAGACGTGGCGAGGTGAGTGAGCGCAGGAAGGCCACGATGGCGTCCCGCTCGTCGCGGTTGATTGGCAAGGGCCTAATGCGCTGATCCTGCCGCGGGTCTGCCTGCCAACCGCCGACCCTGTAGTGGTCGAGCACCTCTTCCAGCGTGTCGAACGAGCCGTCGTGCATGTACGGCGCGGTGAGCGCGACATTGCGCAGGCTGGGCGTGCGGAATGCTCGCGCATCCGAGGTATGCCCGGTCACTTCCTGTCGACCCAGATCGCTGGCGTCGGGAACACCGATGCGCCGCAGTGCGTCGCGCGTCATCACCGCGTCGACACCGGGAATCAGTTCGACCCGCAGGTCGCGCTGGCGGCTGGCCTCGCTGCGCATCTGCACGCCCACGTTGTGAAAGCGCTGATCAGAAAACAGCGCATCGCGTTCGCCCACGGAGTGGCAGCTTGAACAACCCTGCGTCACAAACAGCTCGAAACCGCGCTGCTGCTGGGGCGTGATCGCATCCGGGTGTCCGCCGAATCGCCAGCGATCGAAGGGCGAGTCGGCCGCCAGCAGGCTGCGCTGATAGGCGGCCAGCGCCGTGGCCATGCCGCGGGCCGTGGGCCGCCCAGAGCCGAAGGCGCGGCGGAACAACATGCGGTACTCCGGCCACGTCGACACGCGCGACACCACGCCGGCCAGGTCGGGGTTGGCCATTTCGTCCGGATGGATCATCGGCATGACCGCCTGCTCTTCCAGGCTGCCCGCGCGGCCATCGTGGAAGAGCCGCTGCACGAAGGCCACGTTGAGCAAGCTCGGGGCATTGCGGCGCAGGCTCACGCCTTCCATGCCGACGGAGGTGCGTAGCTCGTTCGCCGTGAATGCCTGCTCCGGCACGTGGCACATCGCGCACGACAGCGTGCCGTTGATGGAAAGCCGCCGCTCGAAGAAGAGCGCTCGCCCCAGCGCCACCTGCGCAGCGGGGGGAGCGGCCAGCGCGGGCAAGCCCAGCGCTGCCTCGGATGCCGATGCGGCCATCGGCGCGCCGAACAGCGCCACCACCGACGTGACGCACGCGGCGGCGGCGCGCTGCATCGAGCTTCGACGCCGCAGACCGCGCATGGCCCGCTCAGCTGCGCCCGCGTGGGCGCGCGTCGGCCTCGATGCGCAGCGTGTGCAGGTCGTTGACGATGGCCACGGGCGCCAGCGTGGCCACGCTGTAGACCTCGCGCACCTGCCGTTGCGCATCGACGAGAAAGATCTTGAGCAGGTGGTTCAGCGTGCGCGTGGCCCGCCCCTGGTCATCGACCTCCACGGTGACGTCCTGGCCGAACCCGGACAGCAGCGGCAGCAGCCGCGACACCGACGCAGTGCTCAGGAAGCGCCAGCGCACGCGCGCGTCCCGGGCACGTTCGCCGCCATACATCGCCATCTGCGTCGGCGTGTCGTTGGTCGGGTCGAAGCTCAGGCTCAGCAGTTGCGCGCGGGACGCCAGCGCCGCATCGCGCAACAGTTCGTCGTGCACGGTCTCCATGGCGCGCCAGGCCAGAGGGCAGCCCTCAGGATCGCGGCAATAGGTGTACATGAACGACAGCACCGACAGACGTCCGGCCAGCAACGCATGCAGGCGATGGGGCCTGCCGTCGCTGGCGATGACCTGCCCATCGGGCGCCGTGAACAGTCGCGGCAAGCGATAGCTGCCCGGGGCAGGCAGCCGCGACACGTCCACCGCCGAGCGCCCCCCGGCCGGGCGCGGCTGCTCGGCGTCTTTCGCGGCCCAGGCGATCGGCGGGCTTGCCCAGGCGAGCAGACCCAGCGCGCCCACCCGCAAGCGCCACAGCCGAGTGGCGTGGTGCATGGTTGTCGCGCCCGCAGGCGTCAGCGCGTCTGCGCGACGCGCAGATCGCCGGCCTTCGGCGCCACGTCGGCCAGGGCTTTGCCGGCCGGCCGCGCGGTGAACTTCATGTGGTGCGCTCGGCCGAGCTTGAGCTTGTTGAAGTCGACCTCGAACTTCTGGATGAGTTCTTTGCCGTCCCAGTCGTAGGCGCGCAGGACTTGCTCGTTGTCGTCACCCTTCTTGTCCCAGTTCGCCAGCAACGATGAGGTGATGTAGACGCGCTTGCCGTCCCAGCTCTGCGACACCATGTTCACCTGCTTGCCGGTGACCTTGGTGTAGGTCTGTTTGGGCGCCTCGGGGTTGCTCATGTCGAAGTAGCGCGTGGTGCCGTCCATGAAGGTGTTGACCCACAGGCCCTTGCCATCGGCCGTGATGGAAATGTCCACCGGCAGCGGAATCTTGGCCGGGTCGCCGATGGTGGCCACGTCCTTGGCCTGCCATTGGCCTTGCGCATCCTGCTTGACGAGCCAGATCTTGCTGGTGAGCGCGGTCGCGGTGACGGCCCAGTTGTCGCCCCCCTTGAGCGACCAGCGGATCTCCAGCGGCGCGCCGGGCACGCTGAACACCTGTTGCGGCTTCATCGCCTTCACGTCCCAGGCCACCATGGTGCCGCCGAAGCGCTTCATCGCCTCGCCATCCTGCACCAGCTTGCCCAAGTCCATCATGTAGTTGTTCCAGCCGGTGAAGCTGGAGGTGAGCATGGTGTTCTTGGCCGGGTTGATGGCGATGTCGTAGCCGTAGCCGTCGCCTTTGACGCCGCCCAGTTCGCCCACGGGCATGGGGTAGCTCTCGACGATGTCGCCCTTGTTGTTGAACAGCACGATGCCGGTGGTGCCGCCGTGGTCCTTGGTGTTGGACAGCGCCTGCACCAGCATGCGACCGGGCATGGCATAGAAAGTGTGCGGGCCGACGAAGCCGGTCTTGGACGCCAGGTTGGCGATCGTCTTCACGAGCTTGGGCTTCTCGGGATTGACCATGTCGAAGACGAAGATCTTGTTGTCGTCCAGCCGGCCGGCCCACAGAAACCGCCGGTCGTCGGTGAAGCCCATGTGGTGCGCCTCGCCGCGGCCGGGCACTGCGAGCTTGTGGACGACCTCACCGTAGCGCTTGCTTTTGGGGTTGGCGTCGATGGTGACGAGTTTGTCGTTGCCGTCGCCCATGCCCTTGACGCCCAGCGTCCATACGTGGACGAAGTCCTCCTGGCCCTTGATGAGATTGGCCATGTAAGGCGAATTGCAGGTTTCATCAGCGGCCGCGAGCATGGGCAGACCCACGATCGCCGCCGCGACGGCATTCATGATCCAAGGCTTGAACATGGTGTCTCCCCCGTACGGTTCGCCGCTGCGAGACAAGCTCCGCCCTGCGGCGGGCTGGCTGTTGACGTGCGGCTTGATACTTTCACCATCGAGCCCGCCCTGTCAAGGGATCACTTGTTAAGCAGGGCAGCACAGGCGGAGCGCTCGAAGATGAAGAAGGCCGCGATCGCCAGCTCGGACAGCATGACCTCGCTCCGGCCATCGACGACGGCGAAGGCCAGGTAGTAGGAGGCGACGGCGATGAGCACGCGGGGTAGAACGCGCGCTCGCGATCCATGCCCAAGCCCGCGGCGGCGGCGCAGAAGAACAGCGCGAGGGTGGTCCCGACGAGGTACTCCATGGCTTGATCTTCTTGCCTCAATGCACGAGGTGCCGCAGGTCGTCGGGCACCGGCATGGGCTTGAAGGCGCTGACGCGCGCCCGCCCACTGTTGCCGCGCGGCACCCACAGCCGGGAGAACAAGATCGGGGCCAGCATTCGCGTTACCTGGCCGATGACTTCGCGCCAGTCGCCCCGACTCCAGCCAGCCACCAGCATCAGCCAGTGCACATGGGTGTGCCTGCTGGTCATGCGCTGCGACAGCACATGCGCCCGCTCGAGGTGTCCGAAGCACACCTCGATGTTGCCGGATTCCAGTGCCTTGCGAGCCCGTGAAAGTTCTTCCTCGTAAACCTCGAGCATGACAGCGCCTTTCGAACCTGTACGACTGCACCATGCCTTCGCTGACGAGCAGGATCATTGACCATGGAGCCGGCTTCCATCGACTTGCGACCAACCGCTTCATTCAGTTCGGCAAAGGTCCGGACCCACGATCGAGCGGTTGACACAGCCGACGGGCTGCGGACACGAGCAGGTTCGACCCGGCTTGGGGGAGGCACCGGACAACTCGGTCGACCTGCGCGACCGCTCCGGCACACACGAAGACCGCTCGTCGCAAGCGCCTGTCGATAACGGGCCGTCGCGCCGAAAGTCATGCCATCGATGACATCCCGTTGTCGAGCCACCAAGGAGACTCACCATGAACGACACCACGCAACCCACCCCCTGCACCTGCACGACCTGCCCGGGAGCGTCGTGCACCTGCGGCTGTCAGAAGCGCGCCACCCAAACCGCCACCCAATCCGCCTGCGCCTGCGGCCCGCAGTGCCCATGCGGCCAGGGCTGCACTTGCCCCAAGGCCTGACCCGCGCAGCGCCAAGGCCCGCGCCGGCGGCGAGGTGCAACCCGCCGCCGGCCCCCATGCCCTTGGAATGACATTCAACTTCACGGGGTCCCCCATGAACACCTTCGCTCTTGCCTTCCTGGGCGGCATCCTGGGTGCCGTCCTCATGGACATCACCGAAATCGCCATGGCCAGGGTTGGCATCCGCAGCGGCGTCAACGTCGCCCTGGTCGGCCGCTGGTTCCTGGGCCTGATGCGGGGGCGCCTGGCCCACTCCGACATCCAGGCGTCGCCGTCGCTTCCGCGCGAGGCCGGCCTGGGGTGGGCCTTCCACCTTCTCATCGGCGGCGGCGGCGTGGCGCTTATCTACCCCGCCGCTTTGCTGCTCCTGGGCATGCATTCGCCCACCCACCCCATCTTGGGCGGCCTGCTGTTCGGCCTGGTCACGTCTCTGCTGCCCTGGTTCATTCTTTTGCCCGCATTCGGCTGGGGCTGGTTCGGCCGGCGCGGCCCGCGCGGCGCCAATGCCTTGCTCGCCAGCCCGCTCTCGCACATTCCCTATGGGCTCGGGGTCGGCGCTGTCATGGCGCTGGGCGCGTGATCCCGTTAGTTGCCAATCCTCCGAATGCGCAGCCGAACGACCCTGCGAGGGTGTCATCCGATCGGCGATCCACCCCCTGGCGACCGTTCGGTCGACGGAATCGACAGCTCATGGACAAGTCCAGCCACTCGCCCCCGCCGCCGCTTGGCGGCGGACCACCCCGGCCCTAGAGTTGGCTCGGCCACCTTCCATTCGCAGCACCGTTGCCTGCCATGTCCTCGTCTAACACCCCCATCGCCAGCCACTGGCTCCACGAGTTGAAGCGCGCGCTGCCGGTCATCGCCGCTGCTGCCGCCTTCTGGGCCCTCGCTTCGACGCTGCTGTATTTCCTCGTCCCCGGGCTCGAGACCTATCCGCGCCTGCTGGTGTTTCATGAATGCGTCGGCCTGACGATGATGGCCTGTGTCCTGGTGTTGCTGCGCACGCGCCGTTTCGACCACTTCAAGCCAGCGCTGCGCTGGCTGCTCATCGGCCTGATCGCGATTCCCACGGGCTACTTCGTCGGGCACCAGTTCGCCTTCATCGTGCTGGGCGAGCCGATGCGCATGGTGGGACACCAGCAGATCAGCCTGATCCCCATCCTCTTCACCGTGCTGGCAGGCGGTATCGCGCTGAATTACTTCGCGACAAGGGAAACCCTTGCGAAGGAAGCGACAGCGCGTTCCGAGGCGCAGCGCTTCGCGGTCGAGGCCCAGCTTCGGCTGCTGCGGGCGCAGCTCGATCCGCACATGCTCTTCAATTCGCTGGCCAACGTGCGTTCACTGGTGCGGGAGGATGTCGATCGCGCCGAGCTGATGATCGACCAGCTCATCGTGTACCTGCGCAGCGCGCTGGCTGCCTCGCAGACCGAGTCTGTGGCGCTCAGCCGGGAGTTCGCGCAACTGCGTGCCTACCTGGACATCATGGCGCTGCGCATGGGGCCGCGCCTGAGCTATCGGCTCGAGCTGCCCACCGAACTGGAGCGCACCGAGGTGCCCCCGATGCTGCTGCAGCCGCTGGTGGAAAACGCCATCAAGCATGGCCTGGAGCCCAAGGTCGGCCGTGGCAGCATCGAGGTGGTGGCGCGCGCCATCCCCGCAGGCATCGAGATCCGCGTGAGTGACAGCGGCTTGGGTTTGCCGGCCGACGAGGTCGACGGTCCCACCGCGCGCCCGGCCAACGCCAGCTATGGCCTGCAGCACGTGCGCGACCGCCTGCGCGTGCTCTACGGCCCGGCGGCCCGTCTCAGCCTCGAACGTCGTGACCCCACCGGCGTATCCGCTGTCGTGTTCATCCCGACCTGATCCGTCGCACACTGCGAGCGCGTCCCGCGCATGCCACGCGTCACCGAGCCCCTTCGTCGCACGCCGAGGAGACCTGCATGACCCCGAGCCGCCCACCGACTGCCGTCATCGCCGAGGACGAACCCGTGCTCGAGCGCACGCTGACCCGCCTGCTGGAGCAGTTGTGGCCCGAGCTCCAGATCCTAGGCGTTGCCGACGACGGACTGCGGGCGACCGAGTTGGCGCTGGAGTCGCTGCCCGATGTGATGTTCCTCGACATCAAGATGCCCGGTCGCACGGGGATCGAGGTGGCCGAGGTGGTTGCCGACGACTGGCCCGACGAGCGGGCCGAGCCGCTTTTCGTGTTCATCACGGCCTACGACAACTTCGCCGTCCCGGCATTCGAGCGCGCAGCGGTCGACTACCTGCTCAAGCCCGCCACGGCCGAACGACTGCAGCAGAGCGTAGATCGACTGAAGTCGCGGCTGGCACAACGAGCGGCATCACCCCAGGCGGGCGACATGGCGGCCCTGATGCAGCGCATGCAGGCTATCGCCACCCCAGCGGGTGATGAGCGCGAGCGCATCAAGGTCATCCGAGCCGGCATCGGCAACACCGTGCGGATGATCCCGGTCGCCGACGTGGTCTGCTTCGAGGCGACCGAGAAGTACGTGAATGTCGTGACGCCGACCGGCGAGGCGTTGGTGCGCATGAGCCTGCGCGAGCTGATGGCGCGCATCGATTCGAACGACTTCATCCAGGTGCATCGCAGCGTCATGGTCAATTCGACCGCCATCGTCAGCGCGACACGCGACGAGATCGGGCACTACAGCCTGAGCTTGCGAGGGTTGCAACGGCCTTTGAAGGTCAGCCGAGCGTTCGGCCACTTGTTCCGCCCGATGTAGGCGGCCCGCAAGGCCGGTGACGCGTACCCCCTGCGACCACTCGGTCGACAAGACGGACCGCTGCCGGACACCAGCGCACCACCGGTCGCAAGGCGCTGTCACCGGTGGCGACGGAAGCCGAAAGTGCACGCACTGATTCGCCGCACCGCGCGGTGTACAGGCCTTCGACACCCTTGACCGCCAAAGGATCCCACCATGTACCGCTTCGCTTCCACCGCTCTCGCGCTCACCGTCCTGGCCGCCACCGCAGGCTGCATGTCGGCGCCAACCAACCTGGATCTGTCGCTGACCCGACCGACGGTCGACAACAAGTTCGTCGTCACGCTGTTGCCGCCAGCCCAGCCCGCGGCCATCAATCAGCTGCACAGCTGGCAGGTCCGGCTCGCCTCCCCGGCGGGCGTCCCGGTCGCGCAGGCGCGCATCAAGGTCGACGGCGGCATGCCGCAGCACGGCCATGGCCTGCCGACGCGGCCCCAGGTGACACAGGAACTGGCCGACGGCAGCTATTTGATCGAGGGCATGAAGTTCAGCATGACCGGCTGGTGGGAGATCAAGCTCGCCATCGACAGCCCCGAAGGCATCGACCAGGTGACTTTCAACACTGTCGTGGCCGAGCCCGGCGCCAACCGCTGACGCGCCGCACAACCATAGTCGAGGAGACGACGATGCGCAGACTCATGAGTTCGGCCTGGCTGCTCGGCAGCGCCATGGCCGTGATGGCAGCGCTGGTGGTGACCCTGGCGCACGCGGGTTCCCAATCCCCGGTCTCGACTGCGCAGGGCTGGAGCCATGAAGAGCGGGCCGTGCTGGCTTCGCTCAGCCTGAAGCGCCTGCCGCCCGTACCGGTCGATCCATCCAATGCGTTCGAACGGCTGCCGGCCGCGGTCGACCTTGGCCGACGCCTCTTCGGCGACGCGCGCTTCAGCGCCAACGGCGCCGTGTCGTGCGCGAGCTGCCACGACCCGGGCAAGCAGTTCCAGGACGGGCTGCCCGTGAGCCAAGGCGTGGGCACGGGCTCGCGGCGTGCCATGCCCATCGTGGGCGCTGGCTACAGCACCTGGCTGTTCTGGGACGGCCGCAAGGACAGCCTGTGGGCGCAGGCGCTCGGTCCGCTCGAGGACGCGGTGGAACACGGTGGCAACCGAACGCGTCATGCGCAGCTGCTCGCATCGAGCTACCGAAAGGACTACGAGTCCGTCTTCGGCCCGATGCCGAAGCTCGAAGGCCTGCCGCGCGACGCCGGGCCGAACGGCGCTGCGGCCGAGAAGACGGCGTGGGCCGCCATGACCGCCCGTCAGCGCAAGGACGTGTCGCGGGTCTTCGCGAACATGGGCAAGGCCATCGCAGCGTACGAGAAGTCGTTGGCGCTCGAGCCCTCGCGCCTGGACCGCTACATCGATGGTGTCATGGCCGGTCGTGCCGCAGATCAGGGTGTGCTGCAGCCCGGCGAAGTGCGCGGCCTTCGGCTGTTTATCGGCAAGGCGCAGTGCGTCACGTGCCACAACGGGCCGCTGCTCACCGACCAGCAGTTCCACAACACCGGCGTGCCTGCGCGCGATCCCGCGCGCCCCGACCGGGGCCGTGCCGATGCGACGGCCAAGGTCCGCAACGACGAGTTCAATTGCCTGGGACCGTTCAGCGATGCGCAACCGAAGCAGTGCCAGGAGCTCAGGTTCATGGTGGACGACGACCCGGCCCTGGTCGGTGCGTTCAAGACGCCGGGCCTGCGCGGCGTGGCGCAGCGTGCGCCCTACATGCACGCCGGGCAACTGTCCACGCTGGAGCAGGTCGTTCGGCACTACGTTGCCGCGCCACATGCAGCCGTGGGTCATTCGGAGCTGACGCACCGGCATGCCGGCGGCGGCGTCGCCAAGCATGCGGAGCGAGCGCCCATCGAGCTGACCGATGCAGAAGTTGCTGACCTGGTGCGCTTCCTCGGAACCTTGAGTGAAGAACGGGCGACGGTATCGGCTGCCCGTTGATCGTCAGCCTCTGGAGACCTTCCAACGCCTGTCAAGCCTGGCTGGGAGTTCCGACCACCCGCCTGGGCGCCTGGGCTTGCGCCGGATGGGCGAGAACCCGCTCGACGACCCACAAGTTGAGCAGCCACGCTGCCGTCATCACCAGGTCGCGCACCAGCCCAGTGATCTCGCCGAAGACGAGGGTCGGCGGCAACAGCAGCAGCGCCTGTGTGCCTGCGCCCAGCGCCAAGGCGTAAGCGCGGGCCATCCACGCCTGATGACGGCGCACCTGGCCCGCCTGGATGGCAATGACCCCCAGGACCAGGAAGGCGACCATGCTGGTGGCCACTGCAACCCGCACGACGCCAAGCAACTCGCCTTGCAGGCCAACCGGGATCTCGCTCGCGAGGGTCATCCACAACCCCGTCAAGCCCACGACGAGCCCGCACGCCACGGTCACGCGGCCGAGCACGCGATGCAGCGCGGGCCAGCGGCCCCGCAGGCCACTGTCGAACTGGAACGCGCCCGCCAGGGCGTAGAAGGTTGCCGCGGCGATGTGCAGCGTTACCGGCATTGGCGCCATGGAAAAGCGCATGTCCGCAGATGCCGGCGCATCGCCGCTGGCCAGCAGCCGCGCGGCCCCACCCAGCAGTGGGACGATGCTCAGCGCGACCAGCCACACCGGCAGCGGCAGGCCGGCGATGTGTCCCGCGGCCGAGCGGCTCATGCTTCGGCCACCAGCTTGTTCACGGCGCGTCGCGCCAGCGGTGCCGCCAGCAAGACCGCCGGAAAGGCGATCGGCCATGCCAGCAGCCAGGCGCCGGCCCAGCCGGCGACAAAGCCAGGGTCCAAGCCGATGGCGCGCCAGGTCGCCAGGCCCGACACCAGCAGGGACATCATTCCCGACAGCAGCAGGCCAAACAGCATCGGTGCGAGTTTCTTGGGCAGCATGATGGACTCCTTGGAGGTGGTGGCCATTCAGGCGGGAACGGCAACGCGTTCCAGGGTCTCGGCAAAGTGGCGCCCGAACAGGCGTGCCGTCTTCAGGTCCCCAGGCACGAAGGCATCGGCCGGCGAGCCGTGGCCGGCCTGCGCCATCAGGCCCGACCAGGAGCCGAGGCGGTTGGCGGCCTCGTCGTAGGGCACCCCAGTGTGCTGTTCGGGCAGGATGGGGTTGCCGACCCAGACCATCCCGTGCTGCATGCCGAAGACGAACATCGACATCAGCGTCGACTGCTTGTCGCCGGCAGGCAGCGACGACACGGTGAAGCCTGCAGCGAGCTTGCCCTTGAGGCCTTGCGTGCGCCACAAGCGCCCGGTGGCGTCCATGAAGGCCTTGAACGGCGCGGAGACGCCGCCCAGGTAGGTGGGCGAGCCCAGGATGAGGCCGTCGTAGGGTAGCAGGCGATCGGTGTCGCGGACCAGCTCTTCAGCCTTGATCATGTCGACCTCCGCGGTCGCGGCACTGCGCACGCCCTCGGCTATCTGGCGGGCGATGTGCTCGGTGTGTCCGTGGGCACTGTGATAAACGATGGCAAGTTGGTTCATGGTGGCAATCGAAGTGATGTGGGCGTCGGATCGACGCGGGATCAAGCCGTCAGGCGCGACAAGGAGGCCGCGCTGAGGTACAGGCCCAGGCCGAACACGGCGTGGTTGGCCAGGCTGCGCAGGCTGTTCTTCAGCGGCGCCGGGGTCCGTGACGATGCGATGCCCGCGCCCATCGCCGGTTGCAGCAGCAACAGCGGTGCCGCCGCCGTCGCCAGGCCCCAGGCCAGTGCCGGCAGGACGGCAGGGTCGTCCAGCCAGGACACACCTTGCAGGGCCACCAGCAGGCCGGCGAACACGATGCCTACGGCGTAGTGCGCCAGCCAGCCGAGGCCGACCTCGTTCGCAACGGGCTGCGCGCGGCGGATGGTCTCGTGCGCGATCTGGCCCTGGAACAGGTGGCCGACCCAGCGGCCCAGCAGCGCGAAGTCCATGGTCGGTACCCCGCTGCGCTTGAGCGCCAGCAGCCAGAGGTCCATCACGGCGGTTGCACCGATACCGACGGCGACGGCCTGAGGGATTGCGGAAAGTGGCTCCATCAAATGCTCCTTCGGTGTTGACGAATCGTGAAAGGAAAGTCAGGATAGAAGTTGAAGTCAACTTCAAGTCAAGGACATTCGACGATCATGGACATCGCAGAAGTCGCCCGGCGCACCGGCATCGCCTCGTCGGCATTGCGCTACTACGAGCGGCGCGGCCTCATCGCCTCAGTGGGCCCGGCGGGCACACGGCGCCGCTTCGCACCGGGCGTGCTGGATCAACTCGCCCTGGTTGCGCTGGGGCAGGCGGCCGGGCTCTCGCTCGACGAGATCCAGTCGATGCTCTCGCCCCACGGCGGGCCGACCATCGATCGCCAGTTGCTCGCGGCCAAGGCCGACGAGATCGACACCCAAGTCAGGCAGCTCCGCGCGATGAGTCGCGGGCTGCGGCATGCGGCAGCCTGCCCGGCACCGAGCCATGCGCAATGCCCGACGTTCCAGAAGCTGCTCAAGGCGGCAGCGGCGGGTGCGCTGGATGGGCGGCGGCGCGACGTGGGGCGCTAGTCAGCGCAGGAGCGCATTCCGCTGTCGACCGATGTCTGCAGCATCCCGCTTCGACAAGCTCTTCATGCTTGCCGCGACCAGCAGCAGTAGATTCGCACTCCCAGACTGCGCTTGATCGCAAGCTGTTCCGGCTCAGCCTGGTTCCGCTATCGAACACCACTCAACGCTCTGGAACAACACATGAGCAAGCTACACCAGGAGCATCCTGGCCTTGCTGGCCACCCTCCTCATCGCAGCACACGCGCACGCCTATGAGGCCGGTTGGATGCAGGAGGCGCCTGATTGTTGCGAAGGACCAGCATTGTCCTTGGCAACTCAGTGTCGAATGTCGCCGCCGGCCGCTCAGCCGACGACGCGCCGCGCACGCAGCCGCTGCACCGCCGTCACGACCGCCAGCACCACGATCCCCGCGGCAATGCCCACCAGCGCATCGGCCAGCAGCGGCAGCAGCGCGGCCAGCACCGCACCATTGCCGGCCGTGAAGCCTGCGATCACGTGATGCAGCCAGGGCACGCCATGCGTGAGGATGCCGCCGCCCACCAGGAACATGGCCAGTGTGCCCACCGCGCTCAGCGCCTTCATCAGCCAGGGCGCAAAGGCCAGCAGGCCGCGGCCCAGCGCCTGCTGCGCCGCGCCGGCCCGGTGGCTGAGCCAAAGGCCGGCGTCGTCGAGCTTGACGATGCCGGCCACCAGGCCGTAGACCCCCACGGTCATCACCGCCGAGATGCCGGCCAGCACGGCGAACTGCTGCAGCAGCGGGGCCGTGGCCACGGTGCCCAGCGAGATCACCACGATCTCTGCCGACAGGATGAAGTCGGTGCGCACGGCGCCCTTGATCTTCTCTTTCTCCAGCGCCACCAGGTCGAGTTGCGGATTGGTCAGCGCCTGCCGCAGCGCGGCGCGCTCGGCGGCATCGTCGGCCGGGTCGTGCAGGAACTTGTGCGCCAGCTTTTCCACGCCCTCGAAGCACAGGTAGGCGCCGCCCAGCATCAGCAGCGGGGTCACCAGCCAGGGGGCCAGGCTGGCGATCAGCAAGGCCGCAGGCACCAGGATGACCTTGTTGATCGCCGAACCCTTGGCCACCGCCCACACCACCGGCAGTTCGCGGTCGGCCTTGACGCCAGCCACCTGCTGGGCGTTGAGCGCCAGGTCGTCGCCCAGCACGCCGGCGGTCTTCTTGGCGGCCACCTTGGTCATGGTGGCCACGTCGTCCAGCACGCTGGCGATGTCGTCGAGCAGAACCAGCAGGCTGGTGGCCATGGGGGGCCTCGCAAAGTGGACGGTGCGTGATGCTAGTCGGGCGCCGGGCCGGACGCCGGCAGGCCGCTGCGCACCGGCCACGGCGCTGCAGGCGCGTGGGCTGCCGACCATTTGTAAGGGCTGTATTCCCACGGGACGACCCTTGTCGTCTGTGCGCTGCAGAACGCCGTGCACGGTGCGCACGCCCAGCCCTGTGGGTTGACGGGTCTAGGGTTTACCCGTAAGTTCCCGGGGTACCCTTTTGGAAAGGACTCACCATGTCCAGCCTGTGCGGCCTCATCAAGGCCTTTCTTCCGCAGATCGAATCCCAGCAGCAACGCGACGAGGCCTACCTGGCCCAGTCGGTGGACCTGAACGACCTCGAACACCGCATGCGCGAGCTCGACGCGCGCGGCCGCGCCCACCCCCGCGCCGTGGCGCTGAGCATCGGTTTGCGCTGACCATGGACAAGCTGCATTACGCCGCCCCCGCACGCGGCCTCGACCTGATGCCCTGCCTGTACCAGGGCAGCACCTGCCCGCTGACCTGGCCCTTCGACAGTGCCCGCGTGATGTACGCCAGCGGCGTGCGCGCCGGCCTGATCCGCCGTTCGATGGTGGCCGGCGGCGCCTTCGAGCGTGCCGTGGACACCCTGGAGCGCATGACACTGGGCCCCTGGGCGCGCAGCGTCTAGGAGCGCGCGCCCGGCCTCCTGCCGCCCACGCCTCCAGCCCCCGGCTTCAGCGCACCGCGGTCTCGCGCAGGCCGCGGTACAAGTCCAGGTAATGGCGCGCGGCCCCGGCCCAAGAGAAGTCCTGCGCCATGGCCGTGAGCATCAGGCCGCGCCACTGCGCCGGCTCGCGCCAGGCCGCGATGGCGCGCAGCAGGGCACCCGCCAGTGCTGCGGGCGAGGCGTTGTCGAAGCTGAAGCCGGTGGCGCGGCCTTCGGCCAGCGCGGCCGGGCTGGCGTCGACCACGGTGTCGGCCAGGCCGCCCACGCGGCGCACCACGGGCAGCGTGCCGTAGCGCAGGCCGTAGAGCTGCGTCAGGCCGCAGGGCTCGAAGCGCGAAGGCACCAGCACCGCGTCGGCGCCGGCGATCACCCAGTGCGCCTGCGTCTCGTCGTAGCCCAGGCTCACCGCCACGCGCCCCGGGTGGGCGCGCGCAGCGGCGGCGCAGGCGGCCTCGATCTCGGGCTCGCCACTGCCCTGCAGCACGAACTGCGCGCCCTGCGCCAGTGCCGCCGGCAGCGCGCCCAGCACCAGGTCCAGGCCCTTTTGCTGCGTCAGCCGGCTCACCAGGCCGAACAGCGGTGCGGCGGGGTCGGGTTCCAGGCCCAGTTCTTCCTGCAGCGCGCGCTTGCACTGGCCCTTGCCCTGCAGCGCATCGGGGCCGTAGGGGGAGGCCAGCAGCGGGTCGTGGCGCGGGTCCCAGACCGCGGCGTCCACGCCGTTGAGGATGCCCGACACCACCCCGGCGCGCTGCTGGATCAGCCCTTCCATGCCGCAGCCGAATTCGCGCGTGGCGATCTCGCGCGCGTAGGTCGGGCTCACGGTGGTGATGCGGTCGGCGCAGACCAGGCCGGCCTTCAGGCAGGACAGCTGGCCGTGGAACTCGAGCGACTCGCGCCGCATGTAGTGCCCGGGCAGGCCCAGGGCGGGGAATTCGGCCGCGGGAAACAGGCCCTGAAAGGCCAGGTTGTGGATGGTGAACACCGTGGACGCGCTGCGCCCCGGGTGCGCGGCCATGTAGGCGCAGGCCAGGCCGGCGTGCCAGTCGTGGGCGTGCACGATGTCGGGCAGCCAGCGCGGGTCAAACTCGCCCGCGGCCAGGTGCGCCGCCACCCACGACAGCAGGGCAAAGCGCTGCAGGTTGTCGGGCCAGTTGGCACCGCTGGGGGCCTGGTAGGGGCCGCCGTCGCGGCGGTACAGCCAGGGCGCGTCGACCATCACCACCGACACGCCGTCCTGCCCCAGGCTGCCCAGCACCAGCCGAACCTCACCCGCGCCGAAGATGGGCCCGAAGCAGGCCAGCGTGCGCTGCTGTTCCAGCGCCGCGGCGATGGCCGGAAAGCCGGGCAGCACCAGGCGCACGTCGGCGCCCGCCTCGCGCAGCGCCTGCGGCAGCGCGCCCGTCACGTCGGCCAGCCCCCCGGTCTTGATCCAGGGGTAGATCTCGGCCGCGACCTGCAGCACCTTCATGGCGGGGCCTCGGGCTTCAGCTCTGCAGCCGCGCCAGCATTTCCGGCGTGATCAGGGTGATGCCGCTGTCGGTGCGGAAAAAGCGCGCCGCGTCGGCGGCGGCGTCCTCGCCCACAACCAGGCGCTCGGGCAACTGGCAGCCGCGGTCGACCACCACGCGCTTCAGGCGCACGTGGCGGCCCACCCTCACCCCCGGCAGCAGCACCGACCACTCGACCTGCGACCAGGAATGCACGCGCACCTCGGAGAACAGCACCGAGCGGTAGACCGAGCCCGAGATGATGCTGCCGCCCGAGACCAGGGACTCGATGGCCATGCCGCGGCGCTCTTCGGTGTTGTGCACGAACTTGGCCGGCGCCAGCTGCGGCTGGTGCGTCCAGATGGGCCAGTGCGTGTCGTACAGGTTGAGCAGTGGGTCGGTGGCCGTGAGGTCGATGTTGGCGTCCCAGTAGGAATCGATGGTGCCCACGTCGCGCCAGTAGGGTTCCTCGCCGATCTTGCCGCCCACGCAGCTCAGCGCGAAGGGGTGGGCCGCCGCCTTGCCCATGCGCACGGCACGCGGAATGATGTCCTTGCCGAAATCGTGGCTGGAATGCGGGTCGGCCATGTCGCGCGCCAGCTCTTCGTACAGGAACTTGGCATTGAAGATGTAGATGCCCATGCTGGCCAGCGATCGCCCCGGCTTGCCGGGCACGGTGGGCGGCTCGGGCGGCTTCTCGACGAAGTCGGTGATGTTCCAGGCGGCGTCAACCGCCATCACGCCGAAGGCGCGCGCCTCTTCGCGCGGCACCTCGATGCAGGCCACGGTGCACTCGTGCCCCTTGGCCACGTGGTCGGCCAGCATGATGGCGTAGTTCGCCTTGTAGATGTGGTCGCCGCCCAGCACCAGCACGTAGTCGGCCTCGTAGCTGTCCAGGATGTCCTGGTTCTGGCTCACCGCGTCGGCCGTGCCGCGGTACCAGGTCTCTTCGTCCATGCGCTGCTGTGCCGGCAGCAGGTCGACGAACTCGTTCATCTCGCTCTTGAGGAAGGCCCAGCCGCGTTGCAGGTGGCGCAGCAGGCTGTGGCTCTTGTACTGGGTGATCACGCCGATGCGGCGCACGCCCGAGTTCAGGCAGTTCGACAGCGTGAAGTCGATGATGCGGAACTTGCCGCCGAAGTACACCGCCGGCTTGGCGCGCTTGTCGGTGAGGTGGTGCAGCCGGCTGCCGCGGCCGCCCGCCAGCACCAGTGCAATGGTTCGTTTGGGCAGGTCTAGCCGACGGGCGAGTTCCTGGTTGGGCATGGAAGCTCCTGCATGCTTGTCGGCCGCCTGCCGGGCGTCAGCACGGACGGCTAGCCCGAGGTCGGCGTTATCGATGCATGACGGTACCAGCGAATGGCCCTGCTGCGGCTTGATGGCGGGCAAACTCAGGTGAGCGGCTCGCGGCCGAAGGCGTCGGGGCAGGCCGCACAATGGGCCCAGACCATGGACAAACTCAAGCTGGAGACCCTGGCCGACCGCATCGTGGCGTGGCACAACCGCCACCCCCTGGCGCGGCGCATCGCCGCGGCGCAGCTGCAGTCCGTCGGCTATGTGGCGCTGCCCTTCCGCGCCGGCGCGGCTCAGGCCGCGGCGGCCCCCAGTGCGGCTTCCAGTGTGGCGTCGGCGCCTGCATCGGCTTCGCCAGAGGCGGCCGCTGAAGCGCCGCCGACCGGGGGCTCGCTGCGCGAGCGGGCGATGGCGCGTGCGCGCCAGGGCGATGCCACGGCATCGCCGCCTGCCGCGACCACGCCGTCGCC
>JALHPY010000047.1 GCA_022842305.1 Rubrivivax sp.
TCCTGCGCGCCGTCAGCTTCGTCCAGGCCGCCGCGTGAGCGACGCGGCCCTGCGCGACGCCGCCCTGCGCTGGCGTGCCGCGGGCCGGCCGGCGGTGGTGGTGCAGGTGCTGCGCAGCGCGGGTTCGGTGCCGCGCGAAGCCGGCACGCGCATGCTGGTGGCGGCGGACGACGTACTGGGAACCATCGGCGGCGGGCACCTGGAACTGCAGGCGGTTCAAACGGCGCGCGCGCTGCTGGCCGGGGGCGGGGCACCGCCGCCCGACCAGCACATCGCACTGGGCCCCAGCCTGGGCCAGTGCTGCGGCGGTGCGCTGGACCTGCGCTATACGCCGCTGGCGGCCGACGACCCCGCCGCCTGGGCATTGCCGCCGCCGCGCTTTGCTCTGCAGCTTTACGGCGCCGGTCACGTGGGCCGCGCCATCGTGCGCCTGCTGGCCGATCTGCCCTGCCGCGTGTGGTGGGTGGACGAGCGCGAGGCCGAGTTTCCGCCCGACCCGCTGCCGCCGCACATCACGCCGCTGTGCGTTGAGCCGGTGCAGGCCGAGGTGGCCCAGGCCCCGCCCGGCGCCTGCTTCCTGGTGCTGACGCACAGCCACGACCTGGACCTGGCCATCACCCAGGCCATCCTGCAGCGCGGTGACTTTGCCTGGTTCGGGCTCATCGGCTCGCACACCAAGCGCGCGCGCTTCGAGAGCCGGCTGCGTCAACGGGGCGTGCCCCAAGCGCTGCTGGACCGCATGGTCTGCCCCATCGGCCTGCCGGGCGTGGCCGGCAAGGAACCGGCGGTGATTGCGCTGGCGGTGGTGGCGCAGCTGCTGCAGCTGCCGCCACCCGGCCCACGCTGAAGCGCTTACTTCGCCGCCAGCGCGTCGACGCCGGCCTTGGCGGCCACGCCGTCCTGCTCGGAGCTGCCGCCCGACAGCCCGATGCCGCCGACGATCTTGCCGTCCACGGTGAGCGGCAGGCCGCCTTCCACCGGGCTGGCGCCGCGCAGGCCCAGGATGCGCGTGCCGGCGCCGCCACCGGCCACCAGGTCCTGGAACACCTTGGTCGAGCGTCGGAACATGGCGGCCGACACCGCTTTGTCCTGGGCCACCATCACGCTGCCGGTCTGCGTGTTGTCCATGCGCTCGAAGGCCACCAGCAGGCCGGCGGTGTCGACCACGGCCACGGCCATGGGCGGCAGGTTCTGCTTGCGGATCTCGGCGACGGCGGCGTTCAGTGCCTTGAGCGCCTGCTCGAGGTTGACGTTGGCGCCGTACTGCGGCACCTGGGCCTGCGCCGACAGGCTGGCGCAGGCGAGGGCAGTGATGGCAACGAGGGTCTTGAAATCTGGCTTGAACATGCGGGTGTCTCCTCGGGTTTGGTCTGGTGGGGTGGTGGCCCGGCCGCTGCGTGCCGCAGCTGCGTCCGCGCCACATTCAGGCTAGCACGCGGCTGCCGGGCCTGTGGAGGCGGCAAACGCGTGCGTCTGCAAGCCCCTGCGCTGTGCGACGATTGGGCATGAGAAAGCCCTTCGATCTCATCCTGTTCGGCGCCAGCGGCTTCACCGGGCGGCTGGTTGCCGAGTATCTGCACCAGCGCCACGGGCAAGAGATGAACTGGGCCCTGGCCGGCCGCGACGTGGGCCGGCTGAGCCTGGTGCGCGACGCGCTGGACCACGCCGACCGCGTGCCGCTGCTGGCCGCCGACGCCAGCGACGGCGCGGCGCTCAAGAAGCTGGTGCAGCAGGCCGAGGTGGTGATCAGCACCATCGGCCCCTACCAGCAGCACGGCGGGCCGCTGGTTCGGGCCTGCGCCGAGGCCGGCATCGACTATGTGGACCTGTGCGGTGAACCCGGCTGGATGGCGCAGATGATTCCGCAGCTCGAGCCGGTGGCGCAGCAGTCGGGCGCGCGCATCGTGTTCTCGTGCGGCTTCGATTCCGTGCCCTTCGACCTGGGCGTGGTCTACCTGCAGGACGAGGCACTCCAGCGTCTGGGCGTGCCGCTGCAGCGCGTGCGCTGCCGCGTGCGCACGCTCAAGGGCGGGCCCTCGGGCGGTACCGTGGCCAGCCTGCTGGCCACGCTGGACCAGATGCGGCGCGACCCGGCCACCGCGCGCACCATGGCCGACCCCTTTGCGCTGACACCGGGTTTCACCGGTCCACCCCAGCCCGATGACGACGGCCCCGGCTTCGACGAACGCAGCGGCGCCTGGACCGCGCCCTTCATCATGGCGCCCATCAACACCAAGAACGTGCACCGCACCAATGCGCTGCGCGGCCACCCCTGGGGCACGGATTTCGTCTACGACGAGCGCATGCTCGCCGGTACCGGCCAGCCCGGCGAGATGCGCGCACGCCGCCTGGCGCGCCAGGCACGCATCCAGAGCGCGCTGCTGGCCTTTGCGCCCACGCGCGCCATGCTGCGCCGCTTTGCCCTGCCCAAGCCGGGCGAAGGCCCCAGCCTGCAGGAGCGCGAGGCCGGCCACTATGAGCTGCAGTTCGAGGGCGAGACCGCCGATGGCCGCAGCCTGGGCGCCACCGTCACCGGCGACCGCGACCCCGGCTATGGCTCCACTGCGCGCATGGTGTCGGAAAGCGCCCTGTGCCTGATGCAGGAGATCGACCACATCGCCACCGGCGGCGGCGTGTGGACCGCTGGCGCGGCCATGGGCCTGGCGCTGGTGCGGCGCCTGCAGGCGCATGCCGGCTTGGCCTTCAGCATCGGCGACGGCCCGGAAGGTTGACAATCGCCGGCGGCAGTCGTAAGCCCGTAGCCAGCCGGCACGGGCCCACTTGGGGTACAAACCCGTCTTTCAGTCAAGCAAGGAGACCTGGACATGAGCAAGCGTGATGTAGTGGTGTTGGGCGCGGCCCGCTCGGCGATCGGCACCTTCGGCGGCAGCCTGGCCGACATGGAGCCCGCAGAGCTGGCCGGCACCGTGATGAAGGCGGCGGTCGAGCGCTCGGGCGTCGACCCCAAGCTCATCAACTACGTGACGGTGGGCAACACCATCCCCACCGAAAGCCGGTTCCCCTACGTGGCGCGCGTGGCCGCCATCCAGGCCGGCCTGCCGATGGAGAGCGTGGCGATGGCGCTCAACCGCCTGTGCAGCTCGGGCCTGCAGGCCATCGTGACCACGGCGCAGAACATCCTGCTCAGCGACTGCGACTACGGCGTGGGCGGCGGCGTTGAAGTGATGAGCCGCGGCGGCTACCTGTCCACCGCGATGCGCAACGGCGCCCGCATGGGCGACACCAAGCTCATCGACACCATGGTCGCCACGCTGACCGACCCCTTCGGCGTGGGCCACATGGGCGTGACGGCCGAAAACCTGGTCACCAAGTGGGGCATCACCCGCCAGGAGCAGGACCAGCTGGCCGTGGATTCGCACCGCAAGGCTGCCGCGGCCATCGCCGAGGGCCGCTTCAAGAGCCAGATCGTGCCCATCGTCAAGCAGACCAAGAAGGGTGATGTCACCTTCGACACCGACGAGCACGTCAAGCCCAACACCACGCTCGAGACGCTGGCCAAGATGAAGCCGGCGTTCAAGAAGGACGGCTCGGTGACGGCCGGCAACGCCTCGGGCATCAACGACGGCGCCGCCTTCTTCGTGCTGGCCGACGCAGCCGTGGCGGCGTCGCACGGCCACAAGCCGATGGCGCGCCTGGTGAGCTACGCCATCGCCGGCGTGCCCAACGACGTGATGGGCGAAGGCCCGATCCCGGCGGTCAAGATGGCGCTCAAGAAGGCCGGCCTCACGCTGGACCAGATGGACGTGATCGAAAGCAACGAAGCCTTCGCGGCGCAGGCCATCGCCGTGGCGCGCGGCCTTGAGTACAACATGGCCAAGGTCAACCCCAACGGCGGCGCCATCGCACTGGGTCACCCCATCGGCTGCTCGGGCGCCTTCATCGCCACCAAGGCGATCTACGAACTGCACCGCACCGGCGGCAAGTACGCGCTGGTGACGATGTGCATCGGCGGCGGCCAGGGCATCGCCACGGTGTTCGAGCGCCTGTAAGCTGGCGTCTTAAGCCTGCGCTTCCCGGGCCGATGTCTGGTCCCCGGGCGGCGTCGGCACCCGGCGCAGCAGCTTCGACGGACGGCTTCGCCGTCCGTTCTTCATTCAGGGCAGCAGGTCGGCCACCTGGTCCCAGGCCTGCGGCGGGATGCGGCCCTCAAAGCCGCCCACCACCTGCCCGGCGCGGTCCAGCACCAGCGTCAGCGGCAAGCGCGCGCTGCCGCGCCAGGAGGCCGGCATCTCCACATCGCCGTGCCACAGGCTGTAGATCGAGCCCGCGCCCTGTGCCGCCAGCCGGCGCAGGCTGTCGTAAGCCAGCGCATCGGCGCGATTCGCGTCCAGATTGACCAGCACGATGTCGAAGGGCTTGCCGCGCCAGCCCTGGGCGTTGGCGCGCAGCTCGGGCATCTTGTCCAGGCAGACCGCGCAGTCGGTGCGCCACATCACCACCATCACCGCATGGCTGCGCAACCAGGCCAGGTTGAAGGCCTGGCCGTCCAGCGTGCGGCCGCGCAGCGAAAGGGCGGCGGCGGTGCTTTGCGCGCCTGCCGCAGCCGGCAGCAACAGGCCGGCCAACAGGGTGATCAGCAAGCGGCGGCGCTGGGTGGGGCTCATGCGGGGTGAGTCGCCACGGCGGGCGAGTTCTTACCGCTGGCGCCCGCCGGCCAGGGGCGGGCCGGGGCCGCCCGGCGGGTCAGGCGGCCAGCGCAGCGGGGCTGGCGCCGCAACGCCCGGCACCGGCGCAATGGCCGCAGCCGACTCCGACGGCATGCTCGGCAAAGCTGTCCTGCGCGTGCTCTAGGCAGCGGCCACAGGTGGTGCCGGCCCGGGTGTGCTGCTGCAACTCGGCGAAGCTGTCGCAACCGGCCTGGACGGCGCGGGCGATGTCGCGGTCACTGACGCGGTGGCAGACGCAGATGATCATGCGCCCAATCATAATGCGAATTGTTCTTGTTCGCAATGCCCGCGCGCGTAGCAGCCCTGGCGCGCCTGCTGCAGACTGGCCCGAAGCGTGCATGGCCTTGGCTACTGGCTGGCCGAATGCGGCCCGCATAATGGTCCAGACAACCCCAAGCCCAGGAGGCCCCCCCATGCAAGGCGACGCCAAGGTCATCGCGTATCTCAACGGTCAGCTCAAGATGGAGCTCACCGCCATCAACCAGTATTTCCTGCACGCCCGCATGCTCAAGAACTGGGGCTTCGAGCGCATGGCCAAGCACGAGTACGAAGAGTCGATCGAGGAAATGAAGCATGCCGACAAGCTGGTCGAGCGCGTGCTCATGCTCGACGGCCTGCCCAACCTGCAGGACCTGGGCAAGCTGCTGATCGGCGAGAGCGCCGTCGAGACCCTGCACTGCGACCTGAAGGTCGAACTGGGCTCGCAGGTCTATCTGAAGGAAGCCATCGCCTACTGCGAGAGCGTGCGCGACTACGTCAGCCGCGAGCTGCTGGAAGAGATCCTCGAAGACACCGAGGAGCACATCGACTACCTGGAAACCCAGATCGATCTGGTGGCCAAGGTGGGCGAGCCCAACTACCTGCAGTCGCAGATGGTCGGCGGCAGCTGAGACCGTTGCTCAGCGCCCGCTGATACCCGGATCAGCGCCCGCTGAAGCGCGGCGCGCGGCGTTCGCCGAAGGCCGCCAGGCCTTCGCGCAGGTCGTCGCTGGCGGCGCAGGCTGCCTCGCGCTGGCGCAGGCGGGGCAGGTCGAAGTCGCCGCGCGCAATCTCGTCCAGCGAGGCCTTCATGCCCTTCACGGCCAGCGGTGCGCCAGCCAGCAGGGCTGCGGCCAAGGCCTCGACGCGCTCATCCAGGGCGTCAGGTTCGACCAGTTCGTCCAGGTAGCCCATGCGCAGCAGCTCGCCGCCGCCCACCGGGCCGGCCAGCAGGAACAGGCGCTTGGCCGCTCCCAGACCCAGGCGCGTGACATAGCGGCGCAGGCCGCTGGGGTAGTAGTGCAGGCCCAGGCGCGCCGCCGGCATGCGCAGCTCCATGCCTTGCACGCCGACGCGGAAGTCGCAGGCCAGCGCCAGGTCGGTGGCGCCGCCGTAGACGCTGCCGTTCAGGCGCGCCAGCGTGGGCAGCGGCAAGGCTTCCAGCGCGTCCACCGTGCGCTCGAACAGCTGCGGGTCGGCCGCGCCGTCGCCTTGCCCAAGCTCGCCCAGGTGGAAGCCGGCGCAGAAGCTGGTGCCCTGCGCCGTCAGCACCAGCAGGCGCAGCGCCGGGTCGGCGGCCACGGCGGCAAGTTGCTTCTGCAGCGCGAGCAGGTCCTCGCGGTGCAGGCGGTTGTGGTGGCGCGGGCGCGCCAGCGTCACGGTGGCGCGGCCGTCGGCGCTGATGTGCAGCCGCGGCGGGCCACCGGCTGCCGTCATGCCCGTTGCGGCAGGTAGCGCACCGCCAGCACGCCCGGGATGGCGCGCAACTCGTCCAGCACCGACGCCGCCACCGGCGCCTCGACGTCCACCAGCGTGTAGGCCATCTCGCCGCGCGACTTGTTGACCATGTTGTGGATGTTCAGGCCGGCGCGCGCCATGGCGGTGGAGATCTGGCCCAGCATGTTGGGCACGTTGCTGTTGGCGATGGCCACGCGCCAGGCTGATTCACGTGTCATCTGCACCGTGGGGAAGTTCACCGCGTTGGCGATCTGGCCGTGCTCGAGGTAGTCGCGCAACTGGTCCACCACCATCACCGCGCAGTTCTCCTCGGCCTCGCGTGTGCTGGCGCCCAGGTGCGGCAGCGCCACCACGCGCGGGTGGCCATGCAGTTCGGCGCAGGGAAAGTCGCAGACATAAGCAGACAGGCGTTCGCCGCCCAGCGCGTCCAGCACCGCGGCGTTGCTGACCACGCCGTCGCGGCTGAAGTTGAGCAGCACCGCGCCCGGCCGCATCAGGCCCACGTTGGCGTCGTTCACCAGGTGGCGCGTGGCTTCGACCAGGGGCACGTGCAGGCTCACGAACTGCGCGCCGCGCAGCACCTCGTTCACGCTGGCGGCGCGCCGCACCTGCGAGGGCAGGCTCCAGGCGGCGTCGACCGTGATCTCGGGGTCGTAGCCCAGCACCGTCATGCCCAGCTTGATGGCCGCGTCGGCCACCAGGCAGCCGATCTTGCCCAGGCCCACGATGCCCAGGGTCTGCCCGGCCAGCTCGTAGCCGGCGAAGGTCTTCTTGCCGCTCTCGACGCGGTCGTCCAGGTCGGGCGCGGCCGGGTCCAGCGCTGCCACGAAGCGCAGCGCCGGCGCCAGGTTGCGCGCCGACAGCAGCATGCCGGCCAGCACCAGTTCCTTCACCGCGTTGGCGTTGGCGCCGGGTGCGTTGAACACCGGCACGCCGCGGGCGCTCATCGCGCCCACCGGGATGTTGTTGGTGCCGGCGCCGGCGCGGCCGATGGCGCGCACGCTGGGGGCGATGGTCGCGTTGTGCAGATCGGCGCTGCGCAAGAGGATGGCGTCGGGCTCGGCCATGTCCTTGCCGACGCGGTAGATCTCGGCCGGAAGGCGCGACAGCCCGCTGGCCGAGATGGCGTTGAGCACCAGCACCGACAGGCGGTCAGCCATTGCATTAACCATGTTTGGCCTCGAACTCCTTCATGTAGGCCACCAGCGCCTGCACGCCGGCCAGCGGCATGGCGTTGTAGATCGAGGCGCGCATGCCGCCCACCGAGCGGTGGCCCTTGAGCTGCACCATGCCCTTGGCCTCGGCGCCCTTGAGGAAGGCGCCGTCCAGGGCCTCGTCCTTGAGCTTGAAGGGCACGTTCATCAGGCTGCGGCAGTCGCGCGCCACCGGGGCGCTGTAGAACTGCGTGCTGTCCAGGTAGTCGTACAGCAGCGCCGCCTTGGCTCGGTTGTGGGCTTCGATCGCCGCCAGGCCGCCCTGCGCGTCCAGCCACTTGAACACCAGCCCGGCGATGTAGATCGCGTAGGTGGGCGGGGTGTTGTACATGCTCTCGTTGTCGGCCACGGTCTTGTAGTCGAAGGCCGTGGGCGTTGCCGGCAGCGCGCCGCCCAGCAGGTCGTCGCGCACGATCACGATGGTCAGGCCGGCGGGGCCGATGTTCTTCTGCGCGCCACAGTAGATCAGGCCGAATTTGCTGACATCGATGGGCCGCGAGAGGATGTCGCTGGACATGTCGGCCACCAGCGGCACGCTGCCGACATCGGGCGTGAAGTGGTATTCGACGCCGCCGATGGTCTCGTTGGTGCAGATGTGCACGTAGGCGGCGGCGGGGTCCAGCTTCCAGCTGTCGCGCGGCGGGATGGTGGTGTAGCCGCTGGCGCTGGCGCTGGCCGCGACGTTGACGCCGCCGTACTTCTTGGCCTCTTTGATGGACTTCTTGCTCCACTCGCCGGTGTCGATGAAGTCGGCGCTGGCGTGGCCGCGCAGCAGGTTCATGGGCACGATGGCGTTTTCGGCGATGGCCCCGCCCTGCATGAACAGCACCTTGTAGCCCGCCGGCACGGCCAGCAGCTTGCGCAGCAGCGCCTCGGCCTCGGCGGCGATGGCGATGAACTCCTTGCCGCGGTGGCTCATCTCCATCACCGACATGCCCGAGCCATGCCAGTCCAGCATTTCTTCGGCGGCCTGTCGCAGCACGGATTCGGGTAGCGCGGCCGGGCCGGCGCTGAAGTTGAAAACACGGGTCATCGAGCAATCTCCAAGCAAGGTCGGTCCGTCATTATCGGTGCTGGTCCGTGCCCGCCGGGCAGCCCATTGATCACCGTCAAGCGGGGGCATCGTCTGCGAACTAGACTGCCGAGTTCGACGCCCGCGCGGCAGGCGCATGGTTGAATCGATGCAGCGGCAACCACAGGAAAGGGCCTCCAGCATGTTCCAGCACATACTCGTCCCCATCGACGGCAGCGAGCTGTCCGACCGCGCCGCCGACAGCAGTGTCGAGCTGGCGCGCCGCCTGGGCGCGCGCGTCACCGCCTTCGTTGCCGAACCCATGCCGCCGCTGCCGGGCATGGGCACGCTGCCCGCCGCCTATGCGCGCGAGGCCGACCAGCACCTGGCCCGCACCGAAGCCCATGCGCGCGAAGTGCTGGCGCGCTTCGGCGCCAAGGCCGCCGAGCAGGGCGTGGCCTGTGACGGCAAGTTCGTGCGCAGCGAAGCCGTCGACCAGGCCATCGTCGACGCCGCGGATGAATTCGGCTGCGACCTGATCGCCATGGTCACGCACGGCCGCGGTGCCTTCGGCGAGTTGCTCTTCGGCTCGCACACCAAGAGCGTGCTGGCGCGCAGCAAGCTGCCGCTGCTGGTGCTGCGCTGATGCTGGCCGTGGACAACCCCGCGGCGCTGGGCGCCCTGGGCGAGGGCATGGATGCCCAGCTCGCCGCCAGCGGCCTGAAGCCCCTGCGCCTGTGCGGCCGCACCCTGTTGCCGGTGGTGCAGGGCGGCATGGGCATAGGCATCTCGGCCAAGGGCCTGGCCGGCGCCGTGGCCTCCGAAGGCGGCGTGGGCACCTTGTCCAGCGTCGACCTGCGCCGCCACCACCCCGACCTGATGGAACGCACCCACGGCCTGCCCGCGGGTGACGAAGCCAAGCGCGCCATCGACGCCGCCAATCTGGAAGCCATCACGCGCGAGATCGCGGGCGCGCGCCAGCGCTCCGGCGGCCGCGGCCTGGTGGCCATCAACGTGATGCGCGCCGTCAGCTCGTACGCGGCCTCGGTCAAGCAGGCGCTCGAATCCGGCATCGACGCCGTGGTGGTGGGCGCCGGCCTGCCGCTGGACCTGCCCGACCTGGCCAAGGACCACCCGAACACGGCGCTCATCCCCATCCTCAGCGATGCCCGCGGCGTGCAGCTCATCGTCAAGAAATGGGAGCGCAAGAAGCGCCTGCCCGACGCCATCGTCATCGAGCACCCGCGCCTGGCCGGCGGCCACCTGGGCGCGGCCAAGATCGCCGACCTGGGCGACCACCGCTTCGATTTCGAGAACGTCATCCCGCAGTCGCTGGCCTTCTTTCGCTCGGCCGGGCTCGAGCGCGAGATCCCGCTCATCGCCGCCGGCGGCATCCGCAGCCACGCCGACATCAAGCGCCTGCAAGACATGGGTGCGGCCGGGGTGCAACTGGGCACACCCTTTGCGGTCACCACCGAGTGCGACGCGCACGTCGACTTCAAGCACGTGCTGGCCGAGGCCAATGACGACGACATGGTCGAATTCACCAGCGTCGCCGGCCTGCCGGCGCGCGCGGTGGGCACGCACTGGATGCGCGCCTACATCAAGATCGAGCACAAGCTGCAGGCCGTTGCGCACGCCAAGAGCCGCTGCACCAAGTCCTTCGACTGCCTCGAGCAATGCGGGCTGCGCGACGGCACGCCGGGCTGGGGCCAGTTCTGCATCGACAATCAGCTGGCGGCCGCCTTGCGCGGCGATGTCAAGAAGGGCCTGTTCTTCCGCGGCTCGGGCGCGCTGCCCTTCGGCGGGCAGATCCGCAGCGTGCGCGAACTGATCGAGCGCCTGCTCACCCCGGGCCTGCCCCAGCCCGCCTGAAACCACGTATCGCGTCTGATCCGGCCCGCCGGCAGCCGCCGGAGCCAGCCATGACCCGAGTCAAGACCGCACAGGCGGCGCGCACCAGCACACCGCCGGCCCAGCCCATCAGCGCCGAGGTGCTGATCGAGAAGTACGCCAAGGGCGACGAGCGCAGCGTGGCCGACGTGCACCGCCGCGTGGCCCAGGCGCTGGCCGCGGCCGAGGCGCCCGAGCAGCGCGCGCTGTGGGAGTCGCGCTTCGCCCAGGCGCTGGCCGCGGGCTTCGTGCCCGCCGGGCGCATCCAGTCGGCCGCCGGCACCGGCATGGCGGCCACGCTCATCAACTGCTTCGTGCAGCCGGTGGGCGACAGCATCTCCACGCCCGATGAAGGCCACCCCGGCATCTACACCGCGCTGGCCGAGGCCGCCGAGACCATGCGCCGCGGCGGCGGCGTCGGCTACGACTTCAGCCGCATCCGCCCGCGAGGCGCCTGGGTCGGCAGCACGCAGAGCAACGCCAGCGGCCCGGTGAGCTACATGCGGGTGTTCGACCGCTCCTGCGAGACGGTCGAATCCGCCGGCGCGCGCCGCGGCGCGCAGATGGGCGTGCTGCGCTGCGACCACCCCGACATCGAGGAATTCATCCACGCCAAGGACGCGGGCGAGCTGAAGAACTTCAACCTCTCGGTGGGCATCACCGACGCCTTCATGCAAGCCGTGGTCGCCGACACGGAGGTCGACTTGGTGCACCGCGCCGAGCCCGGCGCCGCGCACAAGGCGGACGGCGCACGCCAGCGCCCGGCCAGCGACGGCAGCGGCGTCTGGCTCTACCGCCGCCTGCCGGCGCGCGTGCTGTGGGACCAGATCATGCGGTCCACCTACGACCACGCCGAACCTGGCGTGCTGTTCCTGGACGCCATCAACCGCGACAACAACCTCGGCTACTGCGAGACCATCACCAGCACCAACCCCTGCGCCGAGCAGCCGCTGCCGCCCTACGGTTGCTGCTGCCTGGGTTCGATCGACCTGACGCGCTTCGTGCGCGAGCCTTTCGAGCCCGGCGCGCGCTTCGACGAAGAGTCCTTCGCCGCCGTGGCCCAGGTGGCCGTGCGCATGCTCGACAACGTGCTCGACACCACCGTCTGGCCGCTGGCGCAGCAGCAGGAAGAGGCGCGCCGCAAGCGCCGCATCGGCCTGGGCTACACCGGCCTGGGCGACGCGCTGGTGATGCTGGGCCTGCGCTACGACGAAGCCCCGGCGCGCGCAGCCGCCGCGCGCATCTCCGAAGTGCTGCGCGACGCCGCCTACGCCGCCAGCGCCGATCTGGCGCAGGAGCGCGGCGCCTTTCCGCTGTTCAACGCCGACCTGCTGCTGTCGGGCGGACGCTTCGCCAGCCGGCTGCCGGCCGCGCTGCGCGACCGCATCCGCGCGCAGGGCCTGCGCAATTCGCACCTGCTGTCGATCGCGCCCACCGGCACCATCAGCCTGGCCTTTGCCGACAACGCCAGCAACGGCGTCGAGCCGGCCTTCAGCTGGAGCTACACGCGCAAGAAGCGCCAGGGCGACGGCACGCTCAAGGAATACGCGGTCGAGGACCACGCCTGGCGCCTGTACCGGCACCTGAAAGGCGCCGACGCGCCGCTGACGCCGGCCTTCGTCACCGCGCTGGAGATGTCGGCGCAGGCGCACGCGGCCATGGTGGCGGCGGTGGCGCCCTTTGTGGACAGCGCCATCAGCAAGACCGTCAACGTGCCGGTCGACTACCCCTATGCCGAGTTCCAGGACCTGTACCTGCAGGCCTGGCGCGCCGGGCTCAAGGGCCTGGCCACCTACCGGCCCAACGCGGTGCTGGGCAGCGTGCTCAGCGTCACGGCGCAGCCGGCCGAGCCGCTGGTCATAGACGCCGCCAACCGCCGCCTGGCGCTGGACCGCCTGCCCGCGCCGGTGCTGTCCAGCCTGCGCTGGCCCGGCCGGCCCGAGCTGCCGGCGGGCAATGCCGCCTGGACCTTCATGCTGCAGCACCCTTTCGGCGACTTCGCGCTCTTCGTCGGTGAAGAGGGCGCTCCGCCCAAGCCTTTCGAGGTGTGGGTCAACGGCGCCGAGCAGCCGCGCGGCCTGGGTGCACTGGCCAAGACGCTGTCGATGGACCTGCGCAGCAAGGACGCCGCCTGGCTGCGCCTGAAGCTGGACGCGCTGGCCACGGTGGCCGAAGAGCGGCCCTTCGACATGCCCTTCCCGCCAGCGGGCGACCGCCGCCCCTTCCCGGGCGTGGTGGCGGCCATGGCGGCGGTGATCCGCTGGCGCTGCAAGGAACTGGGCGCGCTGGATGCCGAAGGCGCCACGCCGGTGATCGACGCCATGTTCAGCCGCGACGAGCCGCGCACCGGCACCTCGGGCACGCTGGCCTGGGCGGTGGACATCGACAACCCGGCCACCGGCGAGAGCTTCACCCTCACGCTGAAAGAAGTGACCCTGCCCACGCCTGACGGTGGCACCGTCACGCGGCCCTGCGCCGTGGGCTTCTCGGGCAACTACCCGCGCGCGCTGGACGGTCTGGCGCGCGTGCTCTCGCTGGACATGCGCGTCGTCGACCCGGCCTGGATCGGCATGAAGCTGCGCAAGTTGCTCAACTACGCCGAGCCGCTGGGCCAGTTCATGGCCTTCGTGCCCGGTGCGCGGCGCCAGCAGATGTGGCCGTCCACCGTGGCCTACATCGCGCGCCTGGTGATCCACCGCTACGCCATGCTGGGCGTGCTGGACGAAGGCGGCCTGCCGCTGCAGCAGATGGGCGTGCTGGCGCTGCCGGCCGATGCCAACCGCCGCGGCGGCGAGGTCCAGCCCATGGCCGGCAAGGTCTGCCCCGAATGCGGCAGCGCCAGCGTCATCCACAAGGACGGCTGCGACTTCTGCACCAGCTGCGGCTACGTGGGGCAGTGCGGCTGATTTCACGGCCGGCGCCACAGCAGGGGTGTGTGTGGGTTGCACCATAAGCTGCTAATCCGACCCCATAAGCTGCAAACTTCGACCCCATAAGCTGCAATCAATTTGAGGCCTCCGGTCCCTCTGGAATCGTGTTGGCCTCTCAGGCAGTTCAGCGTATGTTGCGAACGCGCAAGCAAGAACGGCGAACGATGAGATGCGTACGCCGGATCAGACCTACCCAAAGCCTTCTCGAACTTCGGTTCAGAAGGCTTCCTTTTTTGCAGTGTGCGAAGCCTTGCGGAAGGCGGTCAGCGTACCCGTCTAAGCCGCCACCGGTCGTTTGAAGGCGGAAAGTGCCATGGCGTTCTCAATGTCGTTCTTGAACTGCCTAAGCATTTGTAGGACTTCGTCGGCCAGTTTGGCCCAGTCGTCCTTCGCCACGTCGATGTATTCGCCGTGCGCTATCGTGTTGCGGCGCTTCAAAAGGCTCTCGTCGATGAGGTGCGCCTTCGCTTCGTATGGCGTAGTCTCGAACCCCACGGCGTGAAGAATGTTCTCGAACACCTTAGCGCTAAGGTTGGATTCCGTGCTGATGGCCGTGTCGATCTTCAACTTTGACTTTTCTTCCAGGCCATCTCGAAGAAAGTCAATCAGCGTGGCGTTAACCTGAGACTGCTTCGATTGCTGGACATCGTGTAAGGCCTTCTTGAAGCCAAGCACTACGAAGCATGTCTTCAACTCCGAGTAGCTGAGACCCTGGTTGTTGACGTAAGAGACATACCCCGTTGCCGCGGATTTGATGAACCCTTCCCAATGCGCGTAGAGAAGTGCGACGGAGGCGCGCACCAAAGTTTGCTCCGAGATGAAGGCGGAGCTCATTACCGCGGCTTTGAGAGTGGAAATCTCTTTGACGCGCCAGCCCAACTCCGCGTCCAGGAAATCCTGGAGTTGGTTCTGGGTTTGCAGCCGTCTCATGGCGCGAAGAACGCTTGGCCCATGGGGAGCAGGTTCGCCAGGCGGGTCGTTCCGCGCACGCCAGCGCCTGAATGGGCGTTAAATGCCGCATCGGACCAAAGTGCCTGCGCCCGGGCGAGCAGATGGTCGTTTCGCGCTGCTGCTGGCATGCCATCTAGTGCTGCGGCGTTCGCGGCCACACCGACCGCGATTACCTCAAAGCCGGACATCAAGAATTTGCCCATGAATTGGTTCTGCTGGGCGTTCCACTTCCTGAAGGCGCGGTCGCCCAAAGCTTCGCCGAGCCACTGAAAGGTCTTCGTGAAGACCTCCTCCTCGGCTTGACGCGGAAAGTCATTGTTCGAGGCCATTGCTTCGAGGCCCTGATCCAAGTATTCGTGAACGTCAAGGCCCGCTGTGTAGGGAACGTTGCGGAAGGCGAAAAATCGCAGTGCCAACTCGACACCCGCCTGCTGTTCGAGCGCCACTTCCGTCTGGGCCGTCGTCAGCTTGAAGTTGGCGTCGTTGGACCTCAGCACAAGCCAGTCGGAGAAGTCAGGGTTGAGCATGACGGCCACGCTATTGCGCACTTCTTGCGGCGTAAGGTTCGCGCCACCGCTGTTCAAGCGTTGGAAGAGCTCGAACTTCGCCTTCGGATCGCTCTCCTTCTTAAGAATCTCGACGCGTAGCCGCGCGCGCTTAATTTGCAGTTGCTGCTCCTTCCCGATGCCATCATCCGCATCCTCAGCGCTCGGCTCCCAGCGCTTCCCTGCCAAGGAAGGGAGAAAGGCCGTGCCGCCCAGGCTCGAAGCCGGCGCCATCGCACCGTTCTCGCCTCGCAGGAGCCCAGCAAACTCCAAGACCGTGGAAAGCCGCTGCAAGCCATCAATCAGTTCCCAGACGCCCTTTTCGCCCTGGACCACAAAGATCGGAGGTATGGGAATACCGAGCAGCAAGGACTCGATGAATCGAGTTTTTTGTGAATCGGTCCAGCGAAAAAGCCTTTGAAAGGACGGATTGATGAAGATCTCTTTGTCCTTGTAGAGATTCATGATTTCGCCCACGGACATGTCGTAGCCGTCGGCCACGATCTCTTTGCGCGCGACCGCGATCTCTTGATCTAAGCCCACTTGATCCTCTCTTTCCACGTTGTCAGGCTCAGTTTAGCCGTGGCGGAGAACGGCCAACTGGTCCGATGTCGGACACTTTGAATGAGCTGCTGACCAGATGGCGAGGCTTACCTGCTGACCGGGTCGCCCAGCGCCCCCAAAGTCTTCTCAACCGCCTCGATCACCCAGCGCCCTCGTTGGACGTTGCCTCGGGTCATCTCTGTCTTCGCCGCGCGTTTGGCCTGCACACTGGAGGTGGTGCCCCGAAGCCTGGTGGTGTGAATGGCACTGAAGTCCACCTTGCGGTAGCGCTCGATACGTCGGCGCAGATCGGCATCCTGATACTCGGTGTCGAGCCACCGCACCATCAGCAGCGCCTCGAGCTTGCCGTGCCAGAGCTTGGCACCTGGGCTCTTCTGGGCCATGCCGCCTTGCCGGGCTAACGCAACATGCGCGTCGAAGTGCTGGTCCTGCTGCTGACGGATGGCGGCGTCATGGATCAACCCACACAGCGCTGCCAGACGGTCCAGGTAGCTGCTAGGGTGTCGGACTGGGCTGCTCGAAGTCGACTCGATCCTGAGTAGTACCTGCCGATAGTCGAAGCGCGCGGGCAGCCAGAACGGCGACGAATCTGAACGCACGGCTCGCACGTTGCACAGCAAAGGGCCGTAGTCCGAGATCCGGCTGACCTGGTCACGCAGCTCGGTGGGTGACAGCAGCCCCGGCGCGGCCAGCTGCCATAACGGGTGGTTGTAGGCCCACTTGCTGCCCAGGTAGCTTCGATCGACCCGCAGCACAAGTTCGTCTGGTGGGCTGGTCGTGCCGTAGCGGTACTTGGCCCAACGAGAAGGGCGCTTTCCGGAGCCGGCCTCGGCAGCGTTTGCGGCGAACTTGCGCTCCAGCTCGGCCGTTGTGGGGGTGACGGCTTTGTCCAGCACTGCGTCGAACCAGGCGGCCGTGCGGACCTCCTCGATCGGGGATCGCTTGGGTCTGCCGCGCTTGGTCAGTGCAGCCATGGCAACGGTCTGCGCGACCCGTTCACGTGGTTCCTGAAATTCATTAATTTCACGGGATCACAGGGCTTAGATTTTTTCGCAGATCGGTAGCTTGTCCTCATGCACGAACGCGATGCGAGGACATGAAGCACCTATTCAGATCGAGCCCCGGCGAGCGCCCCGCGGCCCATTGGGGCCAGTGCTGCGCCTGCACAGCCAAGGCGAACCGGCTGCCGACCAAGCGCTACGACTTCAGTGGCGCAAGCGACACCGCGTCCACGCCGATGGCGCGGGCGGCCCGGATGAAGAAGGCAAAGGAGAACCGCCCCCGGTTGATCTTGTTGATCAGCGTCTGCACGGCCTCGACCTCGCCGTCGCCATCGGCCGCCAAGGCGTCCGCCAGCTTCCTGAACGTGATATCCCGTCGGGCCATCTCGGCCTTGAGGATCCGCCGCGCTTCCTCCGCGAAGCGCTCCTCTTCACTTCTGCTGCCTGCACCCATCACCGCTTACCCACCTGTGTATCCGCAGCCGCCGCCCACCCGCCACCGAAGTCGTGAAACCCATCACGACTCATGTAAAACCACTCTAATGGTTAAAAAAACCTTAGACGATATCCAAAACACCTCGTTTGAACATCATAGGAGTAGCCATGAATCTTTCGCAAGACCAGTTCGATCCGACGGATCCGCAACCGCAAATCCCGCGGCTGTCGCACGACCCCGCTGCCGTCGGGCCGCAGGACTCTGAGTCCGTGTCCAGGCTCTGTTCAACCACGGATGAGCGTGCGAGCGACGACGCCCAGCCGTCGCTGTGGAACCAGGACGACGAACCCAGCACAGAAGAGCCCGCAGCGCTGAACACACTGCGGCCGAACGATGACAACGCTTTCGAGCCGACCGAAATCACGCCCGACGACGGGGCGACGCGCCACAGCAAGGTGCCGAGCCGCCAGCGGATCGGCAGTGCCGGGCGCGAGGGTCGTAGTGAGGAACTGCTCCGACGCTGGGTCCAGACCGCAGTCTCGGATCCGAAGCCCGGCTGCATCCGCCAACACTACATCTGCTACCGGGCGTGGGTCTTCCAGACCAAGGCTTCGGGCGAGGACGTCGCCGCGCTGTCCTATTCGGCGTTCTGCCGGCGAGTAGCCGCCCTCAAGGACCACCGCTCGGCGGTGCGGCGTGCCCGGTTCAATGTCGACTACCGCGCCCTCCTGGGAGCGGCGCGTCAGCCCGAGGGCCAGGAGGCATTGTGGATCCGGCAGCTGCCCTCCCAGCACGCCGCACCGTGGGATCCGCCGCCCCTGTCCGACAAGCCCGCGACGGTGTGCATCGCCGTCGACGCGATCACCGGGGTCGTGCGCGTGGACAGCCAACTCGTGGGCACCTACCCGAGCGATGTGGCCGCGGTCGCTGCAGTGAATCAATACGAGCGCCAGCACGGCCGTGTGCCCTACGCGGTATGCGTGGATGGCGCCGACTTCCACCACGCCCCGGGGCTGACGCGCCTGTGCCATCAGTGGGGCATCGAACTTCGCCTCGTGCACGAAAGGCGCGCTCAACGCCAGACGACGCGCCAGAACGCGGTTTCTCCGCTGCGTCAGTGGAAAAGCGCCACCGAGTACGCGGGGCCGTCCGTGACGGGCAAGTCGCACGCGCTGTCCAAACTTCGCCGGCTCCACGCCGACGGCCTGCACAACGCACTGCGCGACACCATCCGCGACATCTCGCAGAAACGGAACTCACCGGGTCGGCTGCGTGACCTGGGCACCCCGGGCAGCCAGCGCAGCATCTGGCCGCGCAAGGCGGACGACCGCGCCAACGGCGAGGAGGGGCAGCCGTGAGCACGACGTCGATGAATCGCCTGCAGCGTCACCGCCATCGCCTCGCTCTGGCGGTGGATGCGGTGCTGAGCGTTCGGCCGCCGCCCGCGCACAAACTGCGCGCACGAAAGGTCGTCTCACGCTCCAAGGGCCGCTGCACCGGCAAGTTCCCGAGCGTGAAGGTCGGGCGCATGGTGCAGTGGGAGTCCCCGGGCGAGCTCGACGCCATCAAGGGCATCGAAGCCGACCCGCGCTACACCACCTATGCGGAGCAGCCGGTGGTCGTGCGCTACCGGATGGACGGGCGCATCCGTCGGCACTACCCCGACCTCGAAGCCCGGTGGCGCGGCGGCAGGGAGCTGCTGGAGGTGAAGACCGACGAGGACGCGAAGGACCCCGAAGTCCAGAGGCGCTCCGCCCTGATGGCCCGGGATCTACCGCTGTTCGGCTACGGCTACCGCCTGGTGCGCTGCAGCGAACTGCGCACTGGCCCGCAGCTGGCCAACGCCGATCTGCTGATCAAGCACGGGGGTGCCCGTGTGCCACAAGTCGATCGCGAGCAGCTGCGCCGACTCTTCGCGGCCCGGGGCACCGTGCCCTGGGGCGAGCTGGTCCAGGGCGCACATGGCCCGCGCGCGCTGGGTCACGTCAGTCGCCTGGTTCTGGAGGGTCAGATCGACTTCGACCGTTCGCAGCCCATTCAATCCGAGACGTCCCTGCACTGGGTCGCCAAGCGTCCCAAGGAGTAGACCCATGAGCAGCGAAATCCGCCAGGACGTGCCCGCCGCCGCCGGCGCCGAGCCGCCCGCGCCCGCGCTCATCACGCGCCAGTTCCGTCTGCCACTGCTGTTCGGCGGCGCGGACGGACTCGGTCTGCGCGAGGTCGACGTCAGCCTCGGCCTTGATCCGGTCACGCTCACCGTGACCTCGTTTCACCTGCAGTTCCACAAGACCGGCACCTGAGATGAGCACAGCCACCTTCCAACGCAACTCGGCCTACCTGTTCGAGGGCCGCAAGTACGTCATTCGCCGAAAGCTCGACGACGACCTCTGGCAGGTCGAGGAGGAGAAGACCGGTCGCCTGAGCGAGAAGACGACCCGAGAGCTGCAAACGCTCTATGCCGGCAACGCGCTCACCTTCGACGCCAAGCCGGGCACGGCCACGCGGCTGCCTGCCGATCAGGCCAGTGCGGATGGCGCACCTGCCAAGCGGCCGCACCGCCGCGTGCGGTTCACCGATGCCCAGTGGGCCGACGCCAAGGTGCGGCGTGCCTATGCCAACGCGGCCCTGGGCATCAATGCCAGCAAGGTGCTGCTGAAGCAGTGCATCCAGAAGACCTGGGACAAGCTGCGCCAGCCGCTGACCCCGCCTCACTGGACCACCGTCTATCGCTGGCGCAAGGAGCTCAAGGACCACGGCCTGGACATCGCCGCAGTCGTCGACAAGACCCACGCCAAGGGCAACCGCCAGCCGCGCTACGAACGCGACGTGACCGACATCGTCGAGGATGCGGTCGACCTCGTCTACATGACGCCCGAGCGCAAGACGGTCAAGGATGTGCTGGACAAGGCCGAGCTGGACGTCAAGGCGGCCAACCGCCTTCGCCCGGAGGCGTTGCACTTGCCTCTGCCCACCCGGCGGCTCGTCAGCCGGATCATCAAGCGCATCCCGGCGTTCGACCGCTGCCTGGCCCGATACGGGCGCACGGTGGCCAATCACCGGTTCCGCGGCGTGCTGGGCCACCGCGTGACCGACGCCCCGCTGCGCCGTGCGGAGATCGACCACACGCTGCTGGATCTGATGGTCGTGGACGACGAGTCCGGGCTGCCGCTGGGGCGCCCCCTCCTGACCCTGTGCGTGGACGACTACACGCGCTGCATCCTCGGCTTCCACGTCGGCTTCGAGCCGCCGAGCTACATGACGGTGGCGCGCTGCCTGAGGCACGCGTTCATGCCCAAGTGGAACCTGGAGACCGAACATCCCGAGGTCAAGCACGCGTGGATCGCGCACGGCGTGATGTACGAGCTGGCCATGGACAACGGGCTCGAGTTCCACTCGCGCAGCCTGGAGGAGGTCTGCTTCCGGCTGGGCATCGAGATCCACTACGGCCCGCGCATGACCCCCTGGTTCAAGGGCAAGGTCGAGCGACTGCAGGGTACGCTCAACCGCGAGGTGGCGCACGGCAACCCAGGCACTACGTTCTCCGACATCTTCGAGCGCGGTGACTACGACCCCGCCAAGCATGCCGTGATCCGCCTGAGCGTGCTTCGCAAGATCATTCTGATGTGGATCGTGGACGTGTATCACCAGCGCCCGCACCGGGCCCTGCACGTGCCGCCCGACGAGATGTGGCGCAAGTGCGTCAAGACCGAAGACATCCGTGTGCCGGAAGACCCCAAGCTGCTGGACGCGGTGATGGGCCGTCGCGACGAGCGCACCCTCACGCACAAGGGCATCGAACTCGATGGTCTGTTCTACAACAGCCAGGACCTCATCAATCTGCGTCGGCTGTACGGCGAGAAGCTCAAGGTCGACATCAGCATCGACGACGCCGACATCGGCACCATCGTCGTCTTCAGCCCCAACGAGTCGGACTACTTCGTGGTGCCGGCCCTCAAGGGCGACTACGCCAAGGGACTGAGCCGCTGGCAGCACAACGTCTGCCAGCGCTACGCGGCCAAGCACCTCGAGAGCTTCGATCCCACCGGCTGGCTGGAGGCCAAGGAGCGCATCGCTCAGATGGTGCGCGATGAGTTCGCGCTCAAGTCTTCCAGGGTGAAGTCCCGGCGCCGCGCCGCGCGGTACCAGGAGGCAAGCCGATTCGCGTCGGAGCCAGCCCCGGCACTGCCGGCGTCAGGGCCCGCCCCGGTGCCGGATCCGGTGCCTTCTGCCGCACCTTCCACGCCGTCGTCATGGGCGGAAGACCATGGGCCGGCAGCGGCGGACCCGTCCGGCCAGACGCCGCAGTCCACGCCACCTTCGAGCCCCAGGGCCGGCGCACCCAGGTCCACGCCCCGCGCGCGCACGTCCGCAGAGCGTCCGAAGTACGTCGCCCAACAGCGCTCCCGCCTGCGCACGCCTGCCCGAGCCGCCCGCCCATGACCAAGCTGCCTGACGAAGCCAGGACCGTGGTCGAGGACACCCTGGTCGAGCACAAGGCGTTCCTCAAGGCCGTCAAGCGACTGCGCCAGGCCTTCAAGTACGCCGATATTTCACCGGAGCCCATCGGGGTGGCGCTGCTGGGCGAAAGCCGCAGCGGCAAGAGCCGCGCGATCGAAGAGCTCGAGAAGGACCACCCGAGGTCCACCACTGAGGAGGGCGCCGTGGTGCCCATCCTGCGGCTGGTCACCCCGTCCAACCCGGCGGTGGGTGGCATGGCCTCACTGATGCTCAAGGAGCTCGGCGACCCGGACTGGGCCCGGGGCACCGTGGCCAACCTGCAGGGACGCCTGATCGACATGGTCCGCGACTGCATGGTGCGCATGATCGTGCTCGAGGAGTTCCAGCACCTCGTCGACTCGGCCACCCAGAAGGTGTTCTATGGCGTGGCCAACTGGCTCAAGACCCTTGTGGAGTCGACCAAGGTCGCCCTGGTGGTGTGTGGCCTCGAGTCGAGCCTGCCGGTGCTGCTGCAGGACGAGCAGTTCACGGGCCGGTTCGGCGCGCCTCTGTTCATGCCCCGTTTCGACTGGGCCGACGATGAGCAGCGCGAGGAGTTCATCGCCATCCTCGAGAGCTTCAACGATGCCATGTCGGTGTACTTCAAGCTGCCCAAGCTACACGACGAGGACATGAGCTTTAGGCTGTGGTGCGCATCGGGCGGCCTGGTGGGCCTGCTGGCCAAGCTGCTGCGCCAGATCGTGTGGAACGCCTGTGACGACGAGCGTCGCGTCATCAAGCTCAGCGACTTCGCAACCGCCGATGCCGAATGCACCTGGCGTGTCTACACGAAGGTGGTGTCGCATCTGCCGTTCGAGAAGGAGTTCAGCGCCATCGCCAACGAGGACCTGCTCGAGTTCGGTCGGGGTGTGGGTGTGCGCATCGATCTACCGGACGCGCAGATCGAGGCCCGCAAGACTGGCCGTCGCCGCCGCGCAAGCGCGAAGAAAGGCGAGTCTTTGGCCCAGGCGCTGTCCGCCTCCTGAGCCATGGCGATCCAGTCGTTCCTGCGCACACCAGCGCCGCAGCCACGGGAGGGCCTCATGGCCTACATTCTGCGGCTGTCTCAGGCCAACCACTACAGCTCGCCCTGGCGGGTGCTGTCGGTGGCGGGCTACGCGCAGGGAGAAATGTTCCGGCCCACGCTCGACCCCCAGCGGCTGGCGGCGCGCCTGGGGCCCCAGGGCAACAAGCTCGCTCCCATGGCGCTGGTGCGCGAGGGAGCCAACGGGCAACGCAGCTTCGTGATCGGCACGCAGCCCATCGGACGCAGTCTGACGCACTCGCCGTATCGGCTGGACCGGCCGGCGATCTGCCCGCAGTGCATCGTGCAGGACCGTTTCGGACGCCAGAGCTGGGATCTGGCGGCTGTCAGCGCCTGTCCCCGCCACGGGCGCCGGCTGCTGCAGGTGTGCGAGGCGTGCTCCAAGCCGCTGACCTGGTTTCGAAGAAGCCTGCTGCGTTGCGCCTGCGGGGCCAATCTGGCGCGGCAGACTGGCGCGGAGGCTGATCCCGCCGAGGTCGAACTGGCATCGCTGCTGGAGCGGCGCATCGATGGAGACCTGGCAACTCAACCGACATCCACGACAGGGCTGCCCCTCGAGGCCCTGTGTGCCTTGCCGTTCGATGCACTGATCAAGCTCATCCAGACGCTGCATCGGCTGCGCCCGAAAAGTTGGGGTGACCAGGACAGTCCCGGGGTGACCGCCGCAAAGGTCTTCGCCGGCTGGCCCCAAGGCTTCCATCAGTACCTGCGCGACAAGGCTGCTGCCTCAGGTCAGCAACCCACGTCGGTCGGACTGCGTCGCCGGTTCGAGTCCCTCTATGGCGCACTGTTCAAGCGCCGGGCGATGAGCAAGCACCTGGTGTTCCTGCGCGAGGCCTTCGTCGACTTTGGGCTTCGAGAGTGGGGCGAGGCGGTCGTGGACGCCAGGATGCGCGGCTGCGCTGGGCGCGACCGCCGCTTCGTCTCCGCCACGGCGTTGGCGCGGCGGGCTGGCGTTCAACCCATCACCGTGCGCCGCTGGGTCGAGAAAGGGCGTCTGGGCGGCAGCCTCAGCCGTGGCAAGTCGGCTCGTGGTTTTGTGATCGACGCTGCCGGCATCGACGACACGGCCCGGCCGAGGGGTGAGCGGCTAGAGGCGCGCGAGGCCGGCAAGTACATCGGCCTGCCCGTGTCGGTGCTACGGCAGCTCAAGGTGTCTGGGCACTACTCGACCAACCCGGTAGCAAATGCCGCGCGCGGGTTCTGGAAGTCGGATCTCGACAGCCTCGGCAAGCGGATCATCAGCTGCGCAACGGCCGCCGACCGGGGCGCTGCGCCTCCAAAGCTCGGTCGATTCGAATGCGTGCTGCTGGGCGACGTGGTCGCCAAGATGAAGTTTGGGGACGAGGGTGCCAAGGGTCGATTGGTGGCGAGCCTGTTGGACGGTAAGACCCGCGCCTTGGGCAAAGCGCCGAAGCGGTTGCATCAGTTGCGCCTGTCGGCTGCGGACGTGGAACGCTTTCGAGTCGGCGATTCGATGACAAGGCCTGCTGCCGTGGTGTCTCGGCAGGCGGTTGCGGTCATGCTGAATGTCGGTGTGTATGCCATCCCTGCATTGCTGGAAGCTGGGCTGCTGCGCCAGCCTCAGTGCAAGAGTATTGGAGTCGACCGGGAGTCGGTGTTGCGGTTCCAGCAGGATTGGCGGCTGGTGTCGGACCTGGCGCGGGAACTGCGGACCAACTCGTCCATGTTGATCGCCCAGGCGAAGCGGCGGCGGCTGAAAGTCCGAGGGTTGCCGGTCAGACCGGGCTATGAACTCGGAGTGATTTCGCTCGCGGAGGCTGAGTGTCTGCTGGCGGCGCTTAGGGTCTGAACGTCAGGAAGCGACTAGTTGCACCTACGTCGCCACTGAGCCTGGAAAGGAGAATTCGTATGGCGGCCAACAGCTCGAAGCGGCCGACATGGAAGCCAAAAGGCTCTTGGTTGTTTCCATTGGACCGACAGCAGCCCAGGGCACTTTCTTCTTCTGGCGTCGCTCAAGCCGCACTTGATCGGTGGGCGAACGGCAGCTAGAGACTGACTGCAGCCGCTCAGATTTTGAGAGCCAACGTCGGCGGCTGCATATACCTGCCGCTCAGTTGCGTATTTCAGCCCATCGTGGACGGCATTTCAGGCTGATCGTGGACGGGATTTCAGCGTGATCGTGGACGGCGTTTCAGGCTGATCGTGGACGCTGTTTCAGCGTGATCGTGGACGATGGGGGTGGCGCGCAAGTGATCTTTTGACCGGGCCTAGGCTGGCCGCTTTTTGCAGCACCAGCCGATGCCCACCAACAGAGTCACCATGCGCCGAATCCGAGAGACATTGCGCCTGCACTTGCAGGCCGGGCTGAGCTACAACGAGGTCAGCCGCGCGCTGAAGATCTCCAAGAGCGTGGTCGGCAAGTACGTGTCGCTCGCCCGCTTGCGCGGCGTCGACTGGGCACTCGCCCAGACCCTGACCGACGAGGAACTCGAGGCCCGGCTGTACCGTCCGGCGCTGCCGCGCTCGAGCTACCAGCTCACCCCCGACTTCGCCGCCGTCCACCAGGAGCTCAAGCGCCCGGGCGTCACCCTGCAGTTGCTGTGGGAGGAGTACGCCGCCAGCAATGAGCCGGCCTACAAGTACACCAGCTTCTGCGTGAAGTACCGGGCCTGGGCGCAGGGCCTGAAGCGCTCGATGCGCCAGACCCACCTGGCCGGCGAGAAGCTGTTCGTCGACTACGCCGGCCAGACCGTGCCACTGGTGGACGCCGCAACCGGTGAGATCACCGCCGCGCAGATCTTCGTGGCCACGCTGGGCGCATCCAACTACACCTACGCCTGCGCCACCCGGCGCCAGACCACCGCCGACTGGATCGGCGCGCAGATCCAGGCCCTGGAGTTCTTCGCCGGCGTGCCCCGGCTGATCGTGCCCGACCAGGCCCGTGCCCTCATCAAGCACCCCGACCGCTACGATCCGCAGCCCAACGCCCTGTACGACGAGTTCGCCGCGCACTACGGCTGCGCGCTGCTGGCCGCCCGCCCGGCGCACCCGCGCGACAAGCCCAAGGTCGAGAACGCGGTGCTTGTGGTGGAGCGCTGGATCCTGGCCCGGCTGCGCAACCGGCGCTTCTTCAGCCTGGCTGAACTCAACGCGGCCATCGGCGTATTGCTGGTGGATCTGAACCAGCGCCCGTTCAAGAAGCTGCCCGGCTGCCGGCACAGTGCCTTCCAAGCCCTGGACGCCCCGGCGCTGCGACCGCTGCCGGCACAGCGCTTCGAACTGTTCATCTGGAAGGCCGCCAAGGTCAGCATCGACTACCACGTCGAATTCGAGGGCCACTACTACAGCGTGCCACACCGGCTGGTGGGCCAGACGGTGGAGTTGCGCGTCACGGCCAGGCTGGTGGAAGCCTTCCTGGCCCACCAGCGCGTGGCCAGCCATGCCCGCAGCGCACTGCGCGGCCAACACACCACCGTGGCCGAGCACATGCCCGCGTCGCACCGAGCGCACCTGCAGTGGACGCCGGCCAAGCTGATCGACTGGGGGCGGCGCATCGGTGTGAGCGCAGCGGCAGTCGTCACCTGGCAGCTTGAGCACCGCCCGCATCCCGAGCAAGGCTACCGCGCCTGCCTGGGCCTGCAGCGCCTGGCGCGCCAGTACACGCCGGCGCGGCTGGAGGCGGCGTGCATCCGGGCGCTGGCGATCCGTTCGCCGACCTACCGCAGCGTGGCTTCGATCTTGAAGACCGGGCTGGATCGACAGCCGTCCCTGTTTCCCACCGCCGCGCCGGCGCTGCCCGCTCACGAGAACGTGCGCGGGCCCGACTACTACCACTGACACCACTGACTACCCACGAAGGAGAGAACGGCAATGCTCAACGAACACACGATCAACCAACTGCGCAGCCTGCGCCTGGACGGCATGCTGCGCGCCATCGAGGATCAGGCCAGCAGCGCCGCCGCCACGGCCCTGGGCTTCGAGGAGCGACTGACGCTGCTGGTGCAGCGCGAGGTGGCCTGGCGCGACGACCGGCGCGTGGCGCGGCTACTCAAGGCGGCCCGGCTCAAGGTCTGCACGGCGTGCGTGGAGGACATCAACTGGCGCGCCAGCCGGGCCCTGGACAAGTCGCTGGTCACGGCGCTGGCCGGCGGCGACTGGCTGCGCCACGGGCAGAGCTTGTTGATCACCGGCGCCACCGGGTGCGGCAAGACGTGGCTGGCGTGCGCGCTGGCGCATCAGGCGGCGCGTTCGGGGTTCTCGGTGCTGTACACGCGGGCGGCGCGGCTGTTCGACGAATTGCAGGTGGCCCACGGCGACGGCAGCTTCGCCAAGAGGCTGGCGCAACTGGCCAAGCTGGACTTGCTGGTCATCGACGACTTCGCGATCTCGCCCATCGGCGCGGCCGAGCGCAACGACCTGCTGGAGGTGCTGGATGACCGGGTGGGCACGCGATCGACGCTGATCACGAGCCAGTTGCCGGTCAGGGCCTGGCACACCTACCTGGACGATCCGACGCTGGCCGATGCAATCCTGGACAGGGTCGTGCACAGCAGCCACAAGATCGAGCTCAAGGGCAGGTCCTTGCGCGATCAGGCCAGGCCGGCTCACGACGAACCGAAGCAAGGGGATCAAGCATGAGTACATGCGTGATCGGGGGGCGCCTCCGGCGGCCTGGCAGGGGCCTGATAGAGCAAATCCTCAACCCCAAAACCCGCCCTAAAGGCGCATCGACATCGGCCCGTCCACGCCGCGCTTCAAACTGATCGTGGACGACTGAGATACATTGAAGACCTCGCTTGCGCGCAACCCCCGCGCGTCCACGATGGCGCTGAAACGCCGTCCACGATCAGCCTGAAACAGGCGTCCACGATCGCTGAAATGCGCACTCAGTGGTCGGAGGGGCGGTCGGCAGCTCTTGCAGGAACCGGCCCTTCATCCTATGGCGTTACAGGTGAGCATCCTTGCCAGCATCACGATCACCAGCCAGCTGGCGGGCAACGCCGCGTTGGCGTGCGGCCGGTGTACTCATCGATGACGTTGCTGCACCGTAAGCGGTCAATGAACCACGCCCTTGAACCCGGAGTGCATGCCTGAGAGCCTACGTGTCCGCGTAGGAAGGTGGGCACGTAGTGACAGAGGATATCGAGGCGATCGCCAAGCGGCTG
>JALHPY010000048.1 GCA_022842305.1 Rubrivivax sp.
TTCGCGGTGCGCGACTGGACCCCGCCGCCGCCGCCACCCCCGCCACCGCCCCCGCCGGAAGCACCGGTCGAGCCGCCGCCGCCGCAGGCGCCGCCGCTGCCCTTCAAGTACCTGGGCCGGCTCGAAGAATCGCCCGAGCGCACGGTTTGGTACCTGGGCCAGGGAGAACGCCTGCTGGTGGTGAGCACCGGCGACGTGATCGACAAGACCTACCGCGTCGAAGGCCTCGAGGCCGGCCAGCTGCGCTTCACCTACCTGCCGCTGAAGACCGCTCAATCGCTGCTGGTCGGGGGCACGCAGTGAGGCGCCGCCTTCTGGCCTGGGCCGGTGCCGCGGCCGTGTTGCTGCTGGCGTCCTGCACCACGGTGCAGGTGGAGAGCCAGGCACTCATCGACCAGGGCAACGTGCGCGAAGGCATGGCGCGCCTGGAGCAGGCGATGCGCGAGCGCCCCGGCGACCACGTCCTGCGCACCGAGTACTTCCGCATCCGCGACCGCGCCATCACCCAGCTCCTGGCCCAGGCCTCGGCCGAGGCCGGCGCCGGCCACGCCGACGCCGCCGGCGCGCTGTTCGGGCAGGCGCTGCAGCTCGACCCCAACAACGCCCGCGCCGCGGCCGGCGTGGCCAGCATCGAGAACGCCCGGCGCCACCAGCAGCAGGCCGACAACGCCAAGTCGCGCCTGGCCAACGGCGACTTCGCCGGCGCCGACCTGATGGTCAAGGCCATCCTGTCCGAGAACCCCAACCACCCGCAGGCCCGCGAGCTCGACCGCGACCTGCGCGAGCGCGAGCGCCAGAAGGCCGTCACCGTGCCGGCGCTCAAGTCCAAGCTGCAGGCGCCGGTGAACCTCGAGTTCCGCGACGCGCCGCTGCGCATCGTGATGGAGGCGCTGCAGCGCACGGCCGGCATCAACTTCATCCTCGACCGCGACATCCGGCCCGACGTCAAGGCCACGATCTTCGTCAAGAACGTGCGCGTCGAGGACGCGATCGACCTGATCCTGCAGAACAACCAGCTCGAGAAAAAGGTGCTCACCGAGAACACCATCCTCATCTACCCGGCCACGCAGCAGAAGCTGCGCGAGCATCAAGAGCTGGTGATCCGCACCTTCCAGATCGGCAACGCCGACCCCAAGCAGACGGTGGCCATGCTGCGAACCATGCTCAAGACCAAGGACATCTTCGTCGACGAGCGCGTGAACATGATCGTGATGCGCGACACGCCCGACATCATCCGCGCCGCCGAACGCCTGATCGCCGCGCAGGACATGCCCGACGGCGAGGTCGTGCTCGAGCTCGAGATCCTCGAGGTCTCGCGTTCCAAGGTGCGCGAGCTGGGCATCACCTACCCCAGTGAGTTCGGCGGCGGCCTGATCGGCTTCGGCAGCCGCATCACGCGCGCACTCGAGTTCGACCCCGGCGTCAAGCTCAAGCTGCTGCGCACCGACGGCGAGACCAAGACCCTGGCCAACCCGCGCGTGCGCGTGCGCAACCGCGAAAAGGCACGCGTGCACATCGGCGACCGCGTGCCGGTGATCTCCAGCACCATCGTCGGCACCACCAACAGCAGCGGCAGCGCCAACAGCGCGCCGGTGACCACCGAGCAGATCCAGTACATCGACGTCGGCATCAAGATCGAGGCCGAACCCACCATCTACCCCGACGACACGGTGGCGGTGCGCATCAACCTCGATGTCTCGTCGCTGGGCACCAAGACCACCACCAACGCCGGCAGCGTGGCCTACGAGGTGGGCACGCGCAACGCCAACACCGTGCTGCGCCTGAAAGACGGCGAGACACAGGCGCTGATGGGCCTGATCCGCGACGAAGACGTGCTCTCGCGCACCGGCATCCCCTTTGTCGGCGAGTTGCCGCTGCTGGACATGATCTTCGGCGCGCGCACCACCGAGCGCCGCAGCCGCGAACTGGTGCTGCTGATCACGCCGCAGCTCATTCGCGGCATCCGCCCGCCCGACGCCACGCTGGCCGAGTTCTGGTCGGGCACCGAAAGCGCGATGCGCCTGCGCGTGCCGGTGGTGCAGCAACTGGCCGAGCCCGACAAGAAGGCCGCTGCACCGGGCCGGGGCGGCGCTGCCGCCACGCTGGCCGCCGATGCCCCACCGCCGCCGCCGCCGCTGGTGCCGCTGGCCGTGACCTGGACCGTGCCGCCCAAGCTCAAGGCTGGGCAGGAATTCATGATCGAGCTGCGTGGCAACAGCCCGGGCGCGCTCAAGAGCACCTCGGTGCAGCTGCGCTACAACCCGGCTGAGCTCGAGGTGCTGGCGGTCGACAAGGCCGGGTTCTTCAAGCCCGGCAGCGGCACCACGGTGTACACGCCCAACATCGACGCCAGCATGGGCATCGTCAGCGCCAGCATCGCCGTGGCCGACGCCGACGCCGCCCCGGGCGACGGCGGCCTGCTGCAGCTGCGCGCCAAGATGCGCGCCCCGGCCACCAAGACGCAGTTGCAGATCACCCACGTGGTGGGCATAGACCCGGCCAACCGCAGGGTGCCGGTCCAGGGCGGCCTGCCGCTGGATATTGCCGTAGAACCATGAGCGCGCGCCGGGTCACGGCCGGCTTCACGCTGATCGAACTGCTCGTCACCGCGGCCATCGTCGCGGTGTTCGCCACGGTGGCCCTGCCGTTGGCCGAGCTCAGCGTGAAGCGCTCGCGTGAAAGCGAACTGCGCGCCGCGCTGCGCGACATCCGCGGCGCCATCGACGCCTACAAGCAGGCCTACGACGAGGGGCGTGTGATCAAGAAGGAAGAAGACACCGGCTACCCGCCGCGGCTGGAGCTGCTGGTGGCCGGCATCGAGGACGCGCGCAGCGCCAGGAAGGCGCGCATCCAGTTCCTGCGCCGCCTGCCGCGCGACCCCCTGCACCCCGACACCTCGGTGCCGCCCGAGCAGACCTGGGGCCTGCGCGCCTACGACACCCCGCACGATGCCCCGCGCGAGGGTGCCGACGTCTACGACGTTTACTCGATGTCCAAGGGTGTCGGGCTCAACGGCATTCCCTACAGCCAATGGTGAAGCCAGGCCGCGGTTTCACGCTGATCGAGTTGCTGGTGGTCATGGCGATCATCGGCACCTTGATGTCGCTGGTCGTGCCGCGCTACTACGACAGCGTCAAGCGCGCCGAAGAGGCCACGCTGCGGCAGAACCTGTCGCTCACGCGCGACGCGCTCGACAAGCACTACGCGGACACCGGCCAATATCCCAACACCTTGGCCGAACTGGTGAGCAAACGCTACCTGCGCAGCCTGCCGCTGGACCCGGTGACCGGCGCCACCGACACCTGGACCCTGGTGCCGCCGCCCAACCCCGAGCAGGGCAAGGTCTACGACATCAAGAGCGGTTCGACCGCAACCTCGCGCGACGGCACGCCCTTCAACACATGGTAGGGCGGCGCGGCCTGCAGCAAGGCGTGACCTACCTGGCGCTGCTGCTGGCCATCGCCATGGTCAGCGGCGTGCTGGCGGCCACCTCGTCCGTCGTCAGCCAGGCGCAGCGGCGCGAGCGCGAACAGCAGCTGCTATGGGCGGGCGAGCAATACCGGCGCGCCCTGCTGTCGTATGTCAAGAGCGGCGACGGCAGCTTTCCGCGCAAGCTCGAAGAACTGCTCGAGGACCGGCGCGGCCCGGTCGCGCGCCGCCACATCCGCCGCCTGTACGACGAACCCATGATGCGCGGCTCCGGTTGGGGTCTGCTGCGCAACAAGCAGGGCGGCATCGTCGGCGTGTACAGCCGTTCCACCGCCACCCCGCTGAAGACCGCGCAGTTCCCTGCACTGTTCAAGAGCTTTGCCGGGGCCCGGCGCTACGCCGACTGGAAGTTCAGCACTGCGTCGCTGGCCCCCGCCGTGGGCGACACGCCAGATGCGGCGGCGTCCGCGGCCGAAATGACCGCGCCCTTCACACGTCGTCCGCGTCGGCCGGCGCGCGGCACCAGTGCGCCCGTGGCAGCGGCATCGGCGGCGGCCAGTTCGGCGGATGGGGACTCGATGGCGCCGGAGCCGACTGAACCCGCGCCCGACGCACCCGAAACCCCCGAAAGCACCGAAAGCACCGAAAGCACCGCCCCCCCCGATCAACAGGCACCGGAAGCACCGATCGAGGCCGAAGAGATCGTGCCGGATGTGCCGCCGGGCGCTCCGCCACAATGACGGCACGGGGCGGGCCGACAGCGCGTTGCGCACCCCCAAAACACATCTGCACACAACTCATTACCACAAAATTGGGCATGTGCAACAACTTTGGCCCGACTGCGACAACATGCCTCACCCCGACCTCAGGGGGTACGACCCACAAGTGGAAACTGCACAGGCAGAATGGACTTTGTCGAGGTCAAGACACTCATCTGTACAAGGTGTCTTGAAGCTCAGACTTTGAGTTGCCGGGCGCTTTTGCCGCGGCGCCATTGAACAACCTACCACCGCTTCGGAGAAACCCATGAAATTTGCCAGCAACATGATCGCCGCCGCCGCCCTGTCGGCTGTCCTCGCCTCCGGTTCGGCCCTGGCCGCCCCCCAGGAAGAGTCCTTCACCGCGCTGCAGGGCGTGGACGCGGTTGAACTGTCGGCCGTCGAGATGGACGCCGTGGTCGGCCAGCTGACCCTGACCGAACTCAACGCCTTCATCGCCAAGATGCCGGCGTCGCCGCTGAAGACCTACCTGCAGCGCCTGATCGCCAACCCGAAGAACGCCCGCCTGGTCAACTTCATCGTGGCCACGCTCACCAAGATCGGCTTCTGATCTGACTTTCTGCACAGAAGAGGGAGCATCCGCGAGGGTGCTCCCTCTTCCTTTTGTGGCGCCGCTGGCGGCCGATTACAGTGCAGTGATGACGTATCCACCCTTGCTCGCGCAGGCCCGTGCCGTAGCCACAGCCGTGCTGGCGCTGCTGTGCGCCGTGCCCGCCCAGGGCGCGAGCGCGTCCGTCGAAGTGGGTGCAGCGCAATGGCAGCAGCCGCTGCGCTCGGTGCGCGAACTGCGCGACGCCGGCGTGGTGAAGCAGGCCTTCGACTACTCCTGCGGCTCGGCCGCCCTGGCCACCCTGCTGACGTTTGCCCTGGACGACCCGGTCGACGAGGCCTGGGTGCTGGGCGAGGTGCTGGCCCCTTTGGCCGCGGATGCCCAGGCCGTACTCAAGAAGGACGGCCTGTCGCTGCTGGACCTGCAGCGCGTGGCCGAGTCGCGCGGCCACCGCGCGCAGGGCTTCCGCATAACGTCCGAAGGGCTGGCCAAGGTGTCGCGCCCGGTCATCGTCTTCATCAAGCCCAGCGGCTACCCGCATTTCGCGGTGCTCAAGGGCGTGCGCAACGGCCGCGCCTACCTGGCCGACCCCTCGCTGGGCAACCTGCGCATGCCGCTGTACCGCTTCATCGACATGTGGGCCGACGCCAACGGCCGCGGCGTGGTCTTCGCGGTGCAGCGGCGCCAGGGCCCGGCGCCCGACGCCTCGGCGCTGCAGCTGGGCCCCGAAGGCCCGCCGCTCGAAGTGCTCAGCGCACGCCATCTGTACGAGGTCGGCGGCCCCGGCCGCAGCATCCCCACCATCAAGGCACAGCCGTGACCCCGCGCATGCATTCCATTCGACATCTGCCCGCACGGCTGGCTGCAGCCCTGCTGTTCGTGAGCCTGGTCCTGGGGGCTCCGCTTGCGCAGGCCCAGGCGACCTCACTGCCCGAAGTGCTCACGCTGGACGAGGCCGCGCTGCTGCTGCGCCTGCCTGCCGCCAGCGTGGCCCACCTGGCGCAGGACGGCACGCTGCCCGGGCGCGAACTGGCGGGGCAGTGGCGCTTCAACCGCGCCACGCTGCTCGAGTGGCTGAACGGCCATGCCGGGCCGGCCGCCACGCCGCTGCCGAGCTCCGCACTGGCGGCGCTGTCCGGCCGCGGCAACGGTGGCGCCGCCGCCCCTGCCGCCACCACAGCCGCCGCCACCCCGCCGCGCTACGCCGTGGTGCTGGAAACGCTGTCCATGGCGCAGAAGGACCAGTCCAAGCCCATCCCGGCTGCGCTGCAAGCGCTGGAAGTGCTGACCTCGGCCACGCTGCTGGATGGCCTGCCGGCGCTGCAGGTGGCGGTGGGCTACTTCGCCACGCGCGCCGAGGCCGAAGCGGCGCGCAGCGCGGTGCTGGACCGTTTCCCGGGCGCCCGCGTCGTCGACCTGGCAGAGCGCAGCATCAGCCTCACGGCCGCTGCACCGGCGGCGGCGGCACCGGCGGCGGCAGCCTCGGCGCCCCGGCCCGCGGGCGCCGCGCCCACCACCATCGGCGAGAAGTCCACGGTCAAGAGCGCCGACCGCATCGCGCTGCGCGACCAGGTGGTGCTGCTGCCTGGCGGCGGCACCACGGTCGATGTCGGCCTGGCCTACGGACGCGCCGAACGCAACAACTTCCCCGCCCTGCGCGTCGAGCAGACCACGGTCACGGCCACCCTGGCCGCGCGCTACGGCATTGCCGACGACCTGCAGCTCACGGCGCGCGTGCCGGCGGTGCACCGGCGCATCGTCTCGCTGGTCGACCCCAGCCTGGGCGCTTCGGCCAGCGACGGCGAACAGTACGTCGGCGACATCAGCGCCAGCCTGCTGGGCGTGGCCGCGCACGAGCGCATGGGCCGCCCCAACATCATCTGGAGCATCGATGCCCTGCTGCCCAGCGGCCCCGGCGACGCCGGCCTGGGTGGCGGCATCGTCTTCAGCAAGAGCTACGACCCGGTGGTGCTGTTCGGCGGCCTGAGCTACATGCGCGGGCTGCGCGTCGACGCCGCCGACAGCAAGCGCTCGCTGGCGCGCAATAACTTCGGTTTCAGCATGGGCTGGGCCTACGCCATCAACGACACCGTGGCGCTGAGCACGGTGCTGCTGGGCGCCTACCGCAACACCGCCGCCGTCGACGGCGGCGTCAAGCCCACGCGCGAAAGCTTCCAGCTGCAGCTGGGCATGACCTGGCAGCTGGGCCAGGGCCTGTACCTCGAACCCACGGCGGCCTTCAGCCTGGGCGGTGCGGCGCCGGATTTCAGCCTGTCGGTGAACCTGCCTTTCAGCTTCTGAGCACTGGACCCGGACATGTCGCGCACCCGCTTCAAGCTCGTCCCCCTGCTGGCCGCGCTGGCCCTGGCCGGTAGCGCCCAGGCCGCGCCCACGTTTGCCGACGTGGCGCCCATCCTCAACGCGCGCTGCGTCATCTGCCACACCGGCGCGTCGGCGCCCAGCGGCCTGCAGCTGACCAGCTACGACACCGTGATGGCCGGCGGCAAGGGTGGCCCGGCGGTGGTGGCCGGCGCGCCGGCGGCCAGCGAACTGGTAAAGCGCATCAAGGGCGAACGCCAGCCGCGCATGCCCATGACCGGCCCGCCCTGGCTGACCGAGGCCGAGGTGGCGCTGATCGAGGGCTGGATCCAGGACGGCGCCAAGCCCGGCGCCGCGGTGGCCGCCGCGGCGCCGGCGCGGCCGGCGGCACCGGTCACGGGGCCGGTGACCTACGCGCACATCGAACCCATCCTGCTGTCGCGCTGCGTCATGTGTCACGTCGACAGCGGCGGCAAGATGGGCCCGCCCCCAGAGGGCTACGTGCTGCGCAGCTACGAGCAGACCATCGCCGCCACCGACCGCGTGCGCGTGATCCCCGGCAACCCGGCCGCCAGCGAACTGCTGCGCAAGGTGAACGGCCTGTCGCGGCCGCGCATGCCCTTCGGCGGCCCGCCCTGGCTGGCCGACGAAGAGATCCAGCTGCTGTCGCGCTGGATCGCCGATGGCGCGCGCAACCGCGACGGCCAGCCCGCGCCGATGCCGGTGGGCGCGCGCGTGCGCCTGCGCGGCACGCTCACCGCGCCCGGCGAACTGGACGGTGCGGCGTTTTCGGCCGATGGCGGGCGCAGGGACAAGAGCCCGCAAGTGGGCAGCGCGGCCGAGCTGCGCGGCTGGGTGCAGCCCGACGGCAGCATCCGCGTCGAGCGCCTGCGCAGCCGCTGAAGCCCCGAGCCCGAGCACCCGGAACCCCGGCCCCGCGGGGCCGGGGTGCCGCTAGTCGTTGTTGCCCAGGTTGACCAGCATCTCGATCTTGGCCGCGGCCTTGAGCCTGGCCACCACCTCGCGCGCCAGGGCGGTGCGCTTGTCGGCCAGCAGCTTGCTGTGGATGCCGTCCTTCACCGCGTCCAGCGGCTGCACCACGGCCGGCACCATGCCATGCATCTTGATCAGGTGCAGGCCGGCCCCGGTGACCACCACCTCTGACAGCTGGCCCGGCTTGAGCGCGTAGAGCGCGGCCTCGAAGGCCGGCACCATGCGCCCGGGCGGCACCTCGCCCAGATCACCGCCGTTGAGCGCAGAGTTGTCGGCCGAGTGGCGCCGCGCCAGCTCGGCGAAGTCGGCGCCAGCCAGGATCTCGGCGCGGATCGCGTCGATGCGCACGCGCGCCGCGGCGCGTTCCTCGGCCGTGATGCCCTGCGGCAACTTGATCAGGATGTGGCTGGCCGTGGCCGCCTCGGGCTTGGTGTAGCGGTGCAGGTATTCCTTGTAGAACGCTGCGACCTCCTCGTCGCTGACCACCGGCCCATCGGACGACTTGCGCACCAGGAACTTGGCGCCCGACAGATCGTGGCGCACGTACTCGGCGTAGTCCTTCTCGCTGAAGCCGGCCAGTTCGAGCCTGCGCGCAAAGGCGTCGCGGCTCTTCAGTTGCTCGGCCATCTGGCGCAGCACGGCCTGCACCTCGGCGTCGTCGGCCACGATGCCTTCGGCCTTGGCCGCCTGCCACAGCACCTCGCGCTCGATCAGCTGGTCCAGCGCCTCGCGCTTGAGCTTCTTGTACACACGCGGCTGGATCATCGTGGTGACGTTGCGCCGCTGGTTCTTGGTGTACTCCTCGAAGTGGCGCTCCAGCCGCAGATTGGTGATCTCGGCGCCGTTCACGCGCGCGGCCACGCCCGGGATGTTCTGGGCCGCTGCCAGCGTGGAACCCAGGGCCAGGGCTGCGACCAGCAGCCCCGTGCGCAGGCTTGAAATGCTCATGGTGTCACTCGATCCTGATGTAGCCACTGGCCGGCTTGAGGCGGCGTCCACCCAGGTCCACCGAGAGGACATAGCCCCCCATGGACCCGATGCGCCGGTTAGGCCCGTACGACAGCGCCGGCGTCACCGTGGTCTCGAAGCTGAACAGGTTTTCCAGCGCGGTGATCAGGCGCGCGCGGCTGAGGTCGCGGCCGGCGCGCTTGAGCGCTTCTTCCAGCAACAGGATCGCTGCATAGGCCGAGGCCTGCGTCGCCTGGTGGCGTGGCCCCAGGCCGGCGCTGCGCTGGAAACCGCCCAGCGCGGTGGCGCCCGCCTGTGTGATGTCCATGGGCTGGGTCGGGTAGGCCAGGTAGACGCGGTTGCCCAGCGTGTTGGGCAGCTGCAGCGCCGAACGGCCGACGCGCACGCCCGGCGCCAGCACATAGGGTGTCCAGATGGCGTCGCGGATGTGCACGCCCAGCTGTTCCATTTCGGCATCGGTGCCCAGGAACAGCAGCATCTGCACGCCCGCCTGCTGCAGCTTGGCCACCAGCGCCTGCGCGGGCATGCGGCCGGCCGGGTAGTGCACGGCCACCGAACGGTTCCAGCCGCGCTCGCGGAAGGCTTCCACGGCGATGTCGGCGATCTCGGCCATGCCGTCTTCCTGCGGATGCACCACCGCCACCACCGGGTCCTGCAGCTTGAGGTGCGTGGCGGCAAATTCGGCCAGCACGCGCGACTGCTCGGCCAGGCCGGGCAGCACGAAGAAGGTGTAGCGGTTGACGTCAGCCGCCACCTGCGTGCGCAATGTGAACGGCCCCACCACGGGCACCTTCAGGCGCTCGGCCAGCACCGCGGCTTCGCGCTCCAGGCCGGACGTGACCGGGCTGACCACGGCAAACACCTGCGCCTCGGAGAACAGGCGCTCGGCGTTCTTCAGGCTGGCGGCGCGGTCGTCGGAGTACTCGGCCACCACCAGTTCGATCTTGCGTCCGACCAGCCCGCCACGGCCATTGATGACCTCGATGTGCGCGCGCAGTACCGCGCCCATGGCCTGGCCCATCTCGGCCAGCCGGCCGCTGCTGGGCAGCAGCGTGCCGATGCGCAGGCTGTCGGCGCTCAGGCCGGGGTCGTAGTCGGTCTGGATGCGCTTGAGGTAGGCCACGAGCGAGGACATGTCTTCGAGCGACATCAGGTAGCGCGGCATCGCCGGGTCGAGCCGGTTGCCCGCCGAGTCCTTGCCGCTGGTCAGCGACTCGATGAAGCTCTGTTCGTCGAAGGCCGGGTGCGTGCGGCCGTTCTCGTGCCGGTGGCCGTAGGCGCGGGACAGATGGCTCCAGGTGATGTCGCCGGGCTTGACCGCACCCTCGGGCCGGCCCAGGCCGTCGGCGCCATGGCAATTGACGCAGGGCAGCGTGGCACCCTCGACCGGCAGTTCCTGCGCGCCGATGAAGGCCTTCAGCGGCTTGCCGCTGGGGCTGACGCCCTCGAGATAGACCTTCTTGCCGTTTTCTTCCTGCGGCGTCAGCGGCGCCGCCTGCGCCAGGCCAGTGGCCAGGCACAGCAGCGCCAACAGCCGCCAGCCCTGGCGGAACAGCTTGGGGGCCCTCATGGCCTCAGTTGGGCCTGGCAGACTCGATCGACGGCAGCGGCAGCAGGCCCTCGCCGTCGGCCAGCAGCATGATCTGCGCCGCCATCGCCTCGGGCGGCATGTTGGGGATCATCTTGCGGCCGCGGTCGGTCTTGAAGTTCCAGGCGATCAGTTGCGTCGAGTGCGACTCGGCCACCTCGCTCCACTGGCCGATGCGCTTGAGCACGCGTTCGATGTCGGCCTTCTTGCCGGTCAGGAACAGCCAGCCCGGGACGTCGGCCGACTGCTTGGCCGCGTACTGCTTCATCAGCTGCGGCGTATCGCGCACCGGATCGGTGGAAAGGGTGATGAAGAAGACGTCCTTGCCGAACGCCGGGCCGAGCTTGGCGCGCACCGCGTTCATCGCCTGGGTGATGATCGGGCAGGCGTCGGCGCAGTTGGTGTAGATGGTGTTCATCACCACCGTGCGGCCCTTGAGCACGTCGCTGTAGAAGCGCACCTTGCGGCCGTCCTGCGTGTACAGCTCGCTGTCGGTGAAGTACTTCTGCGGGTCGCGCTTGGGCTTGGCCAGCGGCGTCGAGGCTTCCGCGGTGGGGTCACCGGGCTTGGCGGGCGCACCGTGGTTCTCGTGGGCCTGGGCCGTGCCCACCAGGGCCAGGGCCAGCAGGGCTGTCAGCAGCGTCGTCTTCATGGGGAGCCTGTTCAGTGTTTGTGCCCGGCGGGCATGGGATTGGCGCGCGCAGCGCGCAGTTCCTTGACCTTGGCGATCAGGACCTTGGGGTCGGAAAAGCCGTAGAAGCGCGTCCACTCACCCGTGCGCGCATCGCCCACCAGCACCAGCGGCGGGTGGTCCTCGAAGTTGGGTGCGTAGGCGCCAAAGCCCTTGAGCACCTCGTTCACCCGACCCGTGGGCCCGGTGAGCCAGAACCAGCCCGGCTTGACGCCCAGCTTGTCGGCGTATTCCTTCATGCGCGCGGGTGTGTCGCGCGACGGGTCGACGGAGATCGACACCAGGCGTATGTCGTCACCGCTGCCGAACTCGGTCTGCACATTGGCCAGCATCGCGGTGAGCACCGGGCACACGGTGGTGCAGGTGGTGTAGATGAAGTCGAGCACGACGATGCGGTCACCGATGACGTCGGTCTTGAACTTGACCTTGCGGCCGTTCTGATCGGTCAGCACCGAGTCGTCGTAGCGCACCTTGACCAGGCTGGGCTTGACCTCGGCGGCCTTGGCCGCTTGTTGCAGATGCTGCGAATGGTCTTCGGCGGCCTTGCCTGCCTGGGGCTTGTGGTGCGAATGGTCTTCGGCGGCGCGGGCGGGCAACTGCGCCGCCAGCGCGGCGGCCGCAAGGGCCGCCAGTACAAGTGCTTTGTGCTTCATGTCGACTCTGGGTGGATCACCCGCGCGCGGTGCCGCGGGCAGTGCCCGGGTCTTGCGACCCGGGATTGATGAAATCAGCCCTTCTTCTCGGCCTTGGGTTTGGCCGGCGGCTTGGCCGGTGCCACGCGTGCGGGCGGCGGCGCGGCGGCGGCGGCCGGGTCGGGCCGGGCCATCACGCTGAAGAAGCCACTGTCGTTGTACGCCAGCTTGAGCGAAGGCACGCTGACATAGACGTAGTAAGCCCCTGCCTCGGTCATCTGCACCGGCGCCTCGTACACGCCTTCGGAGACTTCCTTGGCGACGATGTCGACCGGCGGCGCGGCGGGCACCAGGAAGGAGCGCACCATCACGTCCTTCAGGCCGGCCTTGGGCTCGCCCGTGCCTTCGATGATGCGGAAGCGCACCTGGGCGGTTTCCTTGGGCTTGAACTGGCGCTGCTGCGGCAGGTACTCGACGCCCACGCGCTGGCGCAGCACCTCGAGACCCGGGTTGACCTTGGCTTCGGTGGCAAAGCAGTGCACCAGGCGCGGCTGGTCCAGCGACAGGGCCACGTCGAAGTGGCCCGCCGCCGGCATGCGGAAGCGGCCCGAGAACACGCCCGGCTCGGTCTCGCGCAGGCTGCGGTCGACCACCGTCACGGCGCGCGCGAACTTGCCGCGGCTGGGGTAGCTGGACATGGGGGCGTTCATGCCTTCCATGTAGAAGTAGGTGGCGTTGTCGGCCGGGCTCACCACGAAGGCGGCGGCCTCGCCCAGGCCGGCCACCACGGCGTCGGCCAGCGGCAGATCGCCGCCCATCTTGGGTGGGTAGCTGCCGGCAGCAAAGCTCTGCACGATGGGCTCCTTGCCCACGCCCAGCGAACTGAGGTTGATCATGTTCACGCGCTCGCTGCCCAGGCTGCGCACGTAGGCGAAGCCCTGGGTGTAGGACACCTGGAAGGGCTGCTCCTGCATCTTGGGGCTGTGGATGATCTCGTTGGAGCCCGGGTCGATGACGTTGACCACGTGCTCGAGCGTGTTGACCACCATGCCCCAGCGGCCGTCATCGGTGAAGCGCAGCGGGCCCAGGCCGGGCTTGGCCTGGATGGTCTTGACGACCTCGAGCTTCTCGCCGTCGATCACGCTGATGGTGCCGTCCTTGCCGTTGGAGACATAGGCCGCGCGCGAAAGCGATGAATAGGCCACCGACAGCGGCACGGCGCCGACCTTGATGTCCTTGATCTTCTTCAGCGTGCCGGTGTCGAACACCGTGACCTTGTCTTCCTCGCGGCTGGTGACGAAGGCGATGCGGCTGTCGGACGACAGCGCGATCTCGTGGTGGCCGCGGCCGGTGGTGGCCGACATCACGACCTTGTTGTCGCGCACGTCGATGACGGTGACGCCACCCTCCTGGCCACGCGGGGTGTTGCCCACCCACAGGTAGCGGCCGTCGGGCTGCAGCACCAGGCGCGTGGGCTCGGCGCCGGCATCGATGTTGGCCACCACGGTGAACGACTCGGTGTCGACCAGCGCCACCTGCCCCGTCGAGGGCATGCTCACGTACAGGCGCTTGAGCTGGCCGTTGTTGACCCAGTCGATGGGCGGCCCCTTGAGCTGCACCGCGGTCAGCGTGCTGGTACGGCCGGCCATCGAGATCATGGGGTCGATGACGGTGATGCTGGCGTCGCGGTTCATCACCAGCAGGTAGTAGCCGTTCATGTCGACCAGCGGCCGGATGCCGACGGCGCCCTTCAGGTACAGGCCGATCTTCTGCACGCATTCGCGCTGCGAACCGCCGGCCTGGGCCTGCAGGTTGGCGCCGGCGTCCAGCCAGGCGGCGGGGCGGTTGCCGCGCACCGGGGCGCCGGTGCGCTCATCGGTGAGCTTGAAGCTCAGTTCGGACAGCATGCCTTCCATCAGCTCGGTGCCTTCGATGGACCGGGCCTCGAAGTCGATCACCACCCCGTCCTTCACCAGCCGGTTGCTGGCCTGGACCTTGGGCTTGGCCGCTTCAGCCGTGGCTGCTGTCTGCTCGGCCGCAAAGGCCAGGGCACACGCCGCTGCCAAGCCGCCTGCGATGAGCCATCGCTTGCCTGTATTCACACTCGCTCCTTGAACCGATGGGCAGCCCTGGGGGGCCGAAAAGATAGAACCGGGATCGCCCTGCCGAAGGGCCGCAGTCTGTGGCGCCTGGGGCACCGTCCGGTCAGCGCCCAGCGGGCATGGAGCCCGGCTGGCGCTGACCGCACGGTGTGAGAAGGCAAGCATGCCGGAGTTCCACTGCGCAACATTTGATTCTTGCCAAAGAAGAATGGGTGCAGCCGTGAAAGCTGCACCCATTTGCACCGGCCGGGGTTGCCCCCGGCAGGATTACACGCTTACGGACCGACGCGCAGGATGCCCCACGCACCGCCGCCCATGCCGGCGGACGCGGCGTCGCGCATCAGGTAGTCACCCCTGACGGCGTCAGCACCACCGGCGCCGGTGGTCGGCTTGATGACGTAGTGAGCGCTGCCGACGATGCTTTCCTGGGCACCGATGTAGAACTGCAGCGGGTTGTCGCCGATGATCACCGAACCGACGTTGTCGATGTTGGCGTTGGTCGGGAAGCCCGCGGCGTCGCGGCGGAGCGCCAGGAACGGATCCCGCGGCCACACGTGGCCGTGCAGGATGAAGGTCGTACCCCGGTTGCTCGAGTTCGGATGCACCAGGCCGATGCGGAACTGCTGTCCCGGCAGAGCCTTGAACACCGGCACTTGAGGATCGGCACCAGCCGTCAGGCTGTTGCTGAACAGGTCACCGGCATTGCGGACCGAGCCGAAGCAGGTCAGGTCAGCCGGGTTGGCAGGCTTGGGTGCCGTGTACGGCGGGCTGCAATGTGCATTGCCAGCGGCCGACAGCGGCGGGACGCCCAGGCGGAAGAAGGTCGGTTCAGCACCGTAGTTGGCGGCGTTGATGATGGTGTGCGGGGGATTCTCGGGCATGCCCGGGCCTTCCTCGGACTCGTTCTGCACGGCGTTACCCGAGGCATAACGGTAGTTCATCATCTTCTGCCACACCAGACCGAAGTCACGGTAGTTCTGCGCCGTCGTTGCCGGCAGCGTGTTGGTCAGGATGTTGGTCACTTGCTGCGCCAGGGCCGGAGCCGCGATGTCAGCAGTGGCGCGCGAGCCGGCCACCGGGTAGGTGACGACCGAGCCGCGGGGGTGCACGACCAGTTGGCCGAACAGACCCTTCTGCGGCTGCTTGAACTTGTCGGCCGGCAGGATGTTGACCGGGCCGAATTCGATCGCGGTCGCCAGCACGGCGTCGAGGTTGTTCCTGGTCGGGTTGCCGACCGAAGGCAGTTCGGCCAGGCGCAGGTCGCCAGCGTAGTACGTGTAGGTCCGGGCGGGGCCGCCAGGAGCCACGGTCTGCACCGGGTTGATACCGACGTTCATGCCGTCGGACTTGGTCACGTCGTACTCCAGCAGCTGGGTGTGGAAGCCCACTTCGCTGGAAGGACGGACATGGTTGATGCCGAAGACCGTGGAGCCTTCGAGGTGCAGGCGGTCACGCTTGTTGGCGTGGCGCGTGTCGTTGTAGTTGGGCAGGTCGCTGGCCACGGCGGGCAGGCGGTTGTTCAGCGTCACTTGCACGCAGTCACCGGCGTTGACACGCATCACCAGCGGTTCGACCTTGACACCGGCCTTGAGCTTGCCATTGGCGTCCAGATCCGAGCTCATGACGTACATCATGCTCGTCGGGTCGTGCAGCGGGCCGGTCTCGTTGACCGTGATGCCCTGGGCCGTGCCCGTCACCGGGGTGGTGCGGGTGTTGTAGACCAGCGTGCCGGTACCCGTGAGCGGGCCGCCAGCGTGCAGGCTGCTGATGGCCACGCCCGTGGGCAGTTGGCCAACTTCCAGGTTCGGTGTGCCAGCGCGCAGTTGCTGGTCGCCCGTCGGCGTGATGGTCACACCGGGAACGGCAGGCAGCGCCAGGTTGGCAGCCACGGCAGTGATGTTGAAGGTCTTGACCGGCGCATTCAGCGGGCAGACCGAACGGTCACCCGGCTGGAACAGCACGCGGTTGAACGGCTGCACGGGGCGCACGTTGTTGGGCAGCGCATGCAGGGTGGACTGCAGCGTGTTGTAGTTGCGCATGATGCCCCAGTTGCCATGCCAGACGCCGTCTTGGACAGCATCCATCATGTACAGGTAATCAGCGGTACCGGGCCTCTGGCTGAAGTCCATGAAGACCGGCGAGGCCATCGCGAACTGCTCGGAGATGCCACCCGACGACTGGTTGACCCAGCCGGAGTTGGGCGCACGGCCGAAGCCCGAGCCCGCCTTGAGCCACTTGATGCCGTGGATCGACACGCTGTGCTCTTCTTCGTCACCACCGGCTTGCGCCTTGATGCGAACGCGGTCACCCGAGTAGGTACGCATCATCGGGGTGTAGGGGTCCTTCTGCTCGAAGCCCGCCACGTTGATGTGCGGCGGGAAGCTCGTGACCGCCATGTTGGTCGGCGGCAGCACGCGGGTCTCGGCGGGCGGGGTGGCCACGTCGCCCAGTCCGGGCATGCGGTTCAGGTCGGAAATGGCGCGGGTGATCTCCGAAGAGAACACGTAGGCCAGATCACCAGCCTTGCCGTCGGCCTGAGCGCCGCTCTTGCCATCGGAGCCGGTCTTGCTGGGGTCGTACACGCGCAGGGCACCCGGCTCGTTGCGGTAGTTGACGACGAACATGCCGGGCTCGAGGAAGTCGATCGAGGTCGGGCAGGGACGCTGGATGCACTCACGCACCGCGCCGCCAGGGGGGTCTTCTCCGGGCACGGGGCTGAACGACAGGGCGCCATTGGCCAGGGTGACGAACTTCTCGATGGTGAGGTCGGGGAAGATCGGCGTGACCGGCTTGATCAGCGGCGGCGAGATCGCGAAGCGGAAGGTGTCCGAGTGCGAGGCACCGGGCGCGAACGCCGGGAACAGGAACTCGGCCGGGGCGGCGTGGTGCTCAGGGTAGAACAGGCCTTGCAGCGCAGGCGAGAAGCCGAGGTAGGCCTTCTCGTCGAAGTCGCCGTTCTGGTTGCCGAACGGGCCGGCACCGACGTAGACGCCGGCTTCGTACGCGTGCTGGAAGTCGGTGTACTCGACGTAGAACTCGCGGAAGCTGTCGTTCTTGTTGTCACCGTCGAGGTCACCCGTCTCGATGGCGGCTTGCCAAGAGACCGGGCCACCGTCGTTGCGGCAGCCGCTGGGCAGCTGGTCGCGCGGGGCCTGGCCCAGGACGGTCGCCGAGAACGGCGCCACGCCACCGGGATTGGCGCAGCCCAGCAGGTTGCCGGTTTCGCTGTGCTTCCAGGTCGAACGGGCAGGCTCGACCAGCACCGTGGCGTACAGACCCACTTGCTGGAAGGTGGACGGACCGTAGTGGTCGTGGGTGAAGATGATGCCGATGCCGCGATCCACGTGCTGGGTGTTCAGCATGGGGTCGGCCATCCAGCGCTGCAGCGTGGTGCGCGCGCCCAGCCAGTTCACGTTTCCGGGACCGGTGGCGGGGAAGAACGCGTGCTTTTCGGGCAGCATCAGGGGGCCGGTACCCGGGCCCGGTTGGGCGCCGAAATAGCATTCCTTGGCGTGGCCGTTGTAGCAGTTGATGGCGTGCAGGCGCTCGCGCACGGTACCGGCGGCCAGGGTGCCGTCTTCGTAGTTCCAGCCGTTGGCGGCACCGTCGGTGGTGGTCAGGTCCCACTTCGGCAGGTGGATGTGCTGGCCGATGATGTCGGTCGGCGTGCGCAGCTGGTAGTCGTCCATCTCGTACGTTTCCGGCACGAGGTTGGTGTGGTGGTACATCGTGCAGTCGAAGGTGTTCATCCGCATCACGAGCGGCTCACCCGGCTTGGTCTTCTCGATCACCGGCAGCGCGTCTTCCCACAGGGAGACGATGCGCTGTTGCGGGTAGTGGTAGCCCACCTTGTTCAGCACGGCGTCGTACTGGATGTTGACGCCCTTGTAGACGCGCGGGGTGTAGGCACCGAAGGGGCCCGAGGCCAGGCTGACCAGCGGCGCGCTGTAGCTGGCGCTGTTCCAGCGGTTGGTGCCGTTGGAAGCGACTGCCGCACCGGCGTCGTCGACGCAGGGGTCGCTGAACACCGAGCCCGGGACGGGCGGATTGGCGTTCACGCGGAAGGAAGCAGTCGACACGGCACCGGCCATGCTCTGCTTGAAGCTGGCGATGTTGCCGCGCGAGTGGAAGGCCATGGCGGCACGTTCCACGTCGGTACCACCCTCGGGGTAGAACACCGGCTTGGCGCGGGCCATGATCTTGACCAGGTCGACCGGGCTCACGATACCGGCGATGGTGGGTGCAGCGATGCCGCCGGAGGCGACGCCGTGCAGCGCGTGGCGCGGCAGACCGCCGTGCATCTGGTTGTAGTCACCGGCCAGGTTGATGAAGTTGGCCTTCATCGCGGCCGAGTAGCTCTTGTAGGGCTCGACGCCGGTCACGGCGTTGGTCATGGCGATGGCTTCAGCCTTGGTCACCATGTCCAGCGGCGGGGTCGACGGACGCTGGCCGACGATGCCTTGCTCGCAGGTGCCGCCGTCTTCACAGGCGATGCCGGCGATCCAGAACGGGTAACCCGGGTTCACGTCGTCGGCGGTGCCGAACTTGCCGTCCTTGCCGGCGATGGCTGCGTAGTCGAGCTTGGTCTGGCTGGAGGTGCCGCCAGGCGCCGCGCCGTTGCGGTCGACCGCGACGACGGTGGTGCCTGAAGCAGGCATGGGCGCCAGGCCCTTGCCGGGAAGCGGCACGACCGCGACCATGGGCGTGCCGACGGTCAGTTCGCCGTCGGGCAGTGCGCGTGAGCCGGGGGCGGGGGTGCCGTCCTTCAGCGCGAAGGGAACGGTGTGGAAGCCGTTGCCCGAAACCGCCAGCTTGGTGCCGGTTTCCATCGTGTCATGGATACGCCACATGTACCACATGCCCTGCGCGAAGTGCGGGTAGAAGTGGCAGTGGTAGATGGCGTCGCCGGCCGACAGGTTGCGGTTGCCCGAACCGCCGTGGGCGATCTCATACGTGTAACCCATGCCGGGGCCGATGCCCTGGGCGTCGAGGTAGTTGGAGTTGTCGTCGTTCGGGTTGAACAGCCACTGGTGGTTGTGCAGGTGGAAGACGTGCTGCTCGAAACCGTTGTGGGTGTTGCGGAACTTGACGAAGTCGCCGATGTAGCTGTGGTTGACGTTGGCCGGATCGGCGGGGTAGTAAGGCTTGGTGGCCTTGGGGCCCATGGCGGCGACGAACTGCTGCTCGGCCGGGGTCAGCGCGGGCGCGCCGTTCTTCAGGAACAGCAGGATGTTCAGCACGTTCTGCGGCGTGATGGTCTCGAGACCGGCGTTGGCCGGGATGTCGACCAGCTGCGCCACTTCGCCCACCGTGAAGGCGGTGAGGAAGAATTCCTCGTACGCGCAGTTCAGGCAGTCGTACATGGGGCCGACGCCCAGGCGGTTGGACAGGATCTCGGTGCCGATGCCACCCGAACCGTAGTTGATCATGAACTTGTCGCGCACACCCTTGAGCAGGTAGCCGAACACCGTGGTCAACGGGTCGATGGGCTGGCCCGCGGGCGGCTGGAAGCCGGCGCGGTTGTAGAAGCCCGGATAGGCCTGGGAATTGCCCGTTTCGTCGTGCCAGACCTGCGCGAAGTCGCGGAAGGGCTCCAGACGGTTGGGGTAGGTCGGGTTGCGCTTGCCGATGGATTCCAGCGGGTAGGTGCTGGCCGGGAAGGTACCGTCGGCGTTGGGGCCGACGACGATGGCGTCAACCTCGGTGTGCACGATCCGGTTGCCCTGGATCATGTTCAGCACGGGCAGGCCCGCCTTGCCTTCGGTCGACCACGGGGCCGAGTTGGGGTAGGTGGCTTCGTAGTTGATGACCGGGTGACCGGCCAGCGTGGTGCAGTACTTCAGCGTACGCGAGCCGGGCACGGCGTCGCCGAGCTTGGGGCACGAGGCGCTGGTGCGCGACGCGGTGCGCGTGGCCAGGCGCATTTCTTCTTCGGTCACCGTGTTGCGGTACATCTTCGCGCCCTTGGGCTCGACGATGACCTGGCCGAACAGGCCGTTGGCGGTGTTGCCCTGGTTGGCATCCGAGCCGATCAGCGCGCCTTGGCTGATGACCTGGTAGACCTGCTCCTTCTGGGCGTACAGGTTGTAGGTGCGGGTCGCACCCACGCTGACCAGGCTGGAGGCATTGGCGCCGACGTTCGAGCCGTCGTTCAGGATGCCGCCCGTGGCGCGCAGCTGCATGCCGGTGGCCTGGAAGCTGACGCGGCGGTCGAGCACCTGCTCGTCCACGGAGGTGGTGATCTGGGGGTTGCCGTCGGCGGTGACCGGGTTGGGGTCGTTGCCGATGCCGTCGCGGTCGACGACGAAGTTGCGCGCGTTCGGCAGCACCTTCAGCATGTTGGCCAGGTTGACCGTCAGGCAGTCGCCCTCGGCCACGCGCAGCACCAGCGGACGCGGACGCTTGTCGTCGCGCAGCTTGACGTTGCCGGCCGTGAGCACGCCACCGACCTTTTCGCCCTTGTTGCTGCTGATGTCGACCACGTCTTCACGCAGCGCGAACATCATGCCGTTGACGTTGGAAGCACCGAGCCGGTTGTTCAGGAAAGGCTGGTCGATCACGACCACGTTGGCCGTGACCGTGCGCGCACAGGTGATGGCCGCCGAGGCCTCCCCCGTGGCGAACATGATGCCGCTGGCGGCCATCATGAGTGCGAACGCCGAAGCGCTCGGGCGCGTGATTCCGGCTTGTCGCCGACCGCGCCTGTCTATCCGTAAATCCAGATGCTTCATGAAGAAGCCCCCCATTCACTTGAAGTGCCCACCGCAACGTTGGAGGTTTGGAGCCGCTTGCCTGACCGGGACCTGGCGGACCCGGTACGGCAAGAAGCCTCTTTTCACCTTCGAAGCGACCCTTGCGCTCGTGGCAAGTGCTTGCAAAACAGGGTTCTTGGCCCTCTCCAGCTCGCACCCGTACCACTGACCTTGGGGATGTTAGGGAGCGTGTCCCTTCGTAAGAATGTGGCAAATGGTCACATGCGACAGTCCGCCGCGCGGCAAGTTGTCGCACCCAAACCAGGGGCCTGCGGCGAGCTGTCGCAGGGTTAGCCTCGTGGCCACCCGCAAGCCCACACCGCCCTCCAACGCCCCCGGTTCCCGACAACGCCGATGCAGCCCAGACAAATCAGTGACTTGCGGGGAGATCTCGGCAGAATTGGGGTGTTGACTGCGTTCGCGGCGCCGCACGCCGGTGTCATGGACCGCGGCCGGGGGGCTTGGTTCTGCGCGCCATCCGCGCCAGCCTGCGACGAGTTGTCGCACTCAGGCTGGGGGGCTTGTTTCCGGGAAAAGTACCGGTGCAGCTGTTCGCATTTGGCAACAGTGGTCCGGATTGGCTTGTCGGTGACCGACAGACGTGGCAACGGCTACCGGCGCCTGCCGGCCCGAAGCGAGATCGCCTTGTCAATCCACCCTTGTAATTTGTCTGCCAATTGCCGCATCCGGTTGGCGGGCGCCGCAATCTGGTGCGGGTTTGACCTTGCTCAGTTGCTGAGCCGCGCCAGCGACCAGACTTGCACCTGCGGCGATTCGTCGCAGGGTTCTCGCGGAGGGCAAATACCGCGCAGCCCGCAACGGCGTCGGGGCAGTCCTGCTCACGCAACGGCGGCCCCCCGCCGCGCCTAGGAACCCAGTGGTCTACGCATCAGAACAACAACCGGCAAGCGCCGCGCCCGCCGCCCCGCTGAGGGCGCTGCCCGCGCCTTCGGACGGGCCGCTGCAGGGGCTTCGGCTGCTGGGCTTTCTGCGCGTGTTCACGCCGGTGTCGCAGGCGCTCACGTTGGCCGTGGTCATGGGCTACTACGGCGTGCAGGTGCCCATGATGCCGGTGCTGACGCTGCTGGCGCTCGAGGTGCTGCTGGCCGCGCTGACCTGGTGGCGCCTGAGCAAGCGGCCCCGCATCAGCCCGCTCGAACTGTTCATGCAGGCGCACCTGGACATCGCGCTGTTCACCGCCATGCTCTACCTGACCGGCGGCGCCACCAACCCGTTCGCACCGCTGTTCGTGGTGCCCATGGCCATCACCGCGGCGACGCTGCGGCCGCGCTGGGTCTGGGTCACCGCCGGCTCCACCATGCTGGCCTACGTCTGGCTGCGCTACCACCACGTGGCGCTGTTCCACCCCCATGGCCACACCGAGGTGTATGAGCTGCACGAGGACGGCATGGTGATCAACTACCTGTTCACCGCGGCGCTGCTCACCTATTTCGTGAACCGCATGCACGGCGCGCTGCGCAAGCGCGAGGCCGCCCTGGCCGAGGCGCGCGAGGCCCAGTTGCGCAACGAGTCGGTGGTGGCCATCGGCGCCCTGGCCGCGGGCTACGCGCACGAGCTGAGCTCGCCGCTGGGCACGGTGGCGCTGGTGGTGTCCGAGCTCAAGCGCGAGCACGCCGGCAACGAGGTGCTCGGGCGCGACCTGCAGCTCATCGAAGACCAGGTGCACAGCTGCAAGACCATCGTTTCCAACCTGGCCATGGCGGCCGGGCAGCGCCGCGCCGAATCGGCCAGCGGCGCGCGCCTGGACCGCTTCATCGCCGGCATCGTCGAGCGCGTCCGCGCGCTGCACCCGGGCGCCACCATCCTGTCCACCCTGGAGACCCGCACGCCGCCCCCGACCATCGTGGCCGAGGAAACGCTGCGCCAGGCCATCACCAATCTGGTTCAGAACGCCGCCCAGGCCTCGCCCGAACACGTGCAGGTGTCGGCCGGCTGGAGCGGGGGCGAGCTGCGCGTGACGGTAATGGACCGCGGGCCTGGATTTTCGGCCGAGGTGCTGGAGCGCCTGGGCCGGCCCGCCACCAGCACCAAGGCCGCCGCCGGCGGCATGGGTGTGGGCCTGATGCTCAGCGTCACCACGCTCGAGCGCCTGGGCGGGCGGCTGTCACTGGGCAACTTGCCAGAAGGCGGCGCGCGCGCCGAACTGTTGCTGCCCCTGCGCTCCATCCTGATCGAAGACAAAAGAGAGGCGGTAGATGACACTTCCGCAGCCTGAACGCCCCAGCCTGCTGCTGGTGGACGACGACGTCACCTTCAGCCAGGTGCTGGCACGCGCGCTCGAAGCGCGCGGCTTCGCGGTCGAAGTGGCCCACGACGGCGCCACGGCGCTGCGCCGCATTGCCGCGGCCCCCCCGGAATACGCGCTGCTGGATCTGCGCCTGTCGGACATCTCGGGCATCAAGCTGATCGAGCAGCTCAAGGCCGCCGACGAATACACCAACATCATCGTGCTCACCGGCTACGGCAGCATTGCCACCGCGGTGGACGCCATCAAGCTGGGCGCCACCTACTACCTGACCAAGCCGACCACGGCCGACCAGATCGTGGCCGCCTTCGGCTACAAGGGCCCCAGCGGCGATGTCACGCCGGCCGAGCGGCCGCTGTCGGTGGACCGGCTCGAATGGGAGCACATCCAGCGCGTGCTCAACAACCTGGACGGCAACGTCTCGGCCGCCGCGCGGGCGCTGAACATGCACCGCCGCACGCTGCAGCGCAAGCTGGGCAAGTTTCCACCCAAGGCATGAGCGCAGCGACCATTGCCAGCCCTGGAAAGCCGAGGCGAACCGCGTCTCGATTTCGGGAACGGCCGGCGGCCGGCCGGGTGTGCCGCAGCGGGTGCCGTCGGCTCCCCGAAATGCCGCCCAAAGCAGCCCTTTTCCCAGGCATCGGCAAGACCCGCACCCTGCGCAAAATGGCGCGCCGCAACCTGGCCAGGCCAGCGCGCAATGCCCTGGAGTCGATACGCTCGGACCGGGTTCGCGTTTTGCTACTTGCCCACGACCAATGAAACGCCTGTCGAAGTGGATTGCCAGCTGGGAACAGCGGCTCTTGCCGGTGGGCACTGCTGGGTCGGCGCTGGACGCGGCTGACGCCGCCGCCACGGCGGCCGGGCGCGACGCCGCGGCACAGACCGGCGGCAGCCGCTGCTGGCGGCGCGAGCAGCGGCTGCTGGTGACATCGCGCGTGCTGGCCGTCCTGGGCATGGCCGCGGCGCTGGCCGGGCTGAACTGGTGGCCCGAAAGCCACTTGTGCATCACCGCGCTGACCTTCGGCGTGGCACCCTTCGCGGCCTTCAACATGCTGGCCTTGATCCGGCTGCGCCGCCACGGCGGGCTGTCGGACCAGCGCTTCACGAACGAGATCCTCCTGGACATCGTCGTGCTCGGCCTGTTGCTGGGCGCCTCGGGCGGCGCCGGCAACCCGTTCCACGACATGTTCTTCCTGCCCATGGTGGTGGCCGCCACCTCGCTGCCTGCGGTGCGCGTGCTGCGCACCACGCTCTTCGGCGTGGGCTGCTTCTGGCTCATCAGCATCGTCTACCTGCCGCTGCCCGGCGACGCGGCCATGCTGGCACGGCTGCAGACGGTGGGCGGCTTCATCAACCACACCCTGCTGGCCGGCCTGCTGTCGTACTTCGTGGTGCACATCAGCAGCAGCCTGCGCCGCACCCAGCGCCGCCTGACCGAGATGAGCGACCGCGAGCTGCGCGCCGGCTACGCCGTGGCTTTGGGCTCGGTGGCCGCGGGCGCGGCCCACGAACTGGGCACACCGCTGAGCACCATCTCCACCGTGGTAGGCGAACTGCGCCAGGACCACGCCCACCAGCCCGAGCTGCAGCGCAGCCTGGCACTGCTGCAGGGCAGCCTTGGCGCCTGTTTCAAGTCACTGGACAGCCTGCGCCTGGCCGGCGACACCTGGATGGCCGGCGACGACCCGGTGCCCGCCGACCGCCTGCTTGAGGCCGTGGTCGGGCGCTTCCAGACCATGCGCCCGGGCGCCCAGGTGCGGCTGGAATTCGCATCCGCGCCGCCGCCACCGCAGATCGTGGCCGACATGGCGCTGCAGCAGGCGGTGATCAACCTGCTGAGCAATGCCGCCTATGTGTCGCCGCTGGACGTGTGCCTGAGCGTGGCCTGGGACGAGCGCGACCTGCACCTGGTCGTCAGCGACCGCGGCCCGGGTTTCCCGCCCGAGCTGGCGGCCCGGCTGGGCCAGGCCTGCGTCACCGGCAAACCACCCGGCGAAGGCTGCGGCGTGGGCCTGTTCCTGACCCAGGTCACGATCAACCGGCTCCACGGCCGGCTGCAACTGAGCAACGCCCCCGAGGGCGGTGCCGTGGCCAGCATCTGCGTGCCCCTGAGCGCGCTGCGCAAGAGGAACCTGGCCGATGGCTGAGCTGCTCGATTCCGACGGGCCTTCACTGATGCTGGTGGAAGACGACCTCATGCTGGCCGAGGCCTTGTCGCGCTCGCTCAGCCGGCGCGGCTATGTGGTCGAGATCTGCCACAGCATCGAGGAGGCGCGCCAGCGCATCGAGCGCTGCCCGCCCGAATACGCCATCGTCGACCTGCGCCTGCCCGACGGCTCGGGCCTGAACATCGTGCGCGCGCTGCACGCGGCCGACCCGGCCACGTCCATCGTCGTGCTCACCGGCTACGCCAGCATCGCCACGGCGATCGAGGCGGTGAAGCTGGGCGCCACCAACTACCTGTGCAAACCGGTGGACGGCGAGACCGTGGCCTGCGCGCTCAAGAACCAGCAGGCGCCCTGCGGCATCGCTGGCAGCGAAGCCGAGGACTCGATGGCCGTGCCGCGACTCGAGCAAGAGCACATCGCCCGCGTGATGGCGCAGAACAACAGCAACATCTCGGCCACCGCCCGCGCCCTGGGCATGCACCGCCGCACGCTGCAGCGCAAGCTGTCCAAGACCAACCTGGACCTGCCGGGCTCGGACCCGCAGTAACGCTGCTTTACACGCGCGCCGGTAGGCGCCGCGCAACGCTGTACCGTTGAGGGCCTATGGCTATCAACTTCACGTCGGCGCGCATGCGCGCCTGGCTGGCCGCACTGGCCCTCTTCGTCACCCCCTGGGCCGGCATCCCGGCCTTCGCGCAGGAAGACCCGCCGGGGCGCGTGGGCCGCCTGTCCGAACTGCAGGGCGAGGTCTCGTGGTACGACGAAGAGCAGGGCCAGTGGGTCGACGCCGAACGCAACCGCCCGCTGACCAGCGGCGACCGCCTGTCCACCGGCGCCCGCACCAGCGCCGAACTGCGCGTGGGGTCCACCGTGGTGCGGCTGTCCGAGGGCACCGAGCTCGAACTGACGCGCATCGACGACGAGCGCATCGTGCTGCGCCTGCACCGCGGCAGCCTGGCACTGAACGTGCGCGCGCGGCAGAAGGCCGCCGAGATCGAGCTCAACACCGCCGAAGCCAGCCTGCAGCCGCTGCGCTCGGGCCTGTACCGGCTGGACCGCATCGACGACAGCACCTACGCCACGGCGCTGCGCGGCGCGCTGCGCGTGGACGATCGCGACGGCTTCACCGTCGAGACCGGCCAGCGCGTCGAGCTGTGGCGCGAAGGCTCGGGGCGCGGCCTGCTGCGCTCGCAGTTCATGGCGCCGCAGCAAGATGGCTTTGCAGCGTGGATTGCCAGCGAAGACCGGCGCGAGGAACGCAGCGCCTCGGCCCAGTACGTTTCGCCCGAGATGACCGGCGCCGAAGAGCTGGACCGCCACGGCCGCTGGGAACAGCACCCCGAGTACGGCAACGTGTGGACGCCCAGCAGCGTACCGGCCGACTGGGCGCCCTACCGCTACGGCCGCTGGGCCTGGGTGCAACCCTGGGGTTGGACCTGGGTGGACGACGCGCCCTGGGGCTTTGCGCCCTTCCACTACGGCCGCTGGGTGAGTTGGCGCAACCGCTGGGCCTGGTACCCGGGCGACTATGTCGCGCGCCCGGTCTACGCCCCGGCCCTGGTGGCCTGGGTGGGCGGGCCCAACTTCAGCGTCAACATCAACCTGGGCGGGCCGGCCGTGGCCTGGGTGCCGCTGGCGCCGCGCGAGATCTATCGGCCCTGGTACCGCAGCAGCAAGCGCCACGAAGAACGCGTCAACTACTACCGGCCGCGCCCGGGCGAACGCCGCCCGCCGGCCCAGGTGCCCACCGGCCCCATCATGTACGGCAACCAGGGGGTGCCTGGCGGCGTGACCGCCGTGCCGCGCGACGTGCTGGTACAGCGTCAGCCGGTCGGCCGCGCCGCCATCGACGACCGCAGCCGCCAGCGCCCGGTGGGCCCGCTCAGCCCGCTGGCGCCGCCGGTGCGCGAGGTCGTGGTGGTGCCGCAGCAGCCACGCGAACGCCGCCCCGTCCCGGATGTGGGGAACATCCCGCGTGAGCGCGGTGACCGTGGTGACCGTGGTGACCGCGGTGACCGTGCTGACCGCGGCGACCGTGGTGACCGGGGTGAACGCGACCGGGACGGCGTGGTCGACCTGCGTCAGCCGCGCCCGCCCGCGGCCCAGCCACAGCCGCAGCAACCCCAGCAGCAGCCCCCGCAACCGCCGCGCGCCGTGCCCGAGCGGCGCGAGCGCCATTCCGAACCCGACCAGCCGCGCACCCCGGGCGAACGCCAGCGCGGCACACCGCAGGATGTACTCGTGCGGCCCGCACCGGTGGCGCAGCCGCCCCAGCCCGCCGCCCAGCCCCAGCGCCCACCCGCGCCGCCTCAGC
>JALHPY010000049.1:0-4238 GCA_022842305.1 Rubrivivax sp.
CGCGCGCTGCGCAGCGCGGGCGGCGTGCCGCTGCGCCTGTACCGGCCGGCGGTGGGCGGCGAGGCGGTGCTGGTGTACTTCCACGGCGGTGGCTGGGTCATCGGCGACCTGGAAACCCACGATGTGTTGTGCCGCCAGCTGTGCCTGGCCAGCGGCGCCAGCGTGGTCTCGGTGGACTACCGGCTGGCGCCCGAGCATCCCTTTCCGGCCGGCTTCGACGACTGCCTGGAGGCCACGCGCTGGCTGCGGCAAGAGGCCGCGGCGCTGGGCCTGGACCCGGCGCGCCTGGCCGTGGGTGGCGACAGCGCCGGCGGCAATCTGGCCGCGGCCGTGTGTCTGGCGCTGCGCGACGCGGGCGAGCCGCTGCCGGCCTATCAGCTGCTCATCTACCCGGCTACCGACCAGCGTGCCGGCACACCGTCGCACCAGGCCTGTGGCCAGGGCTACCTGCTCACCGCCGACAGCATCACCTACTACCGCGGCCACTACCTGCCTGAAGTGGCGCAGTGGACCGACTGGCGCGCCAGCCCGCTGCTGGCGGCCAGCCACGCCGGGCTGCCGCCGGCGCTGGTGCTGACGGCCGGCTACGACCCGCTGCGCGACGAAGGGCGGCAGTACGCCGACGCGCTGTCGGCCGCCGGCACGCCCGCGCAGTACGTGTGCTTCGAGCGTCAGATCCACGGCTTCATCACCATGAGCAAGGTGCTCGCCGAGGCGCGCTCGGCCGTGGCCCTGTGCGGGGCGGCGCTGCGCGAGGCGCTCAGCCCGGCGGCGGCCTGAGCAGCGCCCGGTTCTCAGGGGATTCCGGGCGCAAGAGCGCCCGGAAGGGCGCGAACAGCCACGACCGCATGCTGATCACCAGCGTGTAGGCCTGGCGGTCGCCCGGCGGCAGCTTCTGGTCGGCGAGTTGCTGCTGCGCGAAGTCTTGTGCCAGGCGCTGCTGCCGGTCGTTGAACAGCGCCGCATGTGCCGGGCTGATCTGGCCGTGCACCAGGGTCGGCATCTCGCCCGCGCCGTCGAAGCCGCCGTCAAAGAAGTCGCCCATGGCGTGGCGGCGAAAGAACTCCATCACCGGGCCGTTGGGCAGCCAGCGGAAGGTATTGTCCACCTCAGCCGCGTTGGGCTGGTGGCCGGGCCGGCGCTGGCGCCGACAGCGGTGACGCCCGAGCGGCTGCGCGAACGCGTGGCCGGGTTGCTGACGGCTTGATGAACGGGTTTTGCGGGTAATCCCGAGCAGCCAAGCGCGTCGGCTTGTCGTGTCATCGCGCCGTCGTCACCCAGGAGTCTGAGATGCGTCCCATCCAAATCGTTGCCCGCACCACCGCCGTTGCCGCCGTCGCCTTGCTGGCCGGCTGCGCCACCGTGCCGTCCACCGGCCCTCTGAGCTTCTTCGTCACCAGCGTAGGTTCCGGCAAGGGTGCCGACCTCGGTGGCCTGACCGGCGCCGACGCGCATTGCCAGAACCTGGCCATGACGGCCGGGGCCGGCAAGCGCCAGTGGCGCGCCTACCTCAGCAACAGCGCCGTCCAGACCACCGCGGCCGTGCACGCGCGCGACCGCATCGGCAAGGGCCCCTGGTACAACGCCAAGGGCGTGCTGATCGCGGCCAACGTCGCCGATCTGCACAACGGCAACAACATCACCAAGGTCACGGCGCTGACCGAGACCGGCGCCGTCGTCAACGGCCGCGGCGACACGCCCAACATGCACGACGTGCTGACGGGCTCGCGCCCCGATGGCACGGCGCTGTCGCCCAACCCCAACATGACCTGCGGCAACTGGACGCAAAGCGGTGACGGCGCGGCCATCGTCGGCCACCACGACCGCACCGGCCTGAGCACCGATCCCTGGGCGCTGTCGTGGAACTCGTCGCACCAGTCGCGCGGCTGCAGCATGGACCAGCTCAAGGCCAGCGGCGGCGCCGGCCTGTTCTACTGCTTCGCGGCCGACTGAGGCAGCGGCGGGCCGGCCTCAGGGCCGGCTCCATCGGGCATCGATGGTCAACAGCGTGGCCAGCGCCGGCCCGGCCAGCGCCACGTCCTGCGGTCGCTGCACCGCCGGCTCGTGCGGGTTGATGCGGATCAGCGTGGCGCCGTGACGGCGCAGCAGGTCCTGGCTGAAGAAGCGTACCGAAGGCACGGCCGTGCCGGCGCCGATCTCCAGCACCACCAACCGGCGCGTGCCCTGCAGCCATTGCATCAGGCGCGCGTCCTGCTCGTCGCTGCGGTGCCCGACCCAGGCGCCGTCGCCGAACATCAGGATGTTGGGCCGTGCCAGCGCGCCGCAGTGCGGACAGGTGGGGGCGGCGTTGCGCAGGGTGCAGCTGGCTTCATCCACGTCGGGCACGAAGGCGTCGGCCGGCCAGATGGCATCGCTGCAAGGCCGCGTGCACTGCAGGTGGTGGATGGAGCCGTGGCACTCGGTCACGCGCTCGGGCTCGAATCCGGCGGCCTGGAAATGGCCGTCCACGTTGGACGTGAACGCGGCGCAGCCCTTGTCCAGGCGCTGGCCCCACTGGCGCAGCAGCGCAAAGCCGGGGTGCGGGCGCGTGCGCCGGTACAGCGCCAGGCGGTGGCCGTAGAAGCCCCAGGCCAGCGCCGGGCTGCGCTCAAAGGTCAGCGGGCTGGCCACCTGCTCGAAGTCCAGGCCTTGCCGGCCCAGCGCCGGGTAGACCTTCCAGAAGCCGCCGGGCCCGCGAAAGTCGGGCAGACCCGAATCGATGCCCATGCCGGCGCCGGCGCCCACCAGCAGGGCATCGGCCTGGGCGATCAGATCGGCGGCGGCAGCGATGGCGGCCAGGGTGGGGGGTGCAGGCTTGTTCATCGCCGCGCAGTGTAGGCAGGCGTCGGCGTGCGGCTGCGGCGGGGCCGTGTGAAAGATGCGCTCGATATACTGCCCCGGCCCCTGGCCACCGTGGCAACAGCCGCCCACCATGTCGTCCGCTCCCTTGTTCCAAGACCCGCCGGCAGCGCCCGGCCCGCGCCCGTGAGCCTGCTGCCGCAAGACCACCCCGAGCGCTTTTCGCTGGCCGAGGAAGTGCATGCACGGCCGCCCGAGGCCCTGCCCACCCCGTCACGTGCCAGTTACCTGGCGCTGCTCGTGGATGCCGACGAACGCGAGCGCGAAAGCGCCCACCTGGCGCGTCTGTGCGAGCGCCATGCCGTGCCAGGCCCGTCGCGCGACGCCACGCATTTCAGCGCCCGGCTGGGCGGCCTGCGCGTCAAGTGGGAGCGTCACGGCGAGTTCTCGTCCTGGACCCTGGTCGCTCCCGGTGCCGAACGCACACCCTTCGCCGAGCCCGCCGCGGCCTTGCTGCCCGAGGGCTGGCTGAGTGGCCTGCCCGGCCTGACGCTGATGTCGGCCCACGCGGTGCTGGTCGAGGCGCCGCCGCAGCCGCCCGACGATGCCGAGCTGTCACGCCACTTCGAGGACCACCTGGTGGTGGGCGCCGAGACCGCCGATGGCGATGCCCAGGTCTACACCGATTTCCGCATCCACGCCGACGGCTTCTCGCGCTTCCTGGTGCTGGGTCGTCGCGGGTTTCAAGCGCGCGCGGCCGGGCGCCTGGTGCAGCGCCTGTTCGAGATCGAGTCCTACCGCATGATGGCCTTGCTGGCCCTGCCCATCGCGCGCCGCCAGGCGCCGCGCATCGTGGCCATCGAAAAGGCCCTGGCGACGCTCACCGACGGCATCGCGCGCGACGAAGGCGCCGATGAGTCGCTGCTGCACGAGCTCACGCGGCTGGCGGCCGAGGTCGAGAGCGGCCTGGCCGCCAGCCAGTTCCGCTTTGGCGCCTGCCGCGCCTATGCCGAGCTGGTGCGCACGCGCATCGCCGAGCTGCGCGAGACGCGCATCGCCGGCCTGTCCACCATAGGCGGCTTCATGTCCCGGCGCTTCGAGCCGGCGGTGGCCACCTGCCTGACGGTGTCGTCGCGGTTGCACGACTTGTCCGAGCGCGTGGCCCAGGCCAGCGCGCTGCTGAGCACGCGCGTGGACATCGCGCGCGAGCAGCAGAACCAGGCGCTGCTGGTGTCCATGAACCGGCGCGCGCGCCTGCAATTGCGCCTGCAGCAGACGGTGGAAGGCCTGTCGGTGGCGGCCATCGCCTACTACCTGGTGGGCCTGGTGGGCTATCTGTCCAAGGGCCTGAAGGCGGCCGGCGCGCCGCTGGACGCCGAGCTGACCATGGGTCTGGCGGTGCCGGTGGTGGCCGCCGTGGTCTACCTGGCCGTGCGCCG
>JALHPY010000049.1:4338-26745 GCA_022842305.1 Rubrivivax sp.
GGCCTGGTGGGCTATCTGTCCAAGGGCCTGAAGGCGGCCGGCGCGCCGCTGGACGCCGAGCTGACCATGGGTCTGGCGGTGCCGGTGGTGGCCGCCGTGGTCTACCTGGCCGTGCGCCGTGCGCGCAGGCACATCGTCGACGACGGACATTGAAATGAAGCCCCCACGCTCGCTTCGCTCGCTGCCCCCCGAGGGGGCCGTCAGTACCTTCGGAACGGCCGGGCGGTACTGACATGACTGGCCCCCTGCAAGGCCTGCGCGTCATCGAACTGGCCGGCATCGGCCCGGTGCCGCTGGCCGGCATGCTGATGTCCGATCTGGGCGCCGACGTGATCCGTGTCGACCGGCCGGTGCCCAGCGGCCTGGGCCTGGCCATGGACCGCCGCCACGATGTCAACGCGCGCGGGCGGCGCTCGGTGGTGCTGGACCTGAAGTCGGCCGCCGGGCGCGAGGCCTGCCTGCGCCTGACCGACGGCGCCGATGCGCTGATCGAGGGCCTGCGCCCCGGCGTCACCGAAAGCCTGGGCCTGGGCCCGGCCGACTGCCAGGCGCGCAACCCGGCGCTGGTCTACGGCCGCATGACCGGCTTCGGCCAGACCGGGCCGCTGGCCAGCGCGGCCGGGCACGACCTGAACTACATCGCGCTGACCGGCGTGCTGGACGCCATCGGCCCGGCCGGCGGTGCGCCGCTGCCGCCGCTCAACCTGGTGGGCGACTACGGCGGCGGCGCCATGTTCCTGGCCTTCGGCGTGCTGGCCGCGCTGTTCGAGCGCCAGCGCTCGGGCCGCGGCCAGGTGGTGGATGCGGCCATGGTCGACGGCACCTCGGCGCTGGCCTCCATCTTTCACGGCCTGCGCGCCGGCGGCAGCTGGAACGAGCCGCGCGGCCAGAACCTGCTGGACGGCGGCGCGCCCTTCTACGCCTGCTACCAGACCGCCGACGACGCCTGGGTCAGCGTGGCCGCGCTCGAGCCCAAGTTCTTTGCGTTGCTGGCGCAGGCGCTGGCGCTGGAGCCGCGCTTCGTGCAGCGCCAGTACGACCGCCGCCTGTGGCCCGAGATGCGCGGGGCAATCGCCGCCGCGTTGCGCCAGCGCCCGCGCGCCGAATGGTGTGCGCGGCTGGAAGGCACGGACGCCTGCTTCGCCCCGGTGCTGAGCCTGGCCGAGGCGCCGTCGCACGCGCATGCGCAGGCCCGCGGCGCCTTTGTCGAAGTCGACGGCGTGCTGCAGCCCGGCCCCGCGCCGCGCTTCGACCGCACACCGGCCGCCATGCCGCGCCCGGCGCCCGAGAACGGCCAGCACACGGCCGAGGTGCTGCGCGAGGCCGGCCTGTCCGAGGCCGAGATCGCGGCGCTGCTGGCCGCCGGAGCACCGCGCTGAACCCGCCGCAGCCCACGTCGCCCCACACGTCGACCTACACGCCGGCCGCGGGCGCGCGCTGCGCCGCATCGCTGCTGCTGCTGCGTGATACGGCCGACGGCCCCGAGGTGCTGATGCTGCGCCGCGCCGAGCGCGACGGCGATCTGCGCAGCGGCGCCGCGGTCTTCCCCGGCGGCGTGCTCGACGCGCGCGACCGCCTGGCGCACGGCCTGTGCGAGGGCAGCGACTGCGTCGATGACGCCGCCTGGAGCGCGCGCCTGGGCCTGGCCGAAGGCGGCCTGGACTACGTGGTGGCGGCGCTGCGCGAGACCTTCGAGGAAGTGGGCCTGCTGCTGGCCAAAGGCGACTTCGACCTGGCCGCGCTGCAGCCCTGGCGCGACCGGCTGCAGGACGGCAGCGCCTCGATGGCCGAGCTGTGCGACGCCGCCGGCCTGCGCCTGGACGCCGCGGCGCTGAGCTACCACGGCCACTGGCTCACGCCGCCGGGCGTGGCCAAGCGCTTCGACACGCGCTTCTTCATCGCCCGTGAGCCGGTCGGGCAGGTGGCGCAGGCCGATCTGGGTGAGGCGCTGGAACTGATGTGGCTGACGCCCCGCGCCGCACTCGACCCGGCGCGCGGCCTGACGCTGTTGCCAGTGACGCGCCACACGCTGCAGGACCTGGCACGCTTCGACAGCACCGACGCCGCCCTGGCCGAGGCCGCCACGCGGCGCGAGATCCGGCTGATGATGCCGCGCATCTCGGCCTCGTCGCGCGGGCGGCGCATCCTGCTGCCGCACGAACTGCCCTATGCCGAGGTCGGCCGGCTGGACCCCGAAGGCCGCGGCGATGTCTGGAGCGAACTGCGCGCCGGCCATGCGGTGCGCCTGTCGCCGCGCATCCTGCGCGTCACCGCGCCCAACCCCGGCCCCATGACCGGCCCGGGCACCAACAGCTACCTGGTGGGCGAACCCGGCCACTGGACGGTGATAGACCCCGGCCCGCAAAGCGATCAGCACCTGCAGGCCTTGCTGCATGCGGCCGACGGCGGCATCCGGCGCATCCTGGTCACGCACACGCACCGCGACCATTCGCCCGGCGCGCGCGCCCTGGCGCAGGCCACGGGCGCGCCGGTGCTGGGCCGCGTGGCCGACCATCCCCCATGGCAGGACGAGCACTTCGCGCCGCATGAACTGCTGCAAGGCGGTGAGCGTCTGGCGCTGGCCGACGGCGCCACGCTGCGCGTGATCCACACGCCCGGCCATGCCTCCAACCACCTGTGCTATCTGCTGGAGGAAGAGCACACGCTGTTCACCGGCGACCATGTGATGCAGGGCTCGACCGTGGTCATCAACCCGCCCGACGGCGACATGGCGGCCTACCTGGCGGCGCTGCGCGCGCTGCTCGATCTGGACCTGCACTGGCTGGCGCCGGGCCACGGCTTCCTGGTGGGCGCGCCGCACGAGGCCGTGCGCGCTTTGATTGCCCACCGGCTGCGGCGCGAGGCACGCGTGCTGCAGGTGCTGCGCGACGTCGGCTCGGCCAGCGTCACGGCGCTGCTGGCGCGTGTCTACGACGACGTGCCGACCGCGATCCACCCGGTGGCGGCGCGCTCGCTGCTGGCGCACCTGCTCAAGCTGCAGGCCGAAGGCGCTGCGCGCTGCGCAGGCGAGGACTGGTCGGCCGCCTGAACGCCTGCGGGCTCAGGGTTTGGCTGCGTCCAGGCTCTGGATCAGCGCCGGCGTGACCTGATCGAAGTGCAGGATCTGCCGCCCCTTGTGGTCCTTGCGGAAATCCGCCGCGTCCTCGGCGCTGGCCAGCGGGACCAGTTCGTTGCCCATCGGGCCGAGCACGTCGGATCCCTGCACGAACCAGGCCTTGCGCGCATCGATCCGCTTGAGGCCGTAGAACTCGGTGACGAAGACGCCGGCCACGTCTTCGCTGCGATGCCCCGGGATGAATTTGCCGAGATTGAGCAGCGCCTTGAACAAGTCCTTGGGCCCGTCGAAGTGATGGCTGTGCCCGTCCTTCCAGACGATGGTGGCCACCCAGTGGGGGTACTTGGAGACCATCATCCCGCACACCGGGCACAGATCGCGCGCGCCCGGCGGCGGCGGTGCGGCAAGCGCCTGCGCGCAGGCGGGCGCGACCAGGCCCACGCCGGCCAGCGCCAGGCACAGCGCCCGCCGCTGCGCGCAGGCCGGCCCCTGGCTCAAGACTTCTGCTCCATGGCACGGCGCCGCCGCTCCTCGCGGTTCTTGCGGATGCGGCTCACGTCCTGCGCCATGTCGGTGTAGGCCGCCAGCAGCGCCTGCTCGAACTTGACGACCTCGCCGCCGTTGGCGGCGCGCGCGGCGTTGGCCGCGGCGGGGTCGCCGTAGGCCACCTTGCTGTTGCCGGTCATCACGCCGGCCAGCTTGCTGCCGACGAGAAAGCTCGCCTTGCCGACGTCGACCAGCGGCTTCACCTCGTCGGCCGCGGCGTTATCGCCGACCCAGATCGCGACCGGCTCGCGGTCGATGTTCAGTGACAGGCTGATGGCGCCGCAGTGCAGCGAGCAGGTGCCGTCGGCCAGGTGGTCGCTGTACTGCACGAGCATGCGCGCGTGGTGGAACTGCCGCCTGGACATGCCGCAGTACGGGCACTTCGGGAACTTCTCGATGTCGTTGACCTGTGCCGCCGCATCGGCGGGCCGCTTGGGCATGAACTGGGCGGGCGTGCCATCGGTCGTGGCGCTGCCCTGCGCCGAGGCGCTGCCCGCGGCTGCCAGCGAGCCGAACAGGGCCGGCAGCGAGATTGCGAGTCTTCGATCCATTTCGAGGTCCTTTGCTTGACGGGGTTGAAGGGGTCGACCCGCCCTACTCGAGCAGGATCAACGATGAGCGCCAGACCAGCACGGTGGCGATGGCGGCAAACAGGACATGCCCCACCAGGGCGGCCCGCGCCAGGCTGGCCGAGGCGCGCGGGATCACCTGCGTGAGGCCCGGCACCCGCGCGAAGGCCTGGATGGCCCCCAGGCCCAGGCCGCAGGCGGTGGCCAGGAAGAGCGGGCCGTAGAGCGCATAGCCCAGGAAGTGGAACTCGTCCTTGAGCAGGCAGAAGGGGCAGTGGTGGTGCGGGTGCTCGTAGACGTAGAGCGAGACGAAGGACACGATCCCGGTCAGGCCGGCCGCAAAGTTCACGGCGGTGGCCGTCGCGGCCAGCCAGGCGCCGCGCCCGCTGTGCACGAAGTAAACCGTGCTGGCGATGGTGACGGCCAGGCTGCCGTAGAACAGCGCCATGGCCGGCCGCGGCGCCAGTGCCGCGATGTCGCCCGACAGGCTCTTGTTCTCACCCGAGAACAGGCTGCCGCAGCACGAGGTAATGACGTCGGCGTTGAGGTTGGCGAAGTACTGCCACTGCAGCGCCAGCACCGCGGCCATGGCCGGCGCCAGCAAGGCCAGCAGGGCGTACTTGACGCGCACCAGCGGATAGTTGCGCGCCTGGTTGTCGACCTGGTTGATCTGCAGCCACGTCGCTGCCAGGAAGAACATGCCGATCTGCGCACCCAGCGCCGGGAAGCCCCAGTCGTTGGCCTGCAGCGTGCCCACGGCACACATGGCGCCCACGAACATCACGGCCATGCGGTCGGCGTTGAAGATGAACAGCAGCAGCGCGCCGATCTGCAGCGCCATGACGAAGGTCACCAGCGTCGAGAACAGGTAGGTCCTGCGCTCCAGCTGCAGCTGCCGCTCGGAGCCGCTGCGGATGTCCCAGTGGCGCATCACCTCCCAGGCAAACGGCATGCACAGCAGCAGCATCAGCAGGCCCAGCGCCGACGCCGCGAGCAAGGCCAGGATGGCGGGCTGGAAGATCACGGCTCGCCCAGCCTGCCGTCGCGCATCGACACCACCCGGTGCACGGCCTGCGCCTCCACCAGCAGGGGGTCGTGGCTGGTCAGGATCACCGTGCGCCCTTCGTCGCTGAGTTCTTCGAGCATGGCGATGAACTGGCGCGACAGCGCAGTGTCCAGGTTGGCGGTGGGTTCGTCGGCGATGACCACCGCGGGGTCGTTGATGAGCGCGCGGGCGATGGCCACCCGCTGCTGCTCGCCGCCCGACAGCCACTCCACGTTGGCGGCCGCCCGGTGGCCCAGCTTCAAACGGTCGAGCAGCCGCTCGGCCTTGTCCTTGACCTCGCGATGCGGGCGGCCGCTGGGAAACGTGGGCAGCATCACGTTGGTCAGCGCCGACAGCCCCTTGATCAGGTTGAACTGCTGGAAGACGAAACCGAAGCTGCGCCGCCGGATGTCGGTGAGGAACCTCTCGGGCAGGCCGGAGATGTCCTCGCCGTTCAGCGACACGCGCCCGGCCGTGGGCCGCGACAGGCAGCCCAGGATCGTCAGCAGCGTGGTCTTGCCCGAACCGCTGGGCCCGCGCAGCAGGGTCACGCGCCGGGCTTCGATGTGCAGGTCGATGCCGTTGAGGGCCCAGTACTCGTTGGTACGGCCCTGGTTGAACACCTTGCGGATGGAACTGAGTTCGATCATGAGCGCATCACCGCGTCGGGGTCGGTCGTGGCGGCCTTCCAGATCGGCACCATCACGGCCGCGACGTAGGGCACCACGGTGAAGAAGAAGAGCGTGGCCACCGTGACCCCGTCGATGCGCGGCGACAGCGCGAACTCGGGATACAGCGTCGACCAGCCCTTGAGCACCGGCTCGAACAGCCCGCCGTGGAAATACGCGACGTGGACGTAGGCGGCACAGAAGCCGAACAGGAAGGCGCCGGTCGAGATCAGCGTGCCTTCCCAGAACTTCATGCGCATCACATCCGCCGTCTCCCAGCCGATGGCCTTGAGGATGCCGATCTCGCGCTTCTCATCGGCCGACAGGCCCGCCGCCTTGTCCCAGGCCAGGATGGCAAATGCCGCCAGCGCGCCGACGGTGGCGGCCAGCGCCAGGCCCTCGCGCCAGTCGAAGACCGAGGCGTAGGTGCGGATCATCTCTTCGCGCAGGATGGGCCGCGAATCGGGCAGGTTCTGCGCCAGCTTGGCGGAGACGTTGCGCACCTCCAACGGGTTGGCCACCGACAGGGCGATGTCGGTGTAGTGCCCCGCCGGAAAGTCGAAGAAGCGCCGGAAGTCGGCCTCGCCGATGAGCACCAGATCGGCGCTGGCCAGTTCCGACTCGTAGGGCAGGATCGAGTCCACCATAAACGACATCAGCGCGCCCGAATAGCTGCGCAGCGAGATCGAACTGCCCGGCTCCAGCCCGCGCGCCCGCGCCAGCGTGGCGCCAACCTGCAGGCGCCCCGCCGGGGGTTCGCTTTCGGGCACGAGGAAGGTGTAGTTGACCCTGATGACGGGGTCGAAGAAGTAGCCCCAGAGCCGCGGGCGCACCTGCTGCACACCGCGGATCTTGCCGATGCGCTCGACGTAGCCCGGCGGTATCAGGTCGTGCCGGCCGGCGATCATGCGCTGCACCACGATCTCGGGCGCTCCCGCCAGCACGGCGGTGGCCTCTTCGCGCAGCGCATGCGTGAACAGCATGATCGAGGCCAGTGCGAACACCAGCAGTGCGTAGACGATCGCCAGGCCGGCGCTGCGTGCCCTGCGGCGCGCCAGCGATGCCAGCGCGAAGTCGATGAGGCTGCGCTGACGCTCAATCCAGGTGTGCATGGGGTGGCGGCACCAGACTGCCGGTGGGGAAGTGTTCCAGCGCCAGCGGGTGGTCCTGGAACGGGGCATGGAGGTCCGCCATTGCCAGGTGGCGGGTGTAGCGTGCTTCGTTGAACAGCGCCAGATCCGTCAGCCCCAGCGTGCGGGTCAGCTCGGTCGTGGCCGCCGTGCGCGGCGCGCGTTCGCCGCGCAGGCGCTGCGCATCCAGCACGGCGCCCACGAGCAGCGCCCCGCCGGCGAGCAGCACACCGATGGCGACTGCCGATGGCCTGGGGGTCACAGCAGGGCCCCGATCGCGTCGGCCACCACCTGGGCGGTGGCGTCGAAGGCGATCACGCTCTTGAGCCGGCCGTCGGGGCCTATCAGGTAGGTCTGCGCGCTGTGGTCGACGGCATACGAGCCGTCGGCCTGGGGCGGCTGCCGCTGGATGGGCGCGCCGTACTGGCGACCGATGTTGTCGACCTCGGCCGGCGTGCCCGTGAGCCCCAGCATCTGCGGGTGGAACATCGCCACGTAGTCCTTCATCTTCTGCGGCGTGTCCCGCGCCGGATCGACCGAGACCATGAGCAGGCGCACACGCGCGCGGGCAGCGGGTTCCAGCAGCCGCAGCGCCTGCACGCCGATGGTGGGCGTGACGGGGCAGTGGTCGGGGCAGTTCGTGTAGCCGAAGTACATCAGCACCACCTGGCCGCGTGCGGACTTCAGGTCGAAGGGGCCCGCGTCGGTCTGCAGCACGAAGTCGCCACCGGCGGGCGGGGCGGCCGCATCGGCGCCCGGCTTCGAACAGCCCGACAGTGCGCCCACCAGGGCCGCCATCGTGGTGAGCAGCAGCGTGCGGCGGCCGGGCAGGGTGGCCGCGCCCAGCGCAGACATTGCGGTGCGGGCACGGGGTCGGGCATCTGCGGGCGCGCACTGGCGCCCATGCGGTGTACGTTCGATGGACACGGTTCCCCCCAACAGGGCATTCGGGTTCGGGCAGCCGCTTGCGGCAGCCCAGGGCAGGGCCTGCGCGATGGCGCAGGGCCTTGCAGCTCAGCGCTGGGGCGCGGCAGCCGCTGCGCCGTCAACGGGCGCCGGCAACCGGCCTGCGCGCGCCTAACCCAGGGCGGGTGGTGCGCGCGACCGGGCCGTCAGCCAGACCGACGGCCGCGGCTTGAACGCGGCCTGGGCGCGCGGCCGCTCGTGGGCAGCTTCGACCGCGAACGCGAGGCTGCTCATCTGCAGCAGACCCGGGCTGACGCCGTGCACCGCGCAGAACGCACACTGCGGGTTCATCGGCGACGTGGGGTCAGGCGCGGCTTGCGGCGAACCAGGCGGGTGATCTGCGCCTGCAGGCATCACCATGCCCGTGACGCCGCAGATGCGCAGGGCCTCGGCTTCCTGCGGACTGAAGACCAGCGCGCGTGCGATCAGCGGCATGAGCGAGCCCAGCACCAGCACCACGAGGCACAGCCATGCGGTTCGACTACGACGAGTCAGGTACGGGCTCACGCGGACCAGTGTAGAAGGGCCTCGAGCGTCGGCGCTAGACATAGGTCAAGCTCGCAAGGCCCGGCGCAGGGCCCAGCTGTTTTCCGGGCATGGGCACACGCACGCGCTAGCCCGGTTCTCGCGCCGCGCCGGGCGCCTGCCAGCGGCCGTCGATCAGCAGTTCGTGCGGCCTGAACTGCGCCTTGTATGCCATCTTGGGGCTCTGGTCTATCCAGTAGCCCAGGTAGACATGGGGCAGCTTGAGCGCCCTGGTCTGCTCGACCTGCCAGACCACGCTGAAGCTGCCGTAGCTGGCGGCGGCATCGGGCTCGTAGAAGGTATAGACGGCCGAGATGCCGTCGCCCAGCACGTCCAGGATGGACACCATGCGCAGCGTGCCCAGCGTGCCAACGGGCGCCGGTTCACGAAACTCCACCAGGCGCGAATTGACGCGGCTCTGCAGCAGGAACTGCGTGTACTGGTCGACGCTGTCGTGGTCCATGCCGCCGCCGCTGTGGCGCCCGGCCTGGTAGCGCAGGTAGAGCTCGTAGTGCTCGGGCACGAAGCCCAGGCGCAGCACGCGTGACTGCAGACCGGCGTGCCGGCGGCGCGCGCGGCGCTGGCTGCGCGTGGGCTGGAAGCGGTCGACCAGGATGCGCAGCGGCACGCAGGCGCGGCAGCCGTCGCAATAGGGGCGGTAGGTGAACATGCCGCTGCGCCGGAAGCCGCTGGCCACCAGGCCCGAATAGGTGTCGGCATTGATCAGGTGGCTGGGCGTGGCCACCTGCGAGCGGGCCTGCCGGTCGGGCAGGTAGCTGCAGGGGTAGGGGGCCGTGGCATAGAACTGCAACGACCGCAGCGGCAGATCCTTGAGGTGTGTCACCGGGGCGTCAAGTGCTTTGCGGCGCCCGGTCCTCCATCAGGTCCCAGGCCGAATCATCATAGGTCCAATCGAGCGCCGGCGTGGCCGGCACGGCCTGCGCCAGGTGCGCCTGGAAGGCCTGGCGTGAAATCTCGCGCGCTCCGAAGGACGCCAGGTGCGCGGTGTTCTGCTGGCAGTCGATCAGCGCCACGCCGCGCGCACGGCAGGCGGCCACCAAGCCGGCCAGCGCGATCTTGGATGCGTCGGTGCGGTGCGCGAACATCGATTCGCCGAAGCACATGCGGCCGATGGCCACGAAGTACAGGCCGCCGACCAACTGCCCGTCGATCCAGGTCTCGGCGCTGTGCACGAAGCCGTGGCGGTGCCAGGCGGTGTAGGCCGCCACCATGGCCGGCACGATCCAGGTGCCGTCCTGGCCCGGCCGCGGCGTGCGCGCGCAGGCGTGGATGACCTGCTCGAAGGCGCTGTCGAAGCGCAGTTCGCAGCCCGGCGTGCGCCGGAAGCGGCGCAGCGTCTTGCGCAGTGAATGCGAGACGCTGAATTCGGCCACCGGCAGCACCATGCGCGGGTCGGGGCTCCACCATAGCACCGGCTGGCCCGGGCTGTACCAGGGAAAGATGCCCTGGCGGTAGGCCTCTTCCAGGCGCCGCGGTGTGACGCGGCCGCCGGCGGCCAGCAGACCGGGGGCGTCGCTGTCATGGCCCAGCGCCGTGTCGGGCGGCGGCAGCGGCTGGGCGTCTTCGATCCAGGTCAGCATGGTCCCGTCAGCGGTCGGCCCCCAGGGTCTGCCACAGGAAGCTGTATTCCAGCGCCGCCATCTGCGCCAGCTGGGCGTTGTCGGCGGCGCCACCGTGGCCGCCCTCGATGTTCTCCCAGTACAGCGGGCCGTAGTCCAGCTCGCGCATGCGCGCCGCCATCTTGCGGGCGTGGCCGGGGTGCACGCGGTCGTCGCGCGTGCTGGTGGTGAACAGCACGCGCGGCAGCTTCTGCCCGGCCCTGAGGTTCTGGTAGGGGCTGTAGCGCGCGATGAAGGCCCAGTCCTGCGGCAGATCGGGGTTGCCGTACTCGGCCATCCACGAGGCGCCGGCCAGCAGCTTGTGGAAGCGTTGCATGTCCAGCAGCGGCACCTGGCACACCACTGCGGCAAACAGCTCGGGCCGCTGCAGCATCACCGAGCCCACCAGCAGGCCGCCGTTGCTGCCGCCCTGCATGCCCAGGCGCGCCGGGCGTGTGACCTTGCTGGCGATCAGGTCCTCGGCCACGGCGGCGAAGTCGTCGTAGCTCTTCTGCTTGTGCTCGCGCAGCGCCGCCTGGTGCCAGCCGGGGCCGAACTCGCCGCCGCCGCGGATGTTGGCCAGCACGAAGACGCCGCCACGCGCCGTCCAGATGCGGCCGCGTGCGCCCGAGTACCAGGGCTTCATGCTGATTTCGAAGCCGCCGTAGCCGTACAGCAGCGTGGGGTTGTCGCCGTCGGCCCGGGCGCCCCGGGGCCAGATGATGAAGTAGGGCACGCGCGTGCCGTCCTTCGACTTGGCAAAGCGCTGTTCGACGCGCGCGCCAGCGGCGTCGAAGAAGGCCGGGCGCGCCTTGAGCAGCTGGCGCTCGTCGCTGCCGGTGCGGCCCAGCTGCAGCGAATCGGGCTGCAGGAAGTCGGCCGCATTGAGCAGGTAGTGCTCGGCCAGTTCATCCTGCGCCAGCAGCGGGTCGTGCAGCGCGCTGGCGCTCAGGTCGCCGGGGTAGGGGGCCTGCACCTCACGGCGCTGCCAGCGGCCGTCGCGCTGGCTCCACTCTTCCAGCCGGCTGGCCACGTTGTCGAGCACGTTCACCAGCACCGTGCTGCGCGTCAGCGAGTAGCCGGCCAGCGAGCGCGTGGCCGTGGGCGTGAACAGCGCCGTGAAGTCGCGCCCGCCCTTCAGATAGCCAGCCGCATCGGCCAGCAGCAGCGAGCCGCGCGGCCAGGTTCGGCCGGCCACGGCCCAGTCGCTGCGCAGCTCGATCAGCACGCGCTCGCGCCAGAACTGCAGCTTGGCGTCGTCGGGCTTGGCGATGGGCAGCGCCTTGCCGTCCTGCAGCAGGAACTGGCGTTCGTTGTAGAAGTCCAGCGCGCGGCTGGCGATGGTGCGCTCGAAGCCGGGCGTGGCGTCCACCGAGATCTGCGCCACCACGTCCTTGGGCTCGCCTTCGAACACCGTCACCGCCTGGGCCAGCGGCTGGCCGCGGCGCCAGCGCTTGAAGACGCGGGCATAGCCCGAATCGGTGAGCGAGCCCGGGCCGAAATCGGTGCCGACGTAGACCGTGTCGGCGTCCAGCCACTCGACCTGCGTCTTGGCCTCGGGCACGACGAAGCCGCCGTCGACGAAGCGCTTGTCCAGCAGGTCGAACTCGCGCACCACGGTTGCATCAGCGCCGCCGCGCGACAGCGCCAGCAGGCAACGGCGGTACTGCGGGCCCAGGCAATCGGCGCCGGCCCAGACCCAGTTCTCTTTCTCAGCGCGGCCCAGCGCGTCCAGGTCCAGCACCGTTTCCCAGGCCGGCTGCGGCTTGCGGTATTCGGCCAGCGTGGTGCGCCGCCACAGGCCGCGCGGCTGCGTGGCGTCTTTCCACAGGTTGTAGAAGTGGCCGCCGATGCGCGTGACGTAGGGGATCTTGTCGGACGAGTCCAGCACTTCGCGGATCAGGCGCTTGCGCTCGGCGAAGCCGGGGTCGGCCTGCAGCCGCGCTTCGCTCTCGGCGTTGCGCTCGCGCACCCAGGTCAGTGCGCGTTCGCCCTGCACGTCTTCGAGCCAGAGGTAGGGGTCGGGGGTCTGAGCCAGGGCAGGGATGTTCATCGCCAGTGCGAGCGGCAGCGCCGCCAGGAGTCGGGTCAAGGGGTTCAAGCGCTGGCCTCCTTCAGCGCCACGGGGTGCAGCTCGACATGGTCGCGCGCGTTGCCCACGCCGACCTGACCGTCCTGCACCGTCACCTGCAGCTGCATCGAGCGCGCTGCCAGCGCCGCCAGTGCCTGCGCCTGTGGCGCCGGCAACTGCCACACCGCCAGGTTGGCCAGGCGCGCCACCTTGCCCTGCAGCGGCGCCCACCAGATGGCTGCGGCGCTGCCGTAGGTGTACAGCGTGACGCGGCGGGCGCGGCCGCAGGCCTTGGCCAGGCGGCGCTCGTCGGGCTGGCCCACTTCGATCCAGTGCAGCAGCTGGCCCGTCAGGTCGTGCTGCCAGAGGTCGGGCTCTTCGGTGTCGGACAGGCCGCGCGCCATCTGCAGCGCGCCGCCGTGGTCGTTTTCGGGCACGTTCAGGGCGAAGGCCAGCAGGCGCATCATCAGGCGCTCTTCGGTCTCGGACGGGTGCAGCGCCAGCGTCAGCGCATGGTCGGCGTACAGGCCGCGGTCCATGTCGGCGATCTGCAGCGCGGCCTTGTAGATGGTGGCCTTCAGCGCCATCGGGGCGCCTGCCCAGTGGGCGGGTTGGATGCAGCGGTCATGGTGTGGGCGGTGGCAAAGCCGGCCACTGTGCCACAGAGCGTCCGGCGGGATCGCCCCAGCCTGCGGCGTTGGCGGGCAGGATGGCATCATTCCCGCTTGGCCGGCATGGCTGGCAACCCCTTCCTCCCCAAGGACGACGATGAACTTCAAGCCTCTTCTGCTGGCCGCGGCCTGGTTGTGCGCCAGCGCGCTGGCCCAGGCCCAGACCCCGGCGCCGGCCAAGCCTGCGCCCAAGCCCGCGGCACGGCCGGCTGCCAAGCCCACGCCCAAGCCTGTAGAGGCCGCCGCGGCCACGGCCGCCGAAGGCAAGACCAACAGCTTTGGCGGCAGCGGCCAAGGGCCGCTGCTCACGCGCGAGGAGCTGCGCACCTGCTTCAAGCAGGAAGAAGCCCTGCGCGCCCGCCGGACCGAGCTGGAGCAGGGTCGCGCCTTGCTCGATCGCGACAAGACCGCGCTCACGGCCGATCAGGATGCGGTGCGCGGCGAGCGCGGCTCGGTAGAGGCCGCCAAGCAACGCGTCGACGCGCTGGGCGAGCGCCTGAAGGCCTATGCCGAACGCGTGAACAGCTGGAACCAGCGCACCGCAAAGCTGGCCGAAGACACGCGCAACAGCGCGCAGGCTGACCGCCAGCGCAACCAGCTCAACAAGGAGCGCGAAGAGCTCGAGCGCCAACGGGCCGAGCTCGAAGCCGACAAGCTGCGCATCAGCACCGAGGGTGAGGAAGCCGTGCGCGCCTACAACGCCAAGGCCCTGGCCATCGACGCGCGCGTGACCGAATGGAACACGCGCAACCAGGGCTGGAACGACAACTCCACCCTGCTGGAGAGCGAGCGCAAGGCCTGGGTCGACAGCTGTGGCGACCGCCGCTACCGCGAGGATGACGAGACCGCCATCCGTCGCGGCCAATGAACGGCAGCACCATGCACGACAACCCCCTGCTCCTGGACTGGGCTGCGCCGCACGGCCTGCCGCCCTTCGACGCCTTGCGTGCCGAACACTTCGAGCCGGCGCTGCAAGAAGCCATTCGCCGCCACCGCGCCGAGCTGGCATCCATCGCCACCCAGGCGGCCGCGCCCGACTTCGACAACACCGTGGCCGCCTTCGACCGCGCCGGCGCGCTGCTGGACCGCGTGGCGGCGGTGTTCTACAACCTCACCGCCTCGGCCACCAGCCCCGAGCTGCAAGCCGCGCAGCGTGCGCTGGCCGGGCCGATGGCTGCGCACCACAGCGCCGTCTACACCGACCTGGCGCTGTACCAGCGCATCGCCGCGCTGCACGAACGCCGCGCCACGCTGGGGTTGGACGCCGAAGCGCTGCGCCTGCTCGAGCGCGTGCACCTGGACTTCGTGCGCGCCGGTGCGCGCCTGGCCGCGCCGGCACGCCAGCGCCTGGCCGAGGTGATGGAAGAACTGGCGCGTCTGATGACGCGCTTTGCGCAGAACGTGCTGCAGGCCGAAGCCGACTGGCGGCTGCCGCTGCAGGGCGACGCCGACATGGCTGGTCTGCCCCAGTTCGTGCGCGCCGCGGCGCGGCAAGCCGCCGCCGAGCGCGGGCTGCCCGGTGCGGTGATCACGTTGTCGCGTTCGCTGGTCGTGCCCTTCCTGACCTACTCGACCCGGCGCGACCTGCGCGAACAGGCCTGGCGTGCCTGGACCAGCCGCGGCGAACACGCCGGCGAACACGACAACCGCGAACTGGCGCGCAGCATCCTGCGCCTGCGCCACGAGCAGGCGGCGCTGCACGGCCATGCCTGCTACGCCGACTTCGCGCTCGAAGACACCATGGCCGGCACGCGCGGCGCAGTGCAGCAGCTGCTGGGTGAGGTCTGGCCGCGCGCGCTGGTCGCGGTCGAGCGCGAACGCCAGGCCCTGGCCGAGCAGATGCGCGCCGAGGGTGTGGATGGCGCGAGCATCGAGCCCTGGGACTGGCGCTTCTGGGCCGAGAAGGTGCGGCGCGAGCGCTATGCGCTGGACGATGCCGAGGTCAAGCCTTACTTCGCGCTCGAACGCGTGGTCGAAGCCGCCTTCGACTGCGCCGGTCGGTTGTTCGGTCTGAGCTTCCGAGCGCGCAGCGACCTGCCGGTCTACCACCCCGACGTCAAGGCCTACGAGGTGTGCGAGGGTGAACGCGTGCTGGGCGTGTTCCTGCAGGACAACTTCGCACGGCCCAACAAGCGCAGCGGCGCGTGGATGAGTGCGCTGCGCTGGCAGCACCGCAATGCCGGCCCCGGCGCCGCACCGGTGCTGCCGGTGATCGTCAACAACAACAACTTCGCCAAGGGCGCGCCCGGGGCACCCACGCTGCTGTCGCTGGACGACGCGCGCACGCTGTTCCACGAGTTTGGCCACGGCCTGCACGGCCTGTTGTCGGACGTGCGCTGGGGCCGGCTGTCGGGCACGCAGGTGCTGCGCGACTTCGTCGAGCTGCCTTCGCAGATCTTCGAGCACTGGATCACCGAGCCCGAGGTGCTGCGCCGCCACGCGCGCCACTGCGACACCGGCCAACCCATCCCCGATGAGCTGATCGAGCGCCTGCAGCGCGCGCGCCGCTTCAACCAGGGCTACGAGACCGTGCGCTACTGCGCCAGCGCGATCGTCGACATGGCGGTGCACGCGGTCACCGATGCCGAGCCGCCGGCCGACTTGTGCGCCTTCGAGGCCGATCTGCTGCACGCGCAGGGCCTGCCCCACGGCGTGGGGCTGAACCATCGGCTGGTGCATTTCCAGCACCTGTTCAGCAGTGCCGGCTATGCCGCCGGCTACTACGTGTACCTGTGGGCCGAGGTGCTGGACGCCGACGGCTACGACGCCTTCGTCGAAGCCGGCAGCCCCTTCGACGCGGCCACCGCGGCGCGCCTGCGCCGGCATGTCTACAGTGCGGGCAACAGCGTGGAGCCCCGCGCCACCTACGCCGCCTTCCGTGGCCGCGCGGCCACGGTGCAGCCGCTGCTGCGCAAGCGCGGCTTGCTGGCGGACGAGCCGGCCTGAAGCGGCGGCCAGGGACGCCAGCGCGCTTACATGGGCTTGAAGCGCCAGGCCCAGGCCTGGCTGACCTGCAGCTTTTCGGCGTGCTGCTTCAGGTGCAGCGTGATGCGGCCCAGCTCGTCGCGCTGGGCGCGCGCGATGGCGCTGGCGCGCACGATCACGCCGCGGTGCACCTGCCAGAACTCTTCCAGGTCCAGCCCGTCGGCGATCTCGCGCAGCGCCTTGCGCACATGGGCCTCATCCGTGGCCGTCACCACGCGCGTGTACTTCTCGTCGCTCTGGAAGAACAGCACTTCGGCTATGCCGAACATCTTGATGGTGTCGCCGACGCTGGCGCTCAGCCAACGCAGGCGCGGCGCGGCCTGGCCGCGCGGCTGCAGGCGCTGCGACAGGCGGCCCACCAGGTCGTCCAGGTCGGGCGCGGCGACATCGCCCTGCAGACGCTGGCGCAGTCGCACCACGGTCTGCGCCAGGCGCTCTGCGGAGATTGGCTTGAGCAGGTAGTCCAGCGCGCCGGCCTCGAACGCGGCCACGGCGTGGCTGTCGTAGGCGGTGGTGAAGACGGTGTGGCAGCGGCCGCTGGCGGCGCGCGCCACCTCCAGCCCGCTCAGGCCCGGCATGCGGATGTCCAGGAATGCGATGTCGGGCTGAAGTGCAGCGATGGCCTCCACCGCCGCCGGGCCGTGCTCGCATTCGGCCAGGATGCGCAGCTCGGGCCAGGCCTGGGCCAGCATGCGGCGCAGGTCGCTGCGCGGCAGGTCTTCGTCGTCGGCAATGATGGCGCTGGGCGCGGGGGTGCTCATGGCTCACTCCATCGGCAGGCTCAGGGTGGCGGCCACGCCGCCTTCGGGCAGTGCCTTGAGCGCCAGGCTCGCGCGGCCCTGGTACATCTGCTGCAAGCGCTCGCGGATGTTGGCCAGGCCCAGGCCGCTGCCCCCGCTGCTGGCGCCGAAGCCGGCGCCGTTGTCGGCCACGGTCAACTGCAGCAGGCCATCGTCGCCGCGCCGCGCCTGCACGCGGATGGTGACCGGGCCGATCTTGGGTTCGACACCGTGCTTCACCGCGTTCTCGGCCAGGGAGATCAGCATCAGCGGCGGGCAGGGTGCGGCCAGCAGTTCGGCCGGCGCGTCGATCTCGAAGCGCAGCCGCGGCATGCGCGCGGCCATCAGCCCCAGGAAGGCGCGCACGATCTCCAGCTGGCTGCCCAGCGTGGCCTGGGCGCCGCCGTCGGCGCGCAGGCGCGGGATGGCGGCGCGCAGGTAGTCGACCAGGCGGTCCACCATCTCAGCGGCGCGCGGCGGGTCGCTGGCGATGGCGCCGCGCACACCTGCCAGGGTGTTGAACAGGAAATGCGGCTCGACCTGCGCGGCCAGCACCGACAGGCGCATCTCGGCTTCGCGCCGCGCCGCCTGCGCCTGCTGCAGCGCCTGCGCCTGGGCCAGCGCGGCCAAGCCGGCCTGCTCGCGCCGCCAGCCCCACAGCGCAAAGCCGCCGGCCAGCGTGAAGCTGATGGCCAGGCTGGACAGCGTGTTCATCAGCCGCACCTGCGGCGGCAGCGGGCCCGGGGGCGGCACCAGCGACGGCTGCGGCTCCTCGGGCCGGCCGATGCTCACGCCCATGGCCAGCACGATGCGCTTGCGTTGGCCCAACTCGTCCACCTGGCCGGTGGCCTCGGCCAGCCTCTGCTTCACCGGGTCGGCAGCCCATTGGTGGTAGGCCAGCACGGCCAGCACCACGGCCGCCACGGCGCCCATCAGCCCCAGCCATTCGCGGGCCGCCGGCCAGGCCTGGCGCCGCACCCAGCTGCCCAGCCAGGGGCCGGCGACCAGGGGCACGAACAGCTGCACGGCCAACTGCACCAGGCTGCCCCAGGGCAGGCCGTCGGGCGGGTTGGGTGGCATCGACAGGCCGACCAGCAGCAGCCCCAGCAGCAACAGCGTGCCCAGCGTGCGCAGCCGCGCGCGCACCCAGGGCGGGCTGAACACCGGCCAGGCGCGGTAGCGCGTGAGCCAGCCGTGGCCGCTGCCCACCAGGGCGGCGGGCAGGGGTGCGTCGAGCCGGACCGGGGCGGAAGGGGTGGCGTCGCTCATGGCACTCAAGCCTAAGCCCTGGCGGCGGCGGGCGGGCGTGCGGCGACGAACAGCGCCCCTGCGGCGACGAACCCGGGCCGCGCCGGGTTAAGCTCGTCCGACAACAAGGAGACGACCATGCCCCTGTTCGACACCGCCATCGCCGGCAGCCTGCCCAAGCCCTCGTGGCTGGCCGAAACCGAGAAGCTCTGGCCCCAATGGCGCAGCAGCGGCCCCGAGCTGGCCCAGGCCAAGCTCGACGCCACCCTGGTGTGGATCCGCGCGCAAGAGGAAGCCGGCCTGACGGTGATTGGCGACGGCGAGCAAAGCCGCCAGCACTTCGTGCACGGCTTCCTCGAGCAGGTGGAAGGCATCGACTTCGAGCACAAGGTCGAGATGGGCATCCGCAACGACCGCTACAAGGCCATGGTGCCGCAGGTGGTGGCACCGCTGCGCCTGAAGGGCCGGGTGCACTCGGCCGAGGCGCGCTTCCTGCGCGCGCACACGCGCCAGCGCACCAAGTTCACGCTGCCCGGGCCCATGACCATCGTCGACACCGTGGCCGACCGCTTCTACGGCGACCGCGTCAAGATGGCATTCGCCTTTGCCGAACTGCTCAACCAGGAGGCGCGGGCGCTGCAGGCCGACGGCATCGACGTGATCCAGTTCGACGAGCCGGCCTTCAACGTCTACCTGGACGAAGCCGCCAGCTGGGGCGTGCAGGCGCTGGAGCGCGCCGCGCAAGGCCTGACCTGCACCACCGCCGTGCACATCTGCTACGGCTACGGCATCAAGGCCAACATCGACTGGAAGCAGACCCTGGGCGACGAGTGGCGCCAGTACGAGAAGGTCTTCCCCGCGCTGGCCGCCAGCAGCATCCGCCAGGTGAGCCTGGAGTGCATCCACTCGCACGTGCCGCCCGAACTGATGGCGCTGCTGGCCGGCAAGGACGTGATGGTGGGCGTGATCGACGTCGCCAGCGACGCGATCGAGACGCCCGAGGATGTGGCCGACACCATAGCCCGGGCGCTGCAGTTCGTGCCGCGCGAGCACCTCATCGCCTGCACCAACTGCGGCCTGGCGCCCATGAGCCGCGCCGTGGCCGAAGGCAAGCTGCGCGCGCTGGCCGCCGGGGCGGCGCTGGCGCGGCAGCGTCTGGTGGCTTAAGCGAAGCGCCTGGCGGCCTCGGCCACGCGCTGGCCGAAGGCCTTGGCCGTGGCGATGTCGCCCGGCACCATCTCGTCTGCAGAAGCATCCGTCGGCGAGGCCGTCATCAGGCCGGCGAAGGACCCCAGGTTGTTGACGTCGCCGCGTGTCGCCGCCTTGGTGTTGGCGGGCATCATGCCCATGCCCACCCAGTACATGCCGTGCTGCTGGCTCAGCGTGAACTGGTAGTGCAGGGTCGACAGCTTGTCGCCGTTCAGGCTGGCCGAGTTGGTGAAGCCGGCGGCCAGCTTGTTCTTCCAGGCCTGGCCGAACCAGGGCTTGCTGGAGGCGTCGGCGAACTTCTTGAACTGCCAGCTCACGCTGCCCATGTAGGTGGGGCTGCCGAAGACGATGGCGTGGGCCGCGGCCAGTTGCTCCCAGCCGCCCTCGGGCAGGTTGCCTTCGGCGTCGATGGCCAGCAGAGCGCCGCGGCTGCCCTCGGCCACGGCCTCGGCGACCTTCTTGGTGTGGCCGTAGCCGCTGTGGTAGACGATGACGATCTTGCTCATGGGGACTCCTGGGTGGGTCGTGGGGGTTCGAGGAAATGGGGTGTCAGGTGGCCAGGTCGAAGACCAACACCTCGGCCACCTGGCCACCGTCGATGACAAGACGCTGCTCACCGCTGAGCGTGGCCGCGTCGCCAGCGGCCAACGCCTGGCCGTTGACGCGCAGGCTGCCGCGCGCCACGAAGACATAGGCCAGGCGCTGCGGGTCCAGTGCCAGTTGGGCGCGCTCGTCGCCGTCAAACAGGCCGGCGCGCAGCCAGGCGTCGGCGTGCACCGTCACCGAGCCCTCGCGGCCGTCGGGCGATGCCACCAGGGCCAGGCGCCCGCGCTTGGCCGCGTCGTCGAAGCGCTTCTGCTCGTAGCCGGGGGCGATGCCGCGGTGGCTGGGCTGGATCCAGATCTGCAGGAAGTGCGTGGCCTGGTCCTTGGCATGGTTGAACTCGCTGTGCATGACGCCGGTGCCCGCGCTCATGCGCTGCACGTCGCCGGGGCGGATCACGCCATCGGCCTTGCCGACGGTAGCGCCGTTGCCCATGCTGTCGCGGTGCGCCAGCGCACCCTCGAGCACGTAGCTGACGATCTCCATGTCGCGGTGACCATGCGTGCCGAAGCCGGTGCCGGGGGCGATGCGGTCTTCGTTGATGACGCGCAGGTTGCCCACGCCCATGTGCGCCGGGTCGTGGTAATCGGCGAACGAGAAACTGTGAAAGCTCTTCAGCCAGCCGTGGTCGGCATAGCCGCGTTCAGAGGATTTGCGCAGGGTGATCATGCTGTGGCTCCTGGTGTGCAACGCAGTCTAGGAGCCGACTTCAAGCTTGGGGTGGGGCGGCGTTGAAGGACAGATTCAAATAAGATGAACGGGTGCCCAAAGCCCGCCAAGCCCTCACCCCCGACGCCCTGGCCATGATGGACGCCATCGCGCGCACCGGCAGCTTTGCCGCGGCCGCGCGCGAGCTGGGCAAGGTGCCGTCGGCGCTGACCTACAGCGTGCGCCAGCTCGAAGAGGCGCTGGACGTGCTGCTGTTCGACCGCAGCTCGCGCCAGGCCCAGCTCACCGCCGCCGGCACCGAACTGCTCACCGAAGGCCGACGGCTGCTGCAGGAGATGTCGGCCGTGGCCAACCGCGTGCGCCGCGTGGCCCACGGCTGGGAGCCGCAGTTGGCCATTGCGGTGGAAGACATCGTCTCGGTGCCCACCATCTTCGAGCTGGTGCAGGCCTTCTGTGAGGTGCGCGCCCCGGGCACCCCCGACGAAGGCCCGGCGACGCGGCTGCGCCTGCGCAGCGAGGTGCTCACCGGCACCTGGGAGGCCCTGGTCAGCGGCCAGGTCGACCTGGCCATCGGTGTTTCGGGCGCGCACAACAACCCGGGCGGCATCGAGCTGCGGCCGCTGGGCCCCATCGAATTCATCTTCTGCGTGGCGCCGCACCACGCGCTGGCCGGACTGCCCGAGCCCCTTACCGACGAGTTGCTGGTACACCAGCGCGCCATCGCCGTGGCCGATTCGGCGCAGCGCATGGCACCCATGACCGTGAACCTGCTGCCGGGGCAGGACGTGCTGACCGTGCCCAGCATGCGCGCCAAGCTCGAGGCGCAGCTGCGCGGCCTGGGCTGCGGCTTCGTGCCCGAGCCGCTGGCGCGACCGCACCTCGAGGCCGGCCACTTGGTGCGCAAGGAAACCGCGCGCGGCGCGCGCAGCAGCACGCTGCACTACGCCTGGCGCGCCGAACGCAGCGCGCTGGGCCTGGGGCGCGCGCTGCAATGGTGGCTGGCGCAGCTGGAAAGCCCGACCACGCGGCGCGCGCTGCTGGAGCGCCACGCCGGCCGGCTGATGTGACCGCGCCCGGCTACCGCGGCCGCTTCGCGCCGTCGCCCACAGGTCCGCTGCACGCCGGATCGTTGGTGGCGGCACTGGCCAGCTGGCTGGACGCGCGCGCGCACTGCGGCGCCTGGCTGGTGCGCATCGAGGACGTCGACCTGCCGCGCTGCGTGCCCGGCACCGATCGCCTGATCCTGGCGCAGCTGGCCGCCTGCGGCCTGCATCCGGACGAGCCGCCGGTGTGGCAGTCGGCGCGCGGTGCTGCCTATGCCGAGGCTTTGGCGACCCTGGTGGAGGCCGGCGCGGCCTATGGCTGCGCCTGCTCGCGCAGCGACATCGAGGCAGCGCGGGCGGCGCTGGGCCTGGCGCGGCCGCGCTTCGGTGATCTGGTCTACCCCGGCACCTGCCGCGCCGGCCTGAATGGCCGGTCGGTGCGCGCCTGGCGGATGCGCGCCGACGGCGTACTGCGCTGGCAGGACCGGCGTCTGGGTGCGCAGCAGCAGGATCTGGGTAGCGCTGTGGGCGACTTCGTGCTCAAGCGCGCCGACGGCCTGTGGGCCTATCAGCTGGCGGTGGTGGTGGACGACGCAGCGCAGGGCATCACGCACGTGGTGCGCGGGGAAGACCTGGCCGACAACACGGCGCGGCAGATCCACTTGCAGCGCGCGCTGGGCCTGGCCACGCCAGCCTATCTGCACACGCCGCTGGTGCTGGCCGCTGACGGCCACAAACTGAGCAAGCAGAACGGTGCTGCGGCGCTGGACCTGGCCGAACCACTGTCGTCGCTGCAGGCTGCCGGCACCGTGCTGGGCCTGCCGCACATCCCCGCGGCCACCGTGGCGGACTGGCTGGCGGCGGCGGTGCCCGCCTGGGCTGGCATCATTGCCGCCTTTGTCGAAACCACCGAAAGGAAACCCGCATGACGACCACGCCCTCGGGCCTGCAGTACGAAGACACCGTTCCCGGCACCGGCGCCGAA
>JALHPY010000050.1:0-23136 GCA_022842305.1 Rubrivivax sp.
CCAGCAGCGCCAGCGCCGCGGCCGCGTCGCCGCGCGCCAGGCTCAGGTCGGCGCGCAGCAGCGCCACGCTGCGCTCGGCCGCGGGTTCGCGCGGCTCGGCCTTGGCCACCAGCTGTTCGGCCTGTGCAGCCAGTGCCTCGGCGCGCGCCGGTTCCTTGAGCATCGAGGCCGCCAGCGCCCCGCCGTACAGCGCCGCGGCGCGGTCGGCCAGCAGCGGCGACGAGCTCTCGCCCTTGAGCCGGTGCAGGCCTTGCGCGCTGTCATCCATCAGCACGCGTGCGCGCATCTGCATCAGCGCGTGCTGCACCGTGGGCAGCAGCGGCGGCCCGCCCGCCAGCAGCGTGCGGTTGCGCGCTTCGCTGATGCGGTCCACCGTCATGGGGTGGCTGCGCAGGTAGGGGAAGCCGCCGCTGTCGTTGAGCCGCGTGGCCGCGTCCATGCGCTCGAACATCGCGGCCATGCCTGCGGGGTTGAAGCCGGCGCCGGCCAGCATGCCGTAGCCCAGGCGGTCGGCCTCGCGCTCGACATCGCGTGAGAAGTTCAGCTGGCCCTGCGCGGCCACGCCCTGGCCGCCCATGATGGCGGCGTTGGCCAGGTCGGCGTTGTTGCTGCGGCTGGCCGCCAGGATGCCCACCAGCATCGCCGCCAGCGCCACCATCGACGCGCGCTGTTGCGGCGCGATGCTGCGCGCGATGTGGCGCTGCGTGACGTGCGACAGCTCGTGCGCGACGACCGAGGCCAACTGGTCGGCGCTGTTGGTGATGGCGATCAGCCCCAGGTGCACGCCGACATAGCCGCCCGGCAGCGCGAAGGCGTTGACGCTGCGGTCGCGCACCAGAAAGATCTCCCAGGCGAAGGCCTGGTCGGCGTCGGCCTCGATGTGGCCCTGCCGGCGCGCCGACGCCAGCAGCGGCTGCCACAGCGACTGCAGGTAGGCCAGCAGCACCGGGTCGTCCAGGTAGGCCGGGTCGCGCCGGCCTTCGCGCATGATCTGCTCGCCCAGGCGACGTTCGGCGCCGATGGACAAGTCTTCAGAGGCCGATTCGCCCAAGGCCGGCAGGCGCACCTGGGCCCAGGCCGGGGACGGCAGCGTGCACAGCAGGGCCAGCAGGGAGGCGAGCAGGCGGCGCCAGAGCGCCAGGGCTTGTGGGGTCAATGCAGAGCCTCGGTGGGGCGCGCCGGATGGCCGCGCCGCGTTGGAGCGCTGCCGCGGGGCAACGTTCCTTGCTGGCTATCATGACACTGCCCCTGTTTCCGAAGATTGCCCGACCATGACATCGCCGCTGACTCACTTCGACGCCCAGGGCCAGGCCCACATGGTGGACGTCGCCGCCAAGGACGTGACGCACCGCGTGGCGCGCGCGGCCGGCCGCATCCGCATGCAGCCGGCCACCTTCGAGCTGATCGCCGGGGGTCACGTGAAGAAGGGCGACGTGCTGGGCATCGCGCGCATCGCCGCCATCCAGGGCGCCAAGCGCACGGCCGACCTCATCCCCTTGTGCCACCCGCTGCCCATCACGCGCGTGGCGGTGGATTTCGAGCTGGACCGCGCGCAGGCCGAGGTGCGCTGCATCGCGCAGGTCGAGACCCTGGGCCGCACCGGCGTCGAGATGGAAGCGCTGACCGCCGTGCAGGTGGGCCTGCTGACCATCTACGACATGTGCAAGGCCGCCGACCGCGGCATGGTCATCGGCGAGGTGCGGGTGATCGAAAAGCTGGGCGGCAAGTCGGGGCACTGGGTGGAAGGGTCGGCAAGCCCCCCTGCACCGCGGTAAGCGCTCTCTCTCGACGCCGGTGCAGTCAGCTCGTTGACGTTGGGGTGGGTGGCTGCAGGAGGCGGCGTTCAAGCAGCGTGCGCATGTCGCGGCTGCCGTCGGCGATGATGACGATGAACACTTGGCGCTTTGGCGCCTCGGCCACGGTGTAGATGAGGCGATAGGGTTTGAAGGCGGTCTGCCGAAAGTCTCGGATTCCCAGATCCAGCAGTTCACGGGGCCAGGTGCCGCGTTGCGGCGCGGTGGCCAAGCCCTCGGCGGCGGCCAGGATGCGGTCCAACAGGGCGGCAGCCTTTCCTGGGGAGTCGTGCTCGGCCACGTACTGCACGATCTCGTCCAGGTCGGCCTCAGCCCCGGCAGTCAAGCTGACGGTGCAGGAGGCGAAGGCCGACATCTAACTTGTCCGGCCCGGCAACTTGTGCTGGGCGCGAAGCCGTGCAACAGCCTCTTGAATGGGGCGGGTGCGGCCTGCCTCGATGTCCTGTCGGCCAAGAGCCAGCAGCTTGAGCAGTGCCATGGTCTCCTGGGTGGCCTCGTAGCTGGCCACGTCCTGCAGCACGGCGCGCGCCTCTCCGTTCTGGGTGATCAGCAGCGGTTCGCGATCCTCGGCCAGCTGATCCAGCAACTCGGCCGCATTGGCCTTGAGGTAGCTGATGGACTTGACATGGGTGCTGTAGCGCATGCGGATTTCCAGATAACCTTTTTTGGTCTTAATTCGGTCCGCATCAGTGTACCTGCTGTTGGCGCCGGTACTGGTACTTGACACGCCGGTACTTGACCCCGCACAGCTGGGCGGCAAGTCGGGGCACTGGGTCGCGCCCTGAGGGTGGGTCAGCGCGCGCCGGGCACGAAAGCGCGCCAGTCCAGGGGCGGGCCCGGCGGCTGGCACTGGAAGGGCGGGGCCGACGCCGCAGGTGCCACCGCCGACGCAGCCGCATCGGGTGCCGGGGCCTGGTCGGGCTCATCGCAGGCGGCAAAGAACTCGTCCGCGTCCGGGTTGCGGAACTCGCGCAGCCGCGCCACCAGGTGGCGTGCGGCGTCTTCCTGGCCGTTGGCCGCCAGCGCGCGCGCCCAGGCCATCATCAGCCGCGTGTCCAGCAGGTAGTGCGTGACGCGGTCGAAGGCCGGCCCGCGCTCGCTGACCACTGCGCCCGAGGTCACGGCCGCGTAGTCGGCATGGTGGGCGAAGAACACGCTGCGCTGGCCGCTGGCGATGCGCTGCTCCAGCGGCCCGGCGCCCGGGCGGGCGCTGAAGATGGCCGCCACGCGCAGGTAGTCGACCACCGACAACGCGGCGCCGGCCACCAATACCAGCCCGGCCCAGCCCAGCGCCGGCGATGGCGATGAGGACGGCCCGGGCGCTGGCGTGCCGCCGACGCGCTGGCCCTGCAGCACGAAGCCCCAGGCCCAGGCCGTGGGCAGCAGGAAGTACGCGTACCACAGCGGGTACTCCAGCAGGCTGTGCAGGCCGATCATCAGCACCATGGCCATGGCACAGCGCTGTGCCGTTCCACTGTCACCGCTGCTGGCCCAGGCCAGCCGCAGGCCGCGTGCCAGGCCCCACAGCAGCAGCCCCAGCACCAGCGCGGCCAGCGGCAGGCCCAGCTCCACCGCCAGCTGCAGGGGCAGGTTGTGGGTGTGGTCGAAGAAGGCGACGGGCCGGCCCGGGAAGGGCGTCAGCGTCCAGGCGATGTTGAACTCGCCCCAGCCGACCCCGGCCCAGGGATGCAGGCGGATCAGCGCCAGCGTGTCGGCCCAGATGCCGAAGCGCGAAGAAGAGATGTCGGTCTCGGCCAGGCGCTCGGCGCCGCCGAAGCTGTGCGCCGACGCCGCGGCCCACTGCGCCATGCCGAACCAGGCCAGCGCATACAGCAGCGGCGCGGCCACCAGCAGCGCGCGCGGCGCGCGGCCCAGGCGGCGGTCGGCAAGGCCCCACAGCGCCAGCAGCACCACGCTCACCAGCCCGGTGCGCGAGGCCGTCAGCACCACCGCGAACACCAGCAGCGCCAGCGCCGCGGCCGCCGCCTGCCAGGCCATGCGGCGCAGCTGCAGCAGCGCCACGCAGGCGATGCAGGCCCACAGCAGCAGGCTGCTCAGATGGTTGGGCTGGCGCAGGTTGCCCACGGCCCGGCCGGGCAGGCCCGACGCGGCGATCCAGTCGCCGCCGGCCAGATCGGGCAGGAAGACCTGCACCAGCGCGATCGGCAGGTTGCACAGCCCGGCCACCAGCAGGCCCCAGCAGAAGGCGGCAAAGGTCTGCAGGCCGGCATCACTGGCGCGCGCGCCCGCACCGCCGGCCAACAGCAGGGCCGCGGCCGCCAGCGTGCCCAGCGCCGACAGCGCCAGGCTGGCCGGCAGACCGCCCAGGCCCCAGGAAGCTGCCGCGGCCAGCGCCAGCAGCACCAGCGCCGCCAGCACCGGCACCACGCCGCGGCCGCAGCGTGCCGGCAGGCTGGCCGCCACCACCCCGCCCCACAGCGCGAAGGCCAGCGCCTGGTTCAGGAAGGTGGCCGAAGGCGAGAGGCTGAAGGCGAGCAGGGAGGGCAGCGCCGCTGCAGCGGCCATGCTGGAGACCGCGACCGGATTCATCAGCGGGCGCTAACGGCGAGCGCGGCCGTACGGCGCACGCCGCGGGCATCGGCGCTTGCGGTCAGGCGCAAATAGCATTGCATATTGAATAGTACATGTTCAAAATACTATGATGATTGATCGATCCTGTCTGCCCGGAATCGAACTCGCCCTGCGCCGCAACCCGGCAGTGGTGTTGCTCGGCCCACGGCAGGTGGGCAAGTCGACACTGGCACGGGACATTGCTGCGCGGCATCCTGGCGCCATTTTCATGGACCTGGAACGCGATTCTGACCGCGCCGCCCTGCAGCACCCCGAGCTCTTCTTCCCGCCGCTGCGCGACCGGCTGGTCGTGCTGGATGAGGTGCAGACCGTGCCCGAGCTGTTTCGAGCATTGCGCCCCGAGATTGACGCTGATCGGCGTGTCGGCCGCTTGCTGCTACTCGGCTCGGCCAGCGGGCCCCTGTTGCAGCAGAGCTCGGAGTCCCTGGCCGGACGCGTCAGCTACCTGGAGTTGACCCCATTCCTGGCCCAGGAGGTTACGCCCGACCCGGCCGACCTGGCCGGCTTGCAGCGCCTGTGGATGCGGGGCGGCTATCCGCTCAGCCATCTGGCCGCGAGCGACGGGGCGTCACTGGCCTGGCGGCAGGATCTCGTGCGCACCTTCTTGCAGCGCGATGTGCCGGCTCTGGGCTTGCGTGTGCCGGCTGAGGCCCTGCGCCGCTTCTGGACCATGTTGGCGCACCTGCAGGGCCAACTCTTCAACGCGTCGCAACTGGGCCTGGCGCTGGGTGGCGCATCGCACACCACGGTCATCCGCCATCTCGACCTGCTGGTGGATGCGCTGATGGTGCGGCGCCTGGCGCCGCACCTGCCCCACGTCGGCAAGCGGCTCGTCAAGTCGCCGAAGGTCTATGTCCGCGACAGCGGGCTGCTTCACGCCTTGCTCGGCATCCCCGATGCCGTGGCGCTGCAGGGCCACCCGGTGGCGGGCCTGTCATGGGAAGGCTTCGTGATCGAGCAGATCGCCGCCGCCCTGCCCGCCGACGCGGTGCTGGGCCACTACCGCACGGCCGCGGGTGCCGAGATCGATCTGGTGGCGCAGGTGGGCGGCCGCACGCTGGCCTTCGAGATCAAGTTGTCTTCGGCGCCCAAGCCGGCGCGCGGGTTCTGGCAGGCGCTGGCCGACGTTCGGCCGGATCAGGCGTATGTGGTGGCGCCTGTGGCGCGGGCGTACAGCCTGGCTGACGGGGTGCAGGTGATGGGGGTGGCGGAGGTGGCGCGGGCGCTGGCGGGCGGGTGACGGTGGGCGCTGCAGGATCGGCCCACAGGCCGGTTGACTGCCACACGCCTCCCCACGGCGGGAAGGCCAGCGCGTCGGCCTCAGCGCTGGCCCGGGATGGGCGGAAAGGTCACTGGCTGAAGCTCAGGGTACTTTTCACGCAGGCCCTTCCAGGCCTCGGCGCCCTCTTCGCAGCGCTGCGCGGGATGCATGCGGCACAGGCGTCGCAGCGTCAGCTCGGCCTGGCCCGGATGGCCGTTCAGGCCCGCAGCCAAGGCGTAGCGGAACATCGCCGGAGGGTAGGCAAAGCGCTCGGAGACCTTGCGCATCCAGTCGACCTCGTCTGCGCTCATCCCGCGACGGGCCTCGGTGTGCGCGAACTTCAGGTAGGCGCCGAGCTGCGTCAGGACGCGCAGCTCGGGCGGTGGTGTCTGCAGGCCCGGCACGCCGATGCGTGCGGACTCCAGCCGCAGCAACCGGTTTGCCTGCTCCGCCTGCAGGTATTCCTGCGCGACCACAGCCAGCGCCAGCAGCAGCGCCAGGCCCGAAGCCCGCAGCGCCCACTGCGGTATGCGGATGCGCGCCGGACGCTGCTGCAGTTCGTCCACGGCGCCGATGTACAGACCCAGGGGCACCAGGAAGTAGGCGTACTCCAGCGGGTACTCCAGCATGCCGTGGGTGGCGACGCCGGTGATGCCGATCAGCAGCCACACCGCCGCGGGCTCGCGGCAATTCCAGATACGGCTGAGAAGCCACCACAGCGCCAGAGCGACCAGCGTCAGCCCTATGGGGATGCCGTTCCACAGCAGCATGTCCAGCACGATGTTGTGGGCGTGCTCGATGTGCTCGCCAACGAAGGGGCGTTGCTCTGCCAGGCGCACCTGCGCCACGCTGACCTGCTGCCAGCCGTAGCCCGACAGCGGGCGTTGCGCAATGGCCTCGGCCAGGGATGCCCACTGCAGGCTTCGGGTTCCGCCCTGCATGGTCTCGGCCAGGGGGCGTCCCTCCTGAAGCAGCAGCCAATCGTTGATGTCGGGCCAGGCCAGCACCAGGCCACCATAGAGCAGGGCCAGGACCAAAACGCCTCGACGCCCCGGCGCGGCCGCGCTCCGTGCGCCGATCCAGAACATGAGCAGCACCAACATGCCCATCTGCAGCCAGCCGGTGCGCGAGCCCGACAACACCATTCCCAGCACCATCAGCAGGGCCGCGGCCCAAAAGCCGCTGCGGCCGCATTGGCTCTGCCGGCGCAGCAAGCCGGCGGCTGCAAGACCCAGTAAGCAGATCGTGCACAGATGATTGGGCTGGGCCACGTTGCCGAAGGGTCGGCCGCCCGGCGGCAGGTCGACCAGCCAGATGCCCGACGGCGCGGTGTTGGTCCATTGCGCCAGCGCGATCCCGGTCGAAGCGATCGCGGCGGCCAGCATGCCCAGCGCGAGCACCGTCAGGCCTGTGGCCGAGGGCCCCGCGCCCCCCGCCACCGAAGCGCGTCCGACCAGGGTGGCGGCGATGAAGGACGCGATGTAGAGGGCGGCGATCCAGGCGTCGCCGACAAAGAAGATGTGCCCGCTGGCTGCTTGTACCGCCAAGGTCAGCAGCGCCAAGCCGCCGAACAATGCCCAGCTCCGGGCCAGCTGCGTGCTGCCTTGAGAGCACAACGCGGCAAGGGCCAAGAAGGCGAGCGCCACACCCTCCAGCCAGGCCGAAGGCCAGGGCCAGTAGTGGTTGGGCAGCAGCCAGGCCAGCGGCGCGGCAGCGGCGATCAGCAGCGGGAGCGGCGGCGAGGGCATGTGCACAATGAAAACGGGCAGCCCGTGGGCTGCCCGTCGAGGTCGGATCGAGAGCGTCTCGAACGACTCAGAAGGTCATCGTGGCCTTGCACGAACCCGGCAGGTACTTCTTGAAGGTGTCGACGCTGGTACCGCAGGTCCACGCAGTTATCACACTGCCGGTAATTGAGGGCTCCAAGATTACGTCGCCAGTCGGAAGGCCGCCAGTTGTTGTGACCTTAACCTTGCCGGCATCGTTGGTCGCGACGGCAAGGACGTACTTCGAGGTTGAAGAGGCGCTCTCGCAGCCCCAGTTGCCTGCGGTCGGCAGGCTGCCGGAAGGGTTCGTCTGAACAGCTTCGGTGATCGCGGTACGGCAAGTCGATGCAGCCAGCACCACTTCCGACACCTTGGCCTTGATGGTGTAGTCCTGATACGCCGGCAGTGCCACGGCGGCCAGGATGCCGATGATCGCCACGACGATCATCAGTTCGATAAGGGTAAAGCCTTGTTGGACGCGCTTCATGCGGAGACTCCTTGGGGGTTTGGGGGCGGGTACACCCCCCTGAATGCAGGGGTCGTGCCAGCCCGGCTGGATGGGTCGTTTAGTGATTTTCATCACAAGAGATGACGGATTCGGTCACTTCAAGGGGCCCCGGGCGGCCCTTGCGCGGGTTGGGGTGACGGAAATCGTCACCCGCGTCGCCGCGCTTCAGTCGGCGATGGACAGGATTTGTCCGGTGGCCAGCGCGCTGATGCGGTGGTGGCTGCGCTGTGCGCCGATCTCGGACATCACGCTGTCGACCTCACCCGGCTTGATGTGCGTGATGTAGACGTCGGTGGGCACCGCCAACTGCGCCAGCTCTTGCTGCAGTTGCGCCGGGCACAGGTGCTGGCTGATGGTGGCCAGCGCGCTTTCGTCGTCGCGGAAGGCGGTTTCGATCACCAGCGCGGCCACCGGCAGCTGCGCCAGGCGCTGCCACAGCGCCGGGTTGGGGCCGGTGTCGCCGCTGAAGACCCAGGCGCCCCGGCCGGCCATCACCGCGTAGCCCACGGCCGGCACGGTGTGCGATGCCGGCAGCACCTCGACGCTGCGCGCGCCGATCTGCAGCACCTGACCCGTCTCGACCGGGTGGAACTCCAGCACCGGGTGCTGCGGGTTGGGCAGGCGCGTGAAGTCGGGCCAGACCACGCCGTTGAAGACGTGCAGGCGCAGCGCGGCGATGGTGGCGGCCAGCGCGTGCACGCGGATCGGCGGGCGCCGCGCGGCCACGCGGCGGCGGGTCACGCTGTCGGCCAGCAGGCCGATGGCCAGCACATGGTCGAGGTGCGAGTGCGTGACCAGGATGTCGTCGATGCGCGAGAGCTCGTCCAGCGTCAGGTCACCGACGCCGGTGCCGGCATCCACCAGCAACTGGCTGTCGACAAGGAAAGAGGTGGTCCGGCTGCCGGCGGCAATGGAGCCCGAACAACCGAGGACGCGGATCTGCATGGGGAGGCGGGCCCCATAGGGCGCCGAAGCGGTCAGATGGCAGATGCTGAACCGGCACTGCCGCCGGCGCAAGCCAGCCTTGTCGCATTTGCCGCCAGCCCGTCGCAGCCTGGGGCAGGCAGCGTGAAGACCATCACGGCGGCCCGGCAGGCTCGGGCTAGCGCGAGATGAACTGCATCTGCGTGCCCGCGAGCTCGATCACGTCGCCGTTGCGCAGGGGCACGGAGTCGCCGACCAGCGGCACGCCGTTGATGTTGGGCCGGGTGGCGCCTTCGACATGCGCGAAGGCATAGCCGTTGGGCCGCTTGGTGATGGACGCCACCTGCACGCCCGGCTTGCCGACCGTGGTGACGACCTTGGTCAGCGTGACCTCGCGCCCGGCCGCGGCGCCGTTGAGCACCTTGATCGATGCCGGCGGCACCGGCGGATGCGAGGGCACGCCCAATGCGCCGAAGCCCGAGGCGTGGGCACCAGCGCCGCCGGCGTGGCCGGCCGACAGGGGCTGGCCCGCACCCATGCCCGGCGCTGCGCCCGCACCCGGGCGCATGATCATGGTCTTCTCGTACTCGCCCGACTCGTCGACCAGGTACTTGATCTTGTACTTGCCGATCTCGACCGTGTCGTTGTGCGTCAACAGCTGCTTCTTGATCGCCTTGCCGTTGATGTACGTGCCGTTGGTGCTGTTGAGGTCTTCGATGAAGACGTCGCCGCCGACCATCTGCAGTACCGCGTGCTCGCCGCTGACCGCCAGGTTGTCGATGACGATGTCGTTGTAGGGACGCCGGCCGAGCGTGGTCTTGTCCTTTGTGATCTGGACCTCTTTGATGACCACACCGTCGAGCGAAACCACCAGCTTGCCCATGCCTGCCCTCAATTCAATCCGCTGCCGGTGCAGCGCTCAGCAGCGCATGGTAACGCTGCTCAACGACAGATGCGACCAATTCCGCCTCAGCGACGGAAAGGCCACCATGACCGCGCCGGAGCGCCAGCACTCCCGGAGGAGCGCACCAGAATGACGGAGATATTATCCTTTCCGCCCGCTTGGTTGGCCGCGTCTATGAGCGCCTGCGTTGCGGTTTCAAGTGTTTCGTGTGCCAGCAACACCTGCGCGATGGCGGCGTCGTCGAGCATGTCGGACAGGCCGTCCGAGCACATCAGGTAGACGTCGCCGGCCAACACCTCGTGCTGGTGGGTCTCGAGCAGCACGGTGTCTTCCACCCCCACGGCGCGCGTCACCAGGTTCTTGTTGGCTGAAAACGCAGCCTGTTCGGGCGTGATGAGGCCGGCGTCGATCTGCTCTTGCAGCAGCGAATGGTCGCGCGTGATCTGCTGCAGGCGGCCGCCGCGCAGGCGGTAGCAGCGCGAGTCGCCCACGTGGCCCAGCAGCACGCGGTTGTCGCGATACACCGCCACCACCAGCGTGGTGCCCATGCCGGCGTATTGCGGGTTGGAGTTGGCGGCGTTGAAGATCGCGCGGTTGGCGTTGTCCACGCAGATGTCCATGGCGCGGCGCACTTCGGCGTCGCTGGCCTGGCTGCTGGCCTCGCGCAGCCAGCGGCCGAGTTCGGTGCGGATGAAGGTGGTCGCCATGTTGCTGGCGACTTCACCCGCGTTGTAGCCGCCCATGCCGTCGGCCAGCACGGCCAGCGCGACTTCAGCATCGGTGGCGACCGAGTCCTCGTTGTTGCTGCGGGCCCTGCCGGGGTCCACTGCGGCATGGATCTCGATCATCATGGCCAGGGTATCGGTCAACGGCGGCACGGATTGGCTGCGGGTGGGGCATTGTGCATCGGATCGCCCGCGCCGCTGCTGCGTGGGAACCCACATCAGCCTGGGTGCGCGCCACTTCCACCCGGGCCCTGCAGCTCGGACAGGGCCTCGGCGGCGTGCGCGGCCGAGCTTGGCCGACGGCTCGGCTGCTTGGCCATCAGGCGGGCGATGAGCTCGGCCAGCGGCGCCGGGGTGCCGGGCTGCAGCATGCGCAGATCGGGTGCGGCCTCGCGCGCCACCTGGCGCAGCAGGTCGCCCATGCTCGCCGCCTGGTGCGGCAGGCGGCCGGCGACCAGCTCGAACAGCATGGTGCCCAGCGCGTACAGGTCGGTGGCCGGCGTGGGCAGCTCGCCGGCCAGCTGCTCGGGCGCCATGTAGGCCGGCGTGCCCAGCAGCATGCCGGTGGCGGTGGGCGTGGCCTCGGCGTGGCGCGCCAGCCCGAAGTCGGCAACCTTGAGGGTGTCGCTGGGCCAGTCGACCAGCACGTTGGCCGGCTTCAGGTCGCGGTGCGCCACACCCTGGGCGTGGGCGTGCGCCAGCGCCAGCGCGACGCGCTGGCCGATGCGTGCCACCAGCGGCGGCGGCAGCAGGCGGTGGCCGCGGGCATAGCGCTCGAGCGAGCAGCCCGGCACCGCCTCCATCGCCAGCCAGAGCCGGCCCTGGCTTTCGCCGGCATCGTGCACGGCCACGATGCCCGGGTGCTGCAGCCCGCGCGTGATGCGTACCTGCTGCAGGAAGTGCGCGCGCGCGGTGGCTTGCGCCTGGCTGCTGCCGGCGCCATGCGGCGCCAGGATCTTCAGCGCCACCCAGCTGCGGTCGCGCAGATCCTGCGCCAGGTAGACCACGGCGCTGGAACCCTCGCCCAGCACGCGCTGCAGGCGGTAGTCGCCGAAGCGTTCGGCCAGGGAGGCTTGCATGCGCCCTAAGTTAGCACGGCGTCGCCCCAGGCGGTGGTGCTCAGGGCGGGGGTGGCGCTAGCGCGCCAGCAGCACCGGTATGCCCGTGTGCTCGATCACGCTCTGCGTCACCGAGCCCAGCAGCGCACCCGCGGCGCCGTCCAGGCCGCGCGTGCCCATGACGATGAGGTCGCAGCCCTCGGCCTGCGCCAGCTCGGCGATGGTCGGGCCGGGCGCGCCGACGCGGTGGTGTTCCTGGAAGGCCATGCCGCCCTGCTGCAACAGAGCGCGGGCATGTGCCAGCGCGGGCTCGCTGCGTTCGCGGTAGTACTCGTCCAGCGACTGGCTGGTGACGAACTGCGAAACATCGCCCGACACCGGCCGCTGCACGTGGACCACGTGCACCCGCAGCGCCTCGGGCTCGCGCAGCTGGGTGCGCAGGCCCAGCACCTGCTGGATGGCGTGCGCGGCGCCCTCGGAGCCGTCCACCGCCAGCAGCACGCGCTGGAAGCCCCCCGCCGCGGCCCCCGCCGGTGCCCTGGCCACGACGACGACCGGCGCGCGGCGCGCGGCCAGCCACCTGCCCAGCAACAGCACCAGCAGGGCCCCGGCCACGCCCGCGCCGTAGCGCAGCGCGTCGCTGGGCACCAGCTTGGGCAGTTGCGGCATGACCTCGGGTTTGACCAGGGCCGGGTCGGTGACGATCATGCCGCCGGCGATCCAGCCCAGCAGCATGCCGCCGGCGACGATGATGATGGGGAACTTGTCCATCAGCCGTATCACCAGCTGGCTGCCCCAGACGATGATGGGGATGCTGACGAGCACGCCGAAGATCACCAGCGCCATGCTGTGCTGGCCGCCGCCGGCGGTTTCGGCGGCGCCGGCGATGGCGATCACGTTGTCCAGGCTCATCACGAAGTCGGCCACGATGACCGTCTTGATGGCCCCCCAGAGCTTGTCGCTGCCGTCGATGTTGCCGTGGCCTTCTTCGTGCTCGGGCAGCAGCAGCTTGACGCCGATCCACAGCAGCAGCAAGGCGCCGACGATCTTGAGGAAGGGGATGGCCAGCAGTGTCAGCGCGAAGAAGATGAGCACGATGCGCAGCACGATGGCGCCCGCCGTGCCCCACAGGATGCCCTTGGTGCGCTGCGCCGGCGGCAGCTTGCGGCAGGCCAGCGCGATCACCACGGCGTTGTCGCCACCCAGCAGGATGTCGATCATGATGATCTGGCCGACGGCGATCCAGAACTCGGGGGTGTAGAGGAACTCCATGTCTTGCTGATCCTGATCCTGATCCTGATCCCTGCGGCGCGGCGGGCTGCGGCAGTGTAGGCGGCGTGCGAGCGCTGGCCTGTGCGTGGAACCACGCAGCGCGGCGCTCGCGAAAAAGAGTGCGCCCGGAGGGCTTCAACCGTCCGGGCGCAAAGGGGGGGGCGGGCGGCGCGGCCGGGGCCGCCCGCCGTGCTGCCTTAGAGCAGGGCCTTGAGCAGCTTGGCCATCTCCGACGGGTTGCGCGTGACCGTGAAGCCGCACTCTTCCATGATGGCCAGCTTGGCGTCGGCCGTGTCGGCGCCGCCACTGATCAGCGCGCCGGCGTGGCCCATGCGCTTGCCGGCCGGGGCGGTGACGCCGGCGATGAAGCCGACGATGGGCTTCTTCATGTTCTTCTGGCACCAGCGCGCGGCCTCGGCCTCGTCGGGGCCGCCGATTTCGCCGATCATGATCACGGCGTCGGTGTCCGGGTCGTCGTTGAACAGGCGCATCACGTCGATGTGCTTGAGGCCGTTGATCGGGTCGCCGCCGATGCCGACCGCGCTGCTCTGGCCCAGGCCGATCTCGGTGAGCTGGGCCACGGCTTCATAGGTGAGCGTGCCCGAGCGGCTGACCACGCCGATGCGGCCCTTGCGGTGGATGTGGCCGGGCATGATGCCGATCTTGATCTCTTCGGGGGTGATCAGGCCGGGGCAGTTGGGGCCCAGCAGCAGCGTCTTCTTGCCGCCCGCGGCTTCCTTCTTCTTCATGCGGTTGCGCACTTCCAGCATGTCCTTGACGGGGATGCCTTCGGTGATGCAGATGGCCAGGTCGAGCTCGGCCTCGACCGCTTCCCAGATGGCCGCGGCGGCACCCGCCGGCGGCACGTAGATCACGCTGACGGTGGCGCCGGTGGCGGCGGCGGCTTCCTTGACGCCGGCGAAGATGGGGATGCCCTCGAAGCTCTCGCCCGCCTTCTTCGGGTTGACGCCGGCGACGAAGCAGTTCTTGCCGTTGGCGTAGGCCTGGCAGCCCTTGGTGTGGAATTGACCGGTCTTGCCCGTGATGCCCTGGGTGATGACCTTGGTGTCCTTGTTGATGAGGATGCTCATGTCTTGTTTCCTTGGGGCTTACTTGACAGCGGCGACGATGCGGGTGGCCGCTTCGGCCATGGTGTCGGCGCTGATGATCGGCAGACCGGATTCCTTGAGCATCTTCTTGCCCAGGTCCTCGTTCGTGCCCTTCATGCGGACCACCAGCGGGATCGAGAGGTGCACCGCCTTGCACGCGGCGATCACGCCCTCGGCGATGGTGTCGCACTTCATGATGCCGCCGAAGATGTTGACCAGGATGCCCTTGACGTTGTCGTTCTTGAGCATGATCTTGAAGGCCTCGGTGACCTTCTCGGCAGTGGCGCCGCCGCCCACGTCCAGGAAGTTGGCCGGCTCGCCGCCGAACAGCTTGATGGTGTCCATGGTGGACATGGCCAGGCCGGCACCGTTGACCAGGCAACCGATGTTGCCGTCCAGGCTGATGTAGCTCAGGTCGAACTTGCTGGCCTCGACCTCGGCCGGGTCTTCCTCGTCCAGATCGCGGAAGGCCACGATGTCGGCGTGGCGGTACAGCGCGTTGCTGTCGAAGTTGAACTTGGCGTCCAGCGCCTTGATGTTGCCGTTGCCTTCAAGGATGAGCGGGTTGATCTCGGCCAGGCTGGCGTCGGTGTCCATGTAGCAGGTGTAGAGCTTCTTCAGCACGTCCACGGCCTGGGCCTGGCTGGCGGCGGGGACGCCGATGCCGGCGGCCAGTTCCAGCGCCTGGGCGTCGGTCAGGCCGACCAGCGGGTCGACGAAGACCTTGAGGATCTTCTCGGGCGTCTTGTGCGCGACTTCCTCGATGTCCATGCCGCCTTCGGAACTGGCCATCATGGCCACCGTCTGCGTGGCGCGGTCGGTCAGCGCAGCGACGTAGTACTCCTTCTTGATGTCGGCACCTTCCTCGACCAGCAGGCGGCGCACCTTCTGGCCTTCGGGGCCGGTCTGGTGGGTCTTGAGCTGCATGCCCAGGATCTGGTTGGCCAGTTGCTCGACTTCACCCAGCGAGCGCGCCAGCTTGACGCCGCCGCCCTTGCCGCGGCCGCCGGCGTGGATCTGGGCCTTGACGACCCAGACCGCGCCGCCCAGTTTCTGGGCCGCTTCCTGTGCTTCGCGCACGGTGAAGGCGGGATAGCCGCGCGGCACCGGCACGCCATGCGCGCGCAGCAACTCCTTGGCCTGGTATTCGTGGATTTTCATGGGGGTTCCTCGCTCGCTCGGTCAATCGGGAAGGGCTGGGGCTGGTGCGCGGTCGTGCCCGTCCGCTACCGGATGGAGCGCGCCCGCAGGGCAGAACCGTGCGCCAGTGCCTTGATGCCGGACTGGCGACAGCGCTCGGGCAGGCGTTCAGCCGCTGCTTGCGGGAGGGTCGTCGCTGGTGGGGCGGTGGGCGCTGGCGCAGCGCGGCGGCGAATTTAGCATGCTGCTCCGCAGCAGTTCCTTACAGCGCAGCGACGAATGTGCACTGGCCGCGGCCGCGAGTCAGCCGTCTTCGTCGGCTTGCAGCACGCGGCGGATGACGTCGCCTTCGAAGCCGCGCCCGAGCAGGAAACGCATCTGGCGGGCGCGTTCGGTAGCGTCGGCAGGCGCACTGCCGAAGCGGCGGCGCCAGGCTTCGCGCGCGCGCTCGAGCTCGGTGCTGCGCGCCTGCTGCAGGGTGGCGGCCACGAGTTCGGGGTCCAGGCCCTTGGCCTGCAGGCTTTGTTTGAGGCGCCGGCTGCCGTAGCGCTGGCCGCGGCCCAGCAACACCGACTGCGCGGCGCGCGCCTCGCTGAGCAGGCCCTTGGCGGCCAGGTCGTCCAGCGCCGCGGCGATCTGCTGCGCGGCGCTGGTCTCGGGCGTGTCTTCGGCGTGGGGCGCCAGCTTGCGTTCGAGCTCGGCGCGGGAATGTTCGCGCTGCGCCAGGTGGCGCAGCGCCCGACCCTTGAGCGAGAGCACGCCAAAGGCCATGGCGGGCGACGCGACAGGGGGCGGCAGGGGGCGGTGGGGGGCGGTGGGGGGCGGCTTACTCGGTGGCGTCGGCCGCGAGCAGCGGGATGCCCATGGATTCGCGCACCTTGTTCTCGATCTCGCGGGCGATCTCGGGGTTCTCGCGCAGGAACTCGCGCGCGTTGTCCTTGCCCTGGCCGATTTTCTCGCCGTTGTAGGCGTACCAGGCACCGCTTTTCTCGAGGATGCGGGCGGTGACGCCCATGTCGATGACCTCGCCCTGGCGGCTGATGCCTTCGCCGTAGAGGATGTCGAACTCGGCGGTCTTGAAGGGCGGCGCGACCTTGTTCTTGACCACCTTGACCTTGGTCTCGCTGCCGATGACTTCTTCGCCCTTCTTGATGTTGCCGGTGCGGCGGATGTCCAGGCGCACGCTGGCGTAGAACTTGAGCGCGTTGCCGCCGGTGGTGGTTTCGGGGTTGCCGAACATCACGCCGATCTTCATGCGGATCTGGTTGATGAAGATGACCATGGTGTTGGTCTTCTTGATGGTGGCAGTGAGCTTGCGCAGCGCCTGGCTCATGAGCCGCGCCTGCAGGCCGGGCAGGCTGTCGCCCATTTCGCCTTCCAGCTCGGCCTTGGGCGTGAGCGCGGCCACCGAGTCGATGACGATGAGGTCGATGGAGCCCGAACGCACCAGGGCGTCGACGATTTCGAGCGCCTGCTCGCCGGTGTCGGGCTGGCTGATGAGCAGCTCTTGCAGGTTGACGCCCAGCTTCTGCGCGTACTGGATGTCGAGCGCGTGCTCGGCGTCGATGAAGGCGCAGGTGCCGGCCTGCTTTTGCATCTCTGCGATGACCTGCAGCGTGAGCGTGGTCTTGCCCGAGGATTCGGGGCCGTAGATCTCGACCACGCGGCCGCGCGGCAGGCCGCCCACGCCCAGCGCGATGTCCAGGCCCAGACTGCCGGTGGAGACGACCTGGATGTCCTCGATGACTTCGCCCACGCCCAGGCGCATGATCGAGCCCTTGCCGAACTGCTTTTCGATCTGGGCCAGCGCGGCCTGCAGGGCCTTGGCCTTTTCGGTGTTGAGTGCTTTGACGGGTGCGTCCATGGTGATCTCCTGAATGGCGTCCATTATGAATCGAAACCTGGATATTCGTACAGTCCTTTTGGGGTAACTCCTCGGAGGGTGTTGCCCGCGGCGCACCCCGGGCGGGCGCGTACAGACCCGGGTACTGCCTAGAATCACGTCGTAACAGATATGTCGCGGCCGGGTGCTCAGCCCGTCGCACGGAGACAAGCACATGCGCATCCTCATCGCCGAAGACGACCAGGTCCTGGCCGACGGGCTGTTGCGCTCGCTGCGCGCCTCGGGCTATGCCGTCGACCAGGTCGGCAGCGGCTCCGAGGCCGACGCAGCGCTGGCGGCGCACGAGTTCGACCTGCTGATCCTCGACCTGGGCCTGCCGCGCATGCACGGCTTCGAGGTGCTGAAGAAGATGCGCGGCCGCGGCAGCAGCGTGCCGGTGCTCATCCTCACCGCCGCCGACAGCGTGGAGCAGCGCGTCAAGGGCCTGGACCTGGGCGCCGACGACTACATGGCCAAGCCCTTCTCGCTGCAGGAGCTCGAGGCGCGCGTGCGCGCGCTCACGCGGCGCGGCCTGGGCACCGCCAGCAACCTGCTCAAGCACGGCCCGCTCACCTTCGACGCCACCGGCCGCGTGGCCTATCTCAACGACCAGATGGTCGAGCTGTCGGCGCGCGAGCTCAGCCTGCTGGAGGTGCTGCTTCAGCGCGCCGGCCGCCTGGTGAGCAAGGACCAGCTGGTCGAGCGCCTGTGCGAATGGGGCGAAGAGGTCAGCAACAACGCCATCGAGGTCTACATCCACCGCCTGCGCAAGAAGATCGAGCAGGGCCCGGTGCGCATCGCCACCGTGCGCGGTCTCGGTTACTGCCTCGAGAAGATTGCGTCTTAGGAGCGTGGGCGGCAGAAGGCCAGGCCCGCGCCGGGGCTGCGCGGCGGGATTGACGCCATGCTGAGCGCGGCGCGCCGCGAACAGCGTTCGCTGTTCGGCGAGATCCTCGACTGGATGCTCGCGCCGCTGCTGCTGCTGTGGCCCATGAGCCTGGGCCTGACCTGGGTCGTGGCCCAGGCCATCGCCAACCGGCCCTATGACCGCGAGCTGGCCGAGGTGGCGCGGGCGCTGGCGCGCCAGGCCAGCGTGCAGCTGGCAGACGCGGCACGCACGCCGCTGGGCATGCGCAACGAGCTCGAGGGCACGGCGCTGGCGCTGATCCGCGGCGACGACGACGACCGGCTGTACTTCCAGGTGCTGGGCCGCCGCGGCGAGCTGCTGGCCGGCGACCCGGCGCTGCCGGTGCCGGCCGAGGCGCCGCCGGCCGAATCGGCGGTGCGCTTTCGCGACGACACGCTGGGCGATGAGCAGGTGCGCGTGGCCTATGTCTGGCTCTCGGGCGCGGCCGCGCCGCAGGGCAACGACGCGCTGGTGCAGGTGGCCGAGACCCTGGGCCGGCGCTCGCAGCTGGCCACCGAGATCATCAAGGGCGTGATCCTGCCGCAGTTCGTGATCCTGCCGCTGGCCGTGGTGCTGGTGTGGTTTGCGCTGGTGCGCGGCATCCGTCCGCTGGCCGACCTGCAGCGCCGCATCCGCGGGCGCGAGAGCACCGACCTCAGCCCCATCTCCGAGGCCGACGTGCCGGAAGAAGTGGCGCCGCTGGTCAGCGCCATCAACGACCTGCTGCAGCGCCTGGACAAGACCATCGCCACGCAGCGCCACTTTCTGGCCGATGCCGCGCACCAGCTGAAGACGCCGCTGGCCGGGCTGCGCATGCAGGCCGAGCTGGCCGAGCGCGAGATCGACAGCGGCCGCAGCGATCCGCAGACCATCAAGCACGCGCTGCGCCAGATCGCCATGTCCACCGAGCGTGCGGCGCACATGGTCAACCAGCTGCTGTCGATGGCGCGCGCCGAGGACACGGCGCAGGCGGCGCGCCACCAGCCGGTGGATCTGGCGGCGGTGACGCGCGCCGTGGTGCGCGACTTCGTGCCGCGCGCCATGGAGCGCCGCATCGACCTGGGCTACGAAGGCCCCGACGCCGGCCCGACCACGCGCCTGGTGGGCGAACCGGTGCTGTTGAGCGAGATGGTGCGCAACCTGGTCGACAACGCGCTGATCTACACGCCGCCCGGGGGCACGGTGACGGCGCGGGTGATGCCCGACCCCTTCGGCCAGGTGGTGGTGCTGCAGGTCGAGGACACCGGCCCGGGCATCGCCCCGGCCGAGCGCGAGGCGGTGTTCAGGCCCTTCTACCGCGCCCTGGGCACGCAGGTCGACGGCAGCGGCCTGGGCCTGGCCATCGTGCTGGAGGTGGCGCAGTGGCACGACGCCGAGATCACCGTGGTCGACGCCCGGCCCCGCGTCGGACCCACCGCGGCGCTGCCCGGGGCGTTGTTCACGGTGCGCTTCCCGCTGGGGCACGAGGCGCCGATACCGCAGGCCCCGGCGCTGGCCAGGGGTGGAGCCGACCCTGCGGCCTAACTCTGCATCAGCCTTCGGCTGCGGGCCACCGACATCAGGATGCCCAACCCCAGCCCCAGCGTCACCATGGCTGTGCCGCCGTAGCTGATGAAGGGCAGGGGCACGCCCACCACCGGCAGGATGCCGCTGACCATGCCCATGTTGACGAAGGCGTAGGTGAAGAAGCTCAGCGTCACCGCGCCGGCCAGCAAGCGCGTGAAGACGGTGGGCGCCTCGGACGCGATCATCAGGCCGCGGAAGATGAGGAAGGTGAAGGCGGCCAGCAGCGTGAGCACGCCGGCCAGGCCGAATTCTTCGGAGAACGCGGCGAAGATGAAGTCTGTGGTGCGCTCGGGGATGAATTCGAGGTGCGTCTGTGTGCCCTGCATGAAGCCCTTGCCGGCCAGGCCGCCGGAGCCGATGGCGATCATGCCCTGGATGATGTGGAAGCCCTTGCCCAGCGGGTCTTTCGTGGGGTCGAGCAGGGTGCACACGCGGTGCTGCTGGTATTCGCGCAGCACCGGCCAGTCGACACCCGGCTGGCAGATGCTGTCTTTCGTCAGCACCAGGGCCAGCATGCCGGCCGCGACCAGGCCCATGGCCGGCAGCACCAGCTTCCACGACAACCCGGCGAAGAAGATCACGTACAGGCCCGCGGCCAGGATCAGGATGGACGTGCCCAGGTCGGGCTGCTTGGCCACCAGGCCCACCGGCAGCGCCAGCAGCAGCCCGGCGATGACGAAGTCGAGCACGCGCAGCTGGCCTTCGCGCTTCTGGAACCACCAGGCCAGCATCAGCGGCATGGCGATCTTGAGCACCTCGCTGGGCTGGATGACCAAAGGCCCCAGCGCCAGCCAGCGCGTGGCGCCCTTGCGCGTGATGCCGAACATCATGGTGGCCAGCAGCAGCGCGATGCCCGCCAGGTACAGCGGCACCGCCAGGCGCTGCAGCTTCTGCGGCGGCACCTGCGCGGCCACGAACAGCACGCACAGCGCCAGGCCCATGTTGCGGGCGTGGTCGACGAAGCGCGTGCCGTGGTCGTAGCCGGCCGAGTACATCGCCACCAGGCCGATGGCCGCCAGGATCAGCAGCGCCAGCAGCAGCGGCCCGTCGAAGCCGCCGAACACGCGGCGCACCCAGGGCCACAGGGTCGGGTTCTGGGCGAAGGCGGTGTTGCTCATCGCGGGCCTGGCCTGCTGTCGACCACGATCCCGGCCGCGGCCAGGCGCTCTGCGGCGGGTTGGGCCGCCACGGGCGGCAGCCCGGTCGAGCCCTGGCCCGGCAGCGGCACGTCGGCGGCGTTGCGCGGCGTGCCGATGGGCGTGACCACGCGGCCTTCGCGCACGCCGGCCAGGTCTTCCACGCTCGGGTACTGGCCCAGCAGCAGGTAGTCGAAGACGCGGCGCGCGATGGGCGCGGCCGAGTCCGAGCCGAAGCCGGCGTTCTCGACCACCACTGCCAGCACCACGCTGGGCGCTTCGACCGGCGCCATCGCGATGTACAGCGCGTGGTCGCGCTTGTGCTCTTCGAGCTTGGCGGCGTTGTACTTCTCGTTGGCCTTCACGCCCACGGCCTGCGCCGTGCCGGTCTTGCCGCCGCTGGCGTAGCGCGCGCCCAGGAACGAGCGCACCGAGGTGCCCTCGGTCGTGACCTCGTGCAGCGCCTTGCGGATGACGTCCACGTGTTCGGGCTTGAAGGGCAGGGGCTCGCGCGCGTCGCTGGCCACGCGCTTGCGCTGGCCGGTGATCACGTCCTCGATCTCGCGCACCAGGCGCGGCCGGAAGCGCTGGCCGCCCGAGACCAGCGTGGCCGTGGCCGTGGCCAGCTGCAGCATGGTGAAGTTGTTGTAGCCCTGGCCGATGCCCAGGCTGATGGTCTCGCCGGCGTACCAGCGCTGCTGCTCGGGCTTCTTGTAGTAGCGCTTCTTCCACGCGGTGGAAGGCAGCACGCCGGTGACCTCGTTCTCCAGGTCGATCTCGGTGCGCACGCCGAAGCCGAAGGGCTGGAGCTGCTCGTGCATCAGGTCCACGCCCATCTCGTTGGCCAGAGAGTAGTAGTAGACGTTGCTGCTCTTGACGATGGAACGCACCATGTCCACCGGCCCCAGGCCCTTGTCGCCGTGGCTGCGGAAGGTGTGGTTGCCGAACTGGAAGGTGCCGCCGTCGTTGATGACGGTCGACGCGCTGCGCTTGCCGGTGTTGAGCGCGGCCATGGCCATGAAGGGCTTGAAGGTGCTGCCCGGCGGGTACGTACCGCGCAGGGCCCGATTCAGCAGCGGCTTGTCGATGCTTTCGTTCAGCTCGCGCCAGCTCTCGACGTCGATGCCGTCGACGAACAGGTTGGGGTCGAAGGTGGGCTTGCTGACGAAGGCCAGCACCTCGCCGCTGCGCGGGTCCAGCGCCACCAGCGCGCCGCGGCGCTCGCCGAACAGGTCTTCCACCAGCGCCTGCAGCTTGATGTCCACCGACAGCACCAGCTTGTCGCCCGGCGTCGGCGGGTGGCTGTTCAGGCGGCGCACGGCGCGCCCGCCGGCGCTGGTCTCGACCTCTTCGAAGCCGGCCGTGCCGTGCAGTTCGCGCTCGTACTTCTGCTCCAGGCCCAGCTTGCCGATGTACTCGGTGCCCTTGTAGTTGCCCTGTTCTTCTTCTTCCCAATCTTCCATGGCCTTCTTCTCGGCCTGGTTGATGCGGCCGATGTAGCCCAGCAGGTGGGCGCCGGTCTCGCCCAGCGGGTAGTTGCGGAACAGCCGCGCCTTGACGTCCACGCCGGGGAAGCGGAAGCGCTGCGCCGTGAAGCGCGCCACTTCTTCGTCGGTGAGCTTGGTGCGTATCGGCAGCGACTCGGCGCCCTTCAACTCGTCCTGCAGGCGCTTGAAGCGCTTGCGGTCGCGCGGCTCGATGTTGACCACCGTGGCCAGCTCGTCGATCAGCTGGTCGAGCTCGGCGCCGTCGGCGCGGCGGCGCTGCGGCGCGATCTCCAGCGTGTAGGCCGAGAAGTTGGTGGCCAGCACCACGCCGTTGCGGTCGACGATGAGGCCGCGGTTGGGCACGATGGGCACCACGGCGATGCGGTTGGCCTCGGCCTGGGTGGCCAGCTCTTCGTGGCGGAACACCTGCAGGTGCACCAGGCGCGCGCCCAGCAGTGCAAAGGCCAGCAGCACGAAGACCGCGGCCGCCAGCAGCCGCGAGCGGAAGCGGTCGATCTCCTGCTCGACGTCGCGCAGCACGGTCATGCGGGGCCCCGGTGGCTCATAGCGGTCGATTCTGATCCGGGTCGGGCGCGCGCCGCTGCGGCGCCAGCAAGACCAGGCTCACCAGCGGCCACAGCAGCGCCTCGAACAGCGGCGCGGCCAGCATCCACCAGCCGGGGAACATGTCGCCGGCCAGCAGCCGCACGACCAGCGACACCAGGTGCGCCGCGGCGAACAGCGGCAGCACCTGCAGCGCCTGCTCGAACACGCCGAACCACAGCAGCCGCCGGTGCACGGTGATGGCCACGAAGCTCAGCAGCGTGTAGGCCAGCGCGTGCTGGCCCAGCAGCGCGCCCTGGTGCACGTCGATCAGCAAGCCGAACAGGAAGGCCAGGCCCACGCCCACGCGGCGCGGCTGGTGCACGTTCCAGAACACCAGGGCCACTGCCAGCAGGTCGGGCATGGCCGGCTGGCGCCCCAGCGGCAGCATGTTGAAGGCGCAGGCCAGCGTCAGCGTGAGCGCAATGAAGAAGGGGTTGACCGGCAGCAGCAGCTGGTCGGAGCCACGCGGCATGATCATG
>JALHPY010000050.1:23236-26322 GCA_022842305.1 Rubrivivax sp.
TGCGCCGCCAGCGGCTGCAGCACCAGCACGTGGCGCACGCCGTCGGCCAGCGCCGTGGGCGTGAGCAGGATGCGCGCGAAGCCGGACTCGACGCGCCGCTCCACGCTGACCACGCGCGCCACCGGCAAGCCGGGCGGGTAGATGCCGTCCAGCCCGCTGGTGTGCAGCAGGTCGCCCACCTGCACGTCGGCGTTGGCCGAGGTGAAGCGCAGCTCCATGCCGGCGCCCACCACGCCGCCGAAGGCCGCGCCGCGCTGCTGGGTGCGCAGGTTGAGCACGGGGATGGCCGCGTCCTTGTCGGCCAGCAAGGTGACCTCGGACGTCAACGCGTAGGCCTGCGTCACCTGGCCCAGCACGCCGGCCTCGTTGATGATCGGCGAGCCCAGCGCCACGCCGTGGCCGGTGCCGCGGTCGATGAAGACCTTGCGCGAATACGGGTCCGCGGCCTCGTACAGCACTTCGGCCGGCTGCGACTGCACGGTGAGGGCCGGTCGCAGCTCCAGCAGCGCGCGCAGGCGGGTGTTCTCGTGCGCCAGTTGCTCGGTGCGCGTGGCGCGCTCGGCCACCGCCGCCATGCGCGCCTGCGCCGCCTTCTCGGCGGCCAGCGCGGTGCTCAGCCCGCCCAGGTAGTCACCGCCACCCTGCCACATCTCCACCGGCACGGCCAGCACGCGCTGCACCGGCAGCAGCACGATGGCCAGTCCGGCACGCAGCGGCTCCACCATCTTGAAGCGCGCGTCGGCCACCATCAGGAACAGCGCCAGCGCCGAGAAGAACAGCAGCTTGCTCAGCGCCGACGGGCCCTGGCGGAAGAAGGGCGGTGGCGTGCGGTCGAGCGTTCCCAGCGGCATGCGACGGGCCGTTCAAGTCAGGGGAGTGGCCCGATTTTCGTCGCGAGGCCGGAGCCTCCGTGCGCTGGCGCAGCAGAAAAGCGGGTCACTCCGAGGTGAAGATCGAGCCCAGGCGCTCCATGCGCTCCAGCGCCATGCCGCAGCCGCGCACCACGCAGGTCAGCGGGTCTTCAGCCACCAGCACGGGCAGGCCGGTTTCCTCGGCCAGCAGCCGGTCCAGGTCGCGCAGCAGCGCGCCGCCGCCGGTGAGCATCATGCCGCGCTCGGCGATGTCGGCGCCCAGTTCGGGCGGCGTCTGCTCGAGCGCGTTCTTGACCGCGCTGACCATCTGGTTGAGCGGGTCGGTCAGCGCTTCGAGGATCTCGTTGCTGCTGATGGTGAAGCTGCGCGGCACGCCTTCGCTGAGGTTGCGGCCCTTGACTTCGATTTCCTTGACCTCGCTGCCCGGAAAGGCGCTGCCGATGGTCTTCTTGATCATCTCGGCCGTGGGCTCGCCGATCAGCATGCCGTAGTTGCGGCGGATGTAGTTGATGATGCTTTCATCGAACTTGTCGCCACCGACGCGGATGCTGCCCTTGTAGACCATGCCGCCCAGGCTGATGACGCCGACTTCGGTGGTGCCGCCGCCGATGTCCACGACCATCGAGCCCGAGGCTTCGGACACCGGCAGGCCGGCGCCGATGGCCGCGGCCATGGGTTCCTCGATCAGGAAAACGTCGCTGGCACCGGCGCCCAGGGCCGACTCGCGGATGGCGCGGCGCTCGACCTGGGTGCTGCCGCAGGGCACGCAGATGATGATGCGCGGGCTGGGGCGCAAGATGGACCGCGGATGGACCATCTTGATGAACTGCTTGAGCATCTGCTCGGTGACGGTGAAGTCGGCGATGACGCCGTCCTTCATCGGCCGGATGGCTTCTATATTGCCCGGCACCTTGCCCAGCATGGCCTTGGCTTCCTTGCCCACGGCCTGGATGGTCTTCTTGCCTTGCGGGCCGCCTTCATGGCGGATGGCCACCACCGAGGGCTCGTCGAGCACGATGCCCTTGCCGCGCACGTAGATCAGCGTGTTGGCGGTGCCAAGGTCGATGGCCAGGTCGGTGGAGAAATAACGGCGCAGTGAGGCGGCGAACATGGATGGCTTGTCGGCGAGCGTTCGTGGGCGGGGCGGGTCGGCGGCGCTGCGGATGCTGTGGGGCAGGGCAGGGGCGGCAGGCGCGCCGGGGCCGCGGGCGCGGGGTGTCTGGGAATTCGGGTGCTGGCCTTCGGGGCGGGTGCGTTCTTTTCCGACGCCAGGCTGCGAGGATAAGCCCCGTCGCGCCCTGGCCCGATGACTTGCGGGTAACCAGAGATAATAACGTATCCGCATCATCAAGCCGGGGCATGGCGTTCCGGCAGCCGCAACCCGCGGCCCACCGCCGAACCCGAGAAAATGGCCCTGACACCCGACGAAGTGAGCCGCATCGCCCACCTGGCGCGGCTGGAACTCTCAGATGCCGAGCGCGCGCTCATGCTCGAACAGCTCAACGGCTTCTTCGGCATCGTCGAGCAGATGAGCGCCGTGGACACGCGCCGCGTCGAGCCGCTTTACACGCCGCTGTCGGCCCTGCACGCCGTGGGCCTGCGCCTGCGCGACGACGCCGTGACCGAGGTCGATCAGCGCGCGGCCAACCAGCGCAGCGCCCCGGCGGTGGAAGACGGCTTGTTTCTCGTGCCCAAGGTGATCGAATGAGCGCCGATGCCACCACGCTGGGTGTGGCCGCCCTGGGGCGGGCGTTTGCCGCGCGCGAGTTGTCCAGCACCGAAGTCACCCAGGCGCTGCTGGCACGCATCGAGCACCACGCCGGTCTGGGCGCCTTTCTCGCCGTCAACGCCGAAGCCGCGCTGGCCCAGGCCCGTGCCGCCGACGAGCGCATCGCGCGCGGCCAGGCCGGGCCGCTGACCGGCGTGCCCATCGCGCACAAGGACATCTTCGTCACCGACTTCGCGCGCAGCGGCCTGCCCAGCACGGCGGGGTCCAGGATGCTGGCCGGCTACGCCAGCCCCTTCGACGCCACGGTGGTGGCCAGGCTGGGCGACGCAGGCACAGTCACACTCGGCAAGCTCAACTGCGACGAGTTCGCCATGGGCTCGTCCAACGAGAACTCGGCCTTCGGCCCGGTGCGCAACCCCTGGGACGCGCAGCGCGTGCCCGGCGGCTCGTCGGGCGGCAGCGCCGCGGCCGTGGCGGCGCGCCTG
>JALHPY010000051.1 GCA_022842305.1 Rubrivivax sp.
GGGGTGCCCTCAAGAAACGGAAAATTCTGTACGTTACTCATAAGTCAGTAACTTAGCAGACATTTGAGGAACTTTTGCAGAGGCTGGATATCTCAAGTCGCATGAAGCGAGATGGACGAACTCTTGGCCACGAGACCCTTGAGGTGATGCGCAAGCTTGCCGTGCAGAGGATGAATGAGGGTGAGAGCGCGGCGGCTGTCGCGGCGTCATTCGGCCTGCATCGATCTTGGGCGTTCAAGTGCCGCGCGGCAGTCAAAGGGCGAGGCAATGGAGTTCGTGTGTTGGCTTCGACAAAGGCCAGCGGCAGACCCCGCAAGCTGAGCCTGACCCAGGAGCGTCAGGTCCTTCGGTGGGTCAACGGGAAGAACCCGCAGCAGTACGGATTTGACTTCGGCCTGTGGACTCGCCAAATCGTCCAGTCTCTGGTGCTGGAGCGCTTCGACACGCAACTGTCCTTGGCCAGCATCGGTGCGATGCTGGCTCGGCTGGGCTTGACGGCACAGAAGCCTCTGCAGCGCGCCTACCAGCGTGACCCACTGGCCATCGAGCAATGGCAGCGCGTGACGTTTCCGATGATCGCTGCCCAGGCGCGCAGGGACGCCGCGGAGATCTTCTTCTGGGACGAATCTGGCTTCCGGGCCGATGCCGTGCACGGCAAGACATGGGGTCAACGCGGCCAGACGCCTGTGGTTGATCGCCCAGGTCAACGCCAAAGCATCAGCGCCGCCTCGGCCGTCAACTCCAAGGGTGCCTTCTGGTTCCAGACCTACGCCGGTGCGCTGACCGGCGAGCTCTTCGTGGAGCTACTTCGAAAGCTGATGTATCGACGCAGGAAGCCAGTGCATCTGGTCGTTGATGGACTGCCGGCGCACAAGAAGTCCGTGGTCAAGCAGTACGTGGCCAGCACCGAAGGAAAGCTGACGCTGCACTTTCTTCCCGGATATGCGCCAGACCTCAATCCGGACGAACTCGTTTGGAGTTACGCCAAACGAACCGGCGTCGCGCGCAGGCCGTTGAAGAAGGGTGAAAAGCTGGATCAACGCGTCACCGAGCAACTTCAAAGCATTGCAGAAGATCCGGCGCTGGTACGCTCATTCTTCGGGCATCCCTCTGTCGCCTATGTTTCTGACTGCTGAGTAAGCAAACAACGTCTAAAGGACGGCGTCTCCAGCAGCTTGAGGCATAAGGAACCCACGCGCGCCAGCACCTACGCCCTGGCCGCAAACGCCTCCCTCAACTGCCGCGCGCGCTTGATCTCATCTCCGTGCAGGTAGATCGAGGTCGTCGATAGCGAAGCGTGACGCAGGTTGTCGCGCACGCTGGTGAGCTCGGCGCCTCTGGCCAGCGAATGGCTCGCATGGGTGTGGCGCATCCAGTGCGGACTGGCTCGGAGCAGTTTGTCGACGGTGGCCGGATTGCTTTGGCCGATCACCTCGGCAGCCGTGGCGAAGAACCGCCTGACGATGTTCCACAACCGCGCTGACGTTATGCCGGCGTCGCTGTCTTGATCGAGCGAGCCCAGCAAGGGCGTGTCAGGTTTCCAGCGTGACGACGTGGTCGGTAGTCGGCGTTGTGCCAGGTACCGAAGCAAGGCACCCCACGCGAGCGGCGGCAGCGTCACCTTGCCCGCCTTGCTGCCCTTGCCGATGACATGCAGCCAGTGGTCACCGTGCTCGTCGGTTTCGATCTGCCGCAACTTGGCCCCGACCAGTTCGCTGGCGCGCAAACCGGTGCCATAGGCGAAGTCGAGCAAGAAGCGCAGGCGCTGCGCTGCCATGGCCTCCCAACCGTAGGACCACTCCAGGCCATCGGCCACGGTGCGGATCAGGTTCCACTCGGCATCCGAGAACGCGCGAGTCGCCGCCAGCGACGGCGCGCGCGTTGCGCCGCGCACTTTGATGCCGGCAAAAGGGTTGGCGAGCACATAGCGCTGCTGCATCAGCCAGCGGTACAGGGCCCCCAGCACGGTCAAGGCGTATGCAGCGGAGCGTGCCGACAGCCCGCCGGCGAAGGGTTTCCACTCGGGCGAGGACCGCGGCCGCGACGGTCCCACCCAGCGTGCGCGCGGCGCAGGCTGGCGCAGGAAAGCGCGGTAGACCACCCCGTCCTCGGTGGTCAACGATGAAAGCGCGCGACCGCGCTCGAGGACGGCCCACAGGATCAGCCGCTCGGCTTCCTTGCGGTAGGCGCGCTGCGTCGCCGGCGATTCGTGCAGCGCCAGCCAGGCATGCACCGCGTCGTAGTCGTTGTTCGCGCTCAGCGTGCACGTCGCCCGCGGTGCGCGGAAGGTGCCTCGCGAACCGTCGACCTCGTTCGGCACAACGATCCGCTCCCACGGCACGACGTCTTCCGGCGCGTCGACGACGACCAGCGCCCGGGCGCGCTCGGTCAGCTGCGGATGCGCCGCAAAAAAGGCCTCGATGTGTCGAGCACTGGCAGCGCCGAGCCCCGGAATGCTCACCCACCACCGGCGCCGGCGCGGGATGCGAACAGTCAGTGCCGCCAAGGTCTTGATGCCATGCGCATGTAACGCCTGAGCGGCGCGGGGTGGCAACCATTGGGCAACGTCGTCACCGATCAGTGGCACCGGGGGCACCAGGGTCGGCAGCAGTGCGATCGCCTTCGCGACCGCCCTTGCGCGAGTGGCCCGCTCGGACTCCGCATGAACAAACAGCGAGGCCAAGTCTTCGCGATGCAGCCTGCGTGCGCAAGCGACCAGCTGCCCGCGTACACGACTCAAGATGCCGCGGGAAGACACACCGTCCGCCTTGCGCTGGCCCAGGTAGAGCGCTACCGCTTCGCGCGCTGGGATTCCCTCGTACCAGGCGCGCAGGGCCGCGAGGGAGTCGGCGTCCGGCAGGCTTGCCGGGTCACCGCCGCTCGAACTCGAAGACTGGCGCGTTTTCACGGAGCCCAGTTTCGCTGGTTGATGAGCATCAGTCGATAATAATCCTTATCGTAATAGCTGTGTTCTGAGACGGCGATTCTGGCGAACAAGGCCTTGCTTACCAGCAGCTCAAGTGAGCCGGGATTCATGGCGGGAAGCCCCCCCCCCGGTGAATCCTTCGTGCAATGCCAGCGATTCCAGGATCCGCAACCCCCTCAGCCGGGTCGAGATTCGGCGTGATCGAACTCGAACGCGTCGCCGACGCGCACCGGGCCGCCGCGGATCAAGCGCGCGGTGACGCCGCCGTGCCCACGCAGCGTGTTGTATCCGCCCGGGCCGAGCTCAGCCTCCATGCGTGAACACGGCGCGCAGGCGCCGGTGATCTCGATCCGGACTTCTTGGCCGACACGCCACACCAGCGCCAAGTCTGCGAAGAGCGCGTGCCCGGCAATCAGGTTGACGCCGGACACGACGAGGTTGCGCCGCAGCCCACGCGGGTCAACGTGACTCAGTCCGCACCAGGCCGCGATCAGCGGCAGGTGCTCGTGCTGGATCAGCGTGATCTCGCGTTGCGTGCCCACTTCGTCGGTGCGCAAGCGCTGCGAACGGTGATCGCCCGTCAGGCCTCGGCCGGGCTCCGCGAGCGCCTGCTGGGCGAATACCGCGGGCCCTCGACGGGACGGTCGCAGCACGATCGCTTCGACCCGTCCAATGGAGGTGAATCGGACGACCAGATCACGAAGGCCGATCATCTGGGTTGCCGCACGGGCGCCTGGAAATCATTCAACCGACTCGACCGAGAGCTGGCGCCCGCGGAAGTCAACCAGATCGCCCGCAGCGGCACCTGCGATCGCAGCGTAGATGGGCGCCTGCGTCGAGATGCCCATGAAGGTACGACCCGCGCAATCGAAGGCGTTGGTGGCCACTGCGACGACGAACCAGCGGCCATCCAGGCGCACCGCCGCCCCGGGTCCAACTTCGTTCTTGGGGCCGAAATCGATACCGCGAAGCGTTGCCAACGCCTCCTCGTGGTCGTGGAGCGGGCATTCGAAGGACTGCGCCAAAGTGCCGCTCACGTGCGCCTGTGCCGACGCATCGGGCTCACTGGGTTCGTCACGGCGGCCCGCGGCACCTGCCAGGTATTGCGCATAGGCCGCTTGCGCATAACGCAGTTGCTCGGCGCGCAGCGTAAGCATCGTGTTCTTCAGGTGGATCTTGTCACTCATGGCGTGGGCTTTCTATCGAGAGGGTTGCGACGGGATCGGCAAGCAGGCTCAGCTTGCGTCCTGTGGTCGATGCCAAATGGCCAGGGCATAGCGGGGCTCGCTGCCCGTGATCAGATGCGTATGGGCGAAGCCCGAAAGCTCGGCCAGTTCCGCGATCGACTCGGGGCTGTATTTCTGCGACTGCTCGGTGTGCAGGGTCTCGCCTGGAGCGAATGTGAACTCGCGATCCAGCACCGTGGAGTGCACGACCTGGGTCACGTGGCTGATCAGGAAGCTGCGCATCACGGCCTGCAGCGGGCAGTAGCTGGCGAAGTGGCTGAAGCGGCCGGTGTCGAAGTTCATGCCCAGCTCGCGGTTCAAGCGCCGCAAGAGGTTCAAGTTGAACTCGGCCGTCACGCCCCGCGAATCGTCGTAGGCGGCGTGGATGACGCGCGGGTCCTTGACGAGATCCAGGCCCAGCAGCAGCACGTCGCCTGAGCGGAGCTGCGTGCGGATGCGTCGCAACAACGCGCACGCGCCGACTTGATCGAAATTACCCAGGTTGCTCCCGAGCAGCATGACGACTTGGTGCCGTTCGGGCGAGCGTTCTGGCCACCGGGCGAGGTAGTCACCAAGAACGGGCTTGAGTGCCATGCGCGGCAAGTGCTCGTCGAAGCGGCGGCTCAACTCTGCCAGCGCATGCGCGGAAACGTCGATCGGGCGGAACGTGCTGTCGACGTGGCGCGCGTGCAGCGCGCGGCACAGGGTGACGGCCTTCTCACCGTCACCGCTGCCCAGCTCGATCAGGTCGAGCGGACGGTGGTCAGGGTCGATCCACCGCAGCAGCTCGTCAACCCGCTCGCGCAGCAGAGCATGCTCGGCCCGTGTCAGGTAGTACTCGGGCAGCGTCATGATGCGCTGAAAGAGGCGCGAACCTTCGTCGTCATAGAACCATGCCGACGACAACGCCTTCTGCGGCGCGCTCAGGCCATGCAGCACATGCTGCGCCAGGTTATGCAGTTCAGGTGTCATGCCTGCTTGTCGGCGTCTCGCGCCGGTCGGATGCCCGTGTACTGCCAGCGCAGCGGCGTGTGGAAGAAGTTGCGGTAGCTCAGCCGCGCATGACCAGGTGCGGTGGCGAACGAGGAGCCGCGGAGCACCTGCTGGTTGACCATGAATTTGCCGTTGTATTCGCCCAACGCACCGACCCCGGGGCGGTAGCCGGGATAAGGCAGGTAGGCGCTTTGGGTCCATTCCCAGCGCCGCCCCCAACCCAGCTTGGCCGCACCGGCTTCCCACTCGAACTCGGTGGGCAGGCGCCAGCCGGCCCATCGGCAGAACGCGTCGGCCTCGTAGTAGCTCACGTGCGTGACGGGCGCCGTCTTCTCCAGCGCCTGCACGCCCATCAGCGTGTAGTGCTGCCAGCGCCCGCTGCCGTCGCGTTGCCAGTACATCGGCGAGCGCACCCCATGCGCACGCACCCAGTCCCAACCTTCGGACAGCCAAAGCGAAGGCTTGTCGTAGCCACCGTCGGCCACGAACGCTTCGTATTCGGCGTTGGTCACCAGCGCGTGGCGCAGCTGATGCGCGGGCACGATCACGGCATGGCGCGGCGACTCGTTGTCGTACGCGAAGCCGCGCCCGCCATGGCCGACTTCGACCGTGCCGCCCGAGATGTCGAGCCAGTCGTCCAGGGGCGGGCAGGTGCCGTCATGTTCGGCGCTGAGGTCCAGCGCGCCAGGCTTGGCATCGCCGTAGGCCGGCCGCAGCGGGTTGAGGCCCAGGATCGCCTTGATGTCGGTGACGAGCAGCTCCTGGTGCTGCTGCTCATGATGCAGGCCCAGTTCGATCAGAACCTGCACGTCAGGGGACGGTGGCTGTTCGAGCAATTTGCCGATGCCGGTGTCCACATGCGCCCGATAGGCCAGCACCTCGGCCACCGAGGGGCGGCTCAGGTGCCCGCGTTCAGGGCGCGCAACGCGCTCGCCGATGGCCTCGTAGTAGCTGTTGAACACGTAGCCATAGCCGGCATCGAACGGCTCAAAGCCATCGTGGTGCGGCATGAGCACGAAGTGCTCGAAGAACCATGCGCTGTGCCCGAGATGCCACTTGGGCGGACTGACCTCGGCCATGGGCTGCGGCACATGGTCTTCGGTGGCCAGGGGCGCACACAGCTTCTCGGTGCGTGCACGCACGCTGCGGTATTGCTGCAGAAGGATCTGCTCGGGAGTCAGGGCAGGCATTGAAGTGGCTTGCGTCAACGAGGGATGAGGTGGAAAGGAGCTCAGCCGCCAAAGCGTTCGGTGCGCACCGAGTTGTCCGGCACGCCCAAAGTCCGCAACAGGCTGACCACGGTTTCGACGAAGGCATTGCGGCCGCATACGTAGACCGCGGCCGACTGCGCGGCGCGGTCGGCGAGAAACTGCATCGCGGCGGCCAGATCGGCCTCGCGCAGCCGGCCGGCATGGTCCTGCGGCCTGGGCGCGCAGGCCTCGCGCGACAGCGCCAGGCGGCACGCAAACCCGTGGCCCTGCGCCTCCCAGCGCTGCAGTTCGGACCACCGCACGACATCGGCCAGCGCACGCACGCCGGCCACCAGCACCATAGGCGCCGCGGGCCGGGCGAGGGCGTGGTGTTCGGCCATCGCCACAAGCGGCACCAGGCCGGAGCCGCCGCCGACCAGCAGGGCCGGCTGCGCCTGCTCGGCGCGCCAGACGAAGTGCCCTCCCACCGGGCCCAGCACCTCGATCGCTTCTCCCACCTGCGCGGCATCGTGAAACCAGGGCGAGACTTCGCCATCGGGCAGGCGCTCGATGCCCAGTTCGTACACACCCTCGCGCTCGGGCGGCGACAACAGTGAATAGCTGCGCTGCGCCTGATAGCCGTCATCGGCCGTAAGGCGGATGTCCAGGTGCTGCCCGGCCAGCGGCCGGTGCCAGTGCTCGGGGCGCAGCACCACGCGCTTGATGCGCGGCGTGATGTCCTGCAGCGCCTCGATCGTCGCGCGCTGCCACTGCGCGCGATGGGCAGGCGCCGCGCCAGCCTCAGCCATAGCGCTCTTCCTTGAATGGATCGCCGCGCATGTGGTAGCCGCGCAGTTCCCAGAAGCCGGCCTCGTCCTTGGCGGTGAACTGCAATGCGTTCACCCACTTGGCGGACTTCCAGAAGTACAGGTGCGGCACCAGCAGCCGCGCCGGGCCGCCGTGCTCCGTGGGCAGGGGCTTGCCGTCGTAGTACGTCGCCACCATGGCCCGTCCGCCGGCCAGGTCGGCCAGCGGCACATTGGTGGAATAGCCGTCAAGCGAGTGCGCCAGGACCCAGGGTGTGGGCGCTTGTTGGAAGCCGGCAGCGACCAGCAGATCGTCGATGCTCACGCCGCGCCAGCGCGTGTCGAACTTCGACCAGGTGGTGACGCAGTGGATGTCGACCACCTGTTCGGTCTGTGGCAGCTGATGGAATTCCTCCCAGCTGAAGGTGCGCACCGGCTTGGGGCCGATCTTGATGGTCAGGCCCCAGTCGGCGCTGCTGGGAGTGCGCGGCGTTGGCCCGGCAGTGAGCACCGGGAAGCCGTCGGTGAGCGACTGCCCAGGTGGGAGGCGGCCGCCGTGGTTGTCGGCGCCTCGGTTGCGGCCACCGAATGAACGGTTGATGGGCATGTTGCGGCCTCCGGGGTCTCAGTGGGCTGCCAGCGGTTTGCGGCGCTCGATGATGGTGGGCAAGAACTCGGTGACCGTCGGATGCACCGGCAGCGCTTCGCGCACCGTGCGCCAGGTACCGCCGCTGGCCATCACCAGGCCCAGGGCCTGGATGACCTCGTCGCCTTCGATGCCGAAGACGGTGGCGCCCAGGAATTGGCCACTGTCCTCGTCGATCAAGAGCTTGATGAGTCCCGCGGTCTCGCTTTCTTCCTTGGCGCGGCTCACGTCGGCCATGCGGTGCACCGCCTGCGAGATACGCCGGCCCTGCGCCACCAGGCGCTTGGCGTCGGCCTCGTGGAGGCCCACATGCGCCAGCGGCGGATCAGTGAACATTGCGTAGATGGGGGTGCGCGCATCGGCACTGCGCTGCGCGCCGGCCAGGTTGTCGGCGACGATGTCGTGATCGTGGTAGCTGGTGTGGGTGAAAGCGCCGCGCTGGTTGATGTCACCCAACGCCCAGATGCCCGGTATGGCGGTCTCGAGCCGGTCGTTGGTGGCGATGTAGCGGCGTGCGTTGGTGGCCAAGCCCACCGTGTCCAGGCCCAGGTCGTCGGTGTTGGGTGCGCGTCCGGTGGCCACCAGCAGGTGGCTGCCGCCGATGACGCGACCGTCGGCCAACTCCACGCAGGCGCCGCCTTCGGTTTCACCGGGGCGCACCGCATTGATCGTCTGACCGGTGAAGATGTCGATGCCCTCGGCGCGCAGCATGTCGGCCACCGCAATCGAGACATCGGCATCCTCCCGCGCGGTCAGGCGGGGCCCTGTCTCGACGATCGCCACCTGGCTGCCCAGCCGGCGGAAGATCTGCGCCATCTCCAAACTGATGTAGCCGCCGCCGATGATGACCAGCTTGCGCGGCAGTTCGCTCAGCTGCAGCAGGCTTTCGTTGTCCAGGTGCGGTTGCCCGCTCAGGCCCGGGATCGGTGGAATGAGGGGCCGCGTGCCGGTGTTGAGCACCACGTTTGGCGCACGCAGCGTGCGCTCGCCGGCCTTGACAAGAAACTGCTCGCCGTCGCGTCCGGCCAGGCGGCCATGGGCACGCACGATGTCCAGACCCTCCAGGCCACCGAGCCAGGCCTGTAGCCCGGCGCGCGACTGCTCCACTCGCTGGTGCATGCGCCGCATGGCCGCGCCGAAATCAATCTCGACCTTGCCTACGTTCACACCGAACTCGGCGGCACGCCGCGCCAAGTAGGCCACGCGAGCGGACTTGCGCAAGGTCTTGGTGGGCGTGCAGCCGCGGTTGACGCAGGTGCCGCCGAGCTCGCGCGACTCGATCAGCGCCACGCGGCGCCCTTGGCCAACGAGCTTGGCGGCCAGGAACGGGCCGGCCTGCCCCGCACCGAGCACAATCGTGTCGAAGCTCTCGGTGACAGTCATGGCCGCACCTGCACGCCGCGCCAGAACGCCACTCGACCCACCACGGCTTCGGCGCCGGGCTTGGGTTGCGGGTAGGTCCAAGCAGCGTCGGTGTTGATCTTGTCGCCAACCCGAATGCTGTAGTAGCTGGCCCGCCCCTTCCAGGGGCACATGGTGTGCGTGGCGCTGTCGACGACGTACTGTCGGTCCAGCGAACTCAGGGGGAAATAGGCGTTGCCTTCGACCTCGACGATATCGTCGCTTTGCGCGATCACCGCGCCGTTCCAGATGGCTTTCATTTCAGTCGTCCGCAGTGGGTTGGGATAGGGTCAATCGTCATGGGCCAGCCGCGTCACGATGAGCGGCTGGTTCTCCAGCGTGCGGTGGACCGGGCAACGGTCGGCGATGCGCACAAGGTCGGCGCGCTGCTCCTGGCTGAGCGGCCCGTGCAGCTGCAGCACGCGGGTGATGCGCTCGACCTTGCCTTCTCGGTCCCCGCACTCGGCGCAGTCCTGGGCATGGATGCGTTCGTGCTCCAGGCGCACCTGCACGTCGCTCAGCGCATAGCCCTTGCGCAGCGCGTACCGACGAAGCGTCATCGACGTACAGGCACCCAGGGCCATGAGCAGCAGATCGTAGGGCGTGGGGCCACGCGCACCGCCGCCTACGCCCAGCGGCTCGTCGGCGTCGAGGTGGTGGGCTCCTGCGCGCATGGCGCGCCAGAAGACATGGTCGTGCTCGCCGATCCAAACCTCGCCGTCGCGCAGATCGACTGGAGCGTCATCCTTGCGGGCCGCGCTGTCGAATAGGTATCGCGCACCCCAGGCCGCGATCAGATCGGCCGCGTAGGCGGCGTCAGCGGCTTGGCTGAGCAGGTGATCGGCGCCTTCCAGGTTGACGAAGCTGCGCGTGCGTGGGTCAGCGGCATCGAACAGACGCCAGCCTTCCTCCGGTGCGACGACAGCGTCCTGCGACGAATGCAGCACCAGCTGCGCCTGGCCCGGGCCAGCGGACACGCCGCCTTCGTCCGCGCGCCGCAGCTCCTCGATGAACGACGGCCAAATGGGGAAAGTTCGTCCACCGATGGTGGCGGTCAGGGTGGTGTCGCCAACCGGACGGTTGACCATCAGATGCTGCAGGACGTGGTTGGCGGTGCTGGGCGCACCGATCGTGCACACCGCCTTCACCTTGGTCAGCTGGTGCGCCGCCAACAATGCCGCGGTGCCGCCCAGGCTGTGTCCCACCAACAACGTCGGCTGCCCATGGGTGGCGTCCAACCAGTGCACCGCGGCCACCAGGTCGGCCACATTGGCAGCAAAACCGGCATTGCCCAGTTCGCCCTCGCTGTCGCCCAGGCCGGTGAAGTCAAAGCGAAGCGTCGCAATGCCGCGCTCGGCCAGCGCTCGGCTGATGCGTACCGCGGCCAGGCTGTTCTTGCCGCAGGTGAAGCAGTGCGCGAATACCGCGTAGGCCTGGGCCCTGCGATGTTCAGGCAGCTCCAGCACCCCGGCCAGTTTGGCCTGGGTGGAACCGGCAAATTCAACCTTCTGGCTGGTCACTTCAGGTCACCTGCTCGCTGCGTTTTTCCAGCGACACCGCATTGATGCAGTAGCGCAAGCCGCTCGGCACCGGCCCGTCGGGGAAGACGTGGCCGAGGTGCGCATCGCAGACGTTGCAGGTGGTCTCGATACGGCTCATGCCGTGGCTGCGATCGGCGTGGTAGGCCACCAGGCCCGGCGCCAGCGCCTGCGTGAAGCTCGGCCATCCGCTCTTGCTGTCGAACTTGGTCGCGGCGTCGAACAGCTCGGTGCCGCAGCAGGTGCAGGCATAGCGGCCCGGCTCGAACAGCTTGCACAGAGCCGAGCTGTGCGCGCGCTCGGTGCCCTTCAACCGGGTGATCTGGAACTGCTCGGGCGTGAGGCGCTCGCGCCACTGCGCCTCGGTCAGCTCGAGCCTGCGTGGCGGCGCCGGGTTGCCGTCGCGCGCGAGTTGGAGGACGCCGCGCCAGTCGAGCACGTTCGGATCGGAGGGGGCTGCAGGAGGCATTTGCTCGGCTTTCTTCAGCGCAGTGATGAGCTGCTGGGCATCGACATGGAACTGGTTGAAGACAACGACCCCACTTGGATCGATCAGGATGAACCAAGGCGTGCCGCCACTGCGGTAGCGCTGCATCAACACCGAGCCGGCGCCTTCACGGCCCTCGCCCGCATCATGGCCAAAAGGCAGCGGCAGCGCATACCTGCGCTGCGTGGCGAGCATGCGCTCGTAGGTGTTCTCTTCGAAGTCTTCGAAGACGGTTTGCACGACCGCGAAGCTGACGAAGGTCGAACCCCTGAATGCCTCGACCACGCGCGTCAGCGTCGGAAAGCCACTGCGGTGGCAGCCCGGGCAGGCGTCCTGGAAGCAGAAGATCAGCTTGTAGCGTCCTGGCATCTTGTGCAGTCCGTAGTCGGCCAGCGGCTGGCCGGAGGCGTCGATCCAGCGTATGACGCCCAACTCGGGCGCGATGTCGTCCAGGATGCCGGCATGCAAGGATTCGGAACTCACGTGGGTTTCCTCTTTGCTGGGTCGTCGCGATGGATGTCCTGTCGGCCGCCTCAGGTCCCGCAATAGGTGCGGTAGCAGGCCGTCTGCGCTGCCGGCGCAGGCTCCGCGAAGGCGGCATCGTCGGCACGTTCGTCGAAAGGACGCCGGACGATCGCCAGCAGCGCGCGAAACGGCCCCAATTCGCCGTGCTCGGCGGCCTCGGACAGCGCCGCCTCCACCCGGTGATGGCGCGGGAGGTAGATGGGGTTGGCCCGCCGCATCGCGGCGGTGCGCTCTGGCAGGCCAGCCGGGTCGGCGGCTGCACGGGCCAGCCAGCGTTGGAGCCAGGCGTCCAGTGCGGGAACGCTGTCGGGGAAGAGCGCCCGCAGCGGCTCGAGGTCGCCTTCGGCCGTGTCGATCAGGCGGCGAAAGCCCAGCGTGAAATCGATCCGGTGCTGCCGCAACAACTCGAGGTAGTCGTCGCCCAGCGCCTGGTCTGTCGTTTCGGCGGATGCGGACAACCCCAACTTGGCCCGCAGCGAAGCCAGCCAGTGGGCCTGAAAGCGGTCCGCAAAGCCCTCGACGACCTCTGTTGCCTGTTCGACCGCTGCGCTGCCGGAGCCTTCGGCCTCGATGAGCGGCAGCAACGATTCGGCCAACCGTGCCAGGTTCCACTGCGCGATGCGAGGCTGGTTGCCGAAGGCATAGCGTCCTTGCTCGTCGATGGAGCTGAACACGGCCGCCGGGTCGTAGTGCTCGACAAAGGCGCACGGGCCGTAGTCGATCGTCTCGCCCGAGAGGGTCATGTTGTCGGTGTTCATCACGCCATGGATAAAGCCGAAGCCCATCCACTGCGCGACCAGGCGCGCCTGGCGCTCCACCACCGCTTGCAGCAGACGCAGCGAGCGCTCGGGCGCGGCGCGGAGTTCCGGGTCGTGGCGGGCGATGGCGTAGTCGGCCAGCCGCCGCAGCAGTGCGGCGTCACTGCGCGCGGCGAAGAATTCGAAGGTGCCCACGCGCAAGTGGCTGGCCGCCACGCGCGTCAGGATGGCGCCGGGCAGCGGCGTCTCGCGCCGCACCGAATCGCCGGTGGCCACGGCGGCCAGCGCGCGCGTGGTCGGCACGCCCAACGCGTGCATCGCTTCGCCCATTAGGTACTCGCGCAGCACGGGGCCTACGGCGGCCAGGCCGTCGCCGCCGCGCGAGAACGGGGTGCGGCCCGAGCCCTTGAGCGCCAGGTCACGGCGGCGCCCCCGGCGATCGATCACCTCGCCCAGCAACAGCGCGCGGCCGTCGCCCAGCTGCGGCGAGAAGCCGCCGAACTGGTGCCCGGCGTAGGCCTGGGCCAGTGGCTGCGCGCCCTCGGGCACCGCGTTGCCGGCGAACACAGCCAACCCGTTCGGGCCTGCCAGGGTCCGGGCATCGAGCCCAAGCTCGTCTGCCAAGTCGGCGTTGAGTTCCAGCAGTCTGGGGGCCGGCGAGCCTGCGGGCTTCCAGGGCACGTACAGGCCTTCGAGGTCGCGCGCGTAGGTGTTGTCGAACGCAAAGCCCGGCGGGCCGGCCGGCGCCGGCGTACCGGCGTTGCCCAGTGCTTGCTTCAAGACCGTGTCCATGTGGAGCGTCCCGTCGCTTGCCATGCGCATCGGCCGTCAGGCCGCGCGCGCCACGGCGTGGTCTCGGCCGAAGGCACGAACGAGCGCATCCGCATCGAGGCGGAAGTCGCTGTGCAACACCTCTCCCATCGGGTCCAGCACGATGAACCACGGCGTTCCGCGCGTGCGGTAGTCGGCCATCACCGTCGGATAACGACCCTCGGCCGCGTCATGGCCAAAGGGAATGGCCAGGCCGTAGCGCTCCTGGTTCTCGCGCAGGCGCTCGAAGGTGTTGGTCTGTGCGCCTTCGAAGACCGTCTGCACGGCTGCGAAGCCGAAACCATGCCCGCTGAGCTTGTTGACCAGGGTCTTCAGCGTCGGAAACCCATGGCTGTGGCAGCCAGGGCACCAGTGCTGGAAGCAATAGATCACCTTGAAGCCCTCGCCGAGATCGGTCAGCTTCAGCGGCGCCGATGGATGGCCTTCGGCGTCGATCCAGCGCGAGACACGCAGTGGCGGGGCCGGCACGGTTCGGGATGAGTCGAACATGGTTTCCTTCGCGTTGATGGGCTGAAGCTACGATCGCTCGGCTGCCTTGGCAGGCAGCTTCCATTTTGGGCGGACGTAATGGCAGGTGTAGCCGTTCGGCTTGCGTTCCAAGTAGTCCTGGTGTTCCGGTTCTGCCTGCCAGAACGCGCCCGCCGGCTTGACCTCGGTGACCACCTTGCCCGGCCACAGACCGGAGGCATCGACCTCGCCGATCACCTCGAGCGCTGCGCGATGCTGCTCGGGCGTGGTGTAGTAGATGCCCGACCGGTACGAACCGCCGCGGTCGTTGCCTTGGCGGTTGGGCGTGCTCGGATCGTGGATCTGGAAGAAGAACTCCAGCAACTGGCGGAAGCTCAGCTTGGCGGGCTCGAACACCACCTCCAAGGCCTCGGCATGCGTGCCGTGGTTGCGGTAGGTGGCGTTGACGACATCGCCGCCGCTGTAGCCCACGCGCGTGCTGACCACGCCGGGCAGCTTGCGCACGAGATCCTGCATGCCCCAGAAACATCCGCCGGCCAGGATCGCGGTTTCGTTCGTGCTCACGTTCGGTCCTTCTCGCCCCGGGGTTCACGGTTTCGCGCAGTACCTGACTGGGGCGGCATCGGTATCGCGCAGGTCTTCCAAGGCCGCAAGGCTCGGCCGAGCAGCAGATGTTGCGGCGAATTCAGTCAGAGCAATCGTGCTGATCGTCCGGTCTGATTCGCCGATCGTCCAGCACCTCGTGCAGCGAGGCGAGCGCGGTGGTGAAGAAACCTGGTGCGGCCGCTTCACTCGCGCGCCAGCACCTCGGCGACGCGCTTGCGCAGCACTGGGACGAGTTCAGCCTCGAACCAGGCGTTGCGCTTGAGCCAGATGTTGTTGCGCCCGCTCGGATGCGGCAACACCGCCAATGCTGGCCAGTGCTCGCGCCAATTCAGCACGGCCGACGTGACGCCAGATCGCTCGGACGGCAGGTGATAGCCCAGGGCATAGGCACCGATCACGATCGTCAAACGTCGCGCCGGCAGCAAGGCGAGCAGCGGCTCTCGCCAGGTGGGGGCGCACTCAGGACGCGGAGGCAGATCGCCAGAACTTCCGGTACCGGGATAGCAGAAACCCATCGGCAGGATGGCCACGCGCCGGGCGTCGTAGAAGGTGGGCCGATCCAAGCCCAGCCAATGGCGCAAACGGTCCCCGCTGGCATCGTCGAACGGCACGCCGCTGTCATGCACCTTGCGCCCTGGCGCCTGGCCGGCGATGAGGATGCGTGCCGCGGGATGCAGTTGCAGCACGGGCCGTGGCCCCAGCGGCAGATGCGCTGCGCAAATCGTGCACTGGCGGACCCGTGTCAACAGGCGAGCCGCCGGAACTTCATTGTGGCGTTGCATGGCGCTCATTGTGTGCCTTCTGTGCATGAAGCCGGAGCCATCAATGCGCTCAACGTCCTTGCCCTTTGCGAGAGCGTCCGAAGTCATTTGCAGAACGTCTAACGCTGGACGGCCAAGTCCGGTGCTGCCGCACGCGCGACCTCATTGGCACACACGCGCGATAAGTGTGTCGCCTGCGCGGCAAAATCGACGTCGGCGGACCAGTGCACAAGGAGTCAACGACCATCATGCGTAACGCGGCAGATTCCCCCGGCTTTCTCCACCTGCTTCGCTTGAGCGACGGGGCGGACTGGCTGCACATGTGCATCCGGCATGCCGAGACTGGCACCTACCTGAAGAACGACGCCGAACTAAATGACCTCGTCGTCGAAGCCATGATCGAGGAGGACACGCGCTCGCGGCTGCGCGTACAGGGCGACGGCCTGATGTTGCTTCTAAAGGCCATGCACCTGAAGGGCGAGGAGATGGCTCGCCCCGAGGACATGGTGTCGATGCGGGTGTGGCTGGATCCGACGCGCGTGATCACCACGCGCGAGGCCGATGTGGACCCGATCCTCGAGCTTGGCATGCGCGTCAAGCGCGGCGACGGGCCGGCCACGCCGGGAGCGTTCCTTTGCGATCTCATCCATGTCCACCTGGACGAGGTGGACGAGCAGCTCGAGATGCTGGAGGACGCGGTTGACCAGATCGACTCGCATCTGGCCGGTCATCAATTGGAGCTCGCATGCCCGAACATGGCTGATTCACAGGCGCGCATCGCCGGGTTCCTGCGTCATCTGGCGCCGCAGCGGCCCGTGCTGGAGGCGCTCGCCAGCCGGTCCATCCCGATGCTCGACCAACGCGATCGCATTCGGCTCGAGGACCAACTGAACCGTCTGTTGCGTTTCCTGGAGTCGTTGCAAAATTTGCGCGAACGCATCGACATCCTGAATGCCCAGGTGACCCGTATCCAGGACCGCAAGCTCAACAGATCCTCTTATGTGCTGGCCGCTGTTGCCACGGTGTTCCTGCCGTTGAACTTCATCACCAGCCTGTTCGGCGTCAACCTGCCGGGTCTTCCCTTCAGCGACACGCCGCACGGCTTCTGGGTGCTCTGCGCGTTGTGCGCGTCGATGGCCGCGGTGGTGCTGGTGCTGTTTCGGATGCGTAGGGGACCATAGCCGAGGCACGCTATCGGCGTGCTCGATTGCAACTTGCTTAGAGCGAGCGTCCAAGAAAGTTTGCGAACAGTCCAACGCAGCCGGGCCCCCGCCGCGGCGAACCTAGACTGCGGCCCGCAGTGGTTCATCAGCACAAATGGAGTCGCAGATGTTGAGCAAACGAATGGGGGTGTTTTCCGGTGGCGCAACGGTCGCAGCGGTTGTCGCTCTCGCGATCGCTGGATGGGCGCCCCAGGCCGAAGGCGCCGGACCGAAGACCGGTTCGACCAAGGATCCCAACTATCCTCGGATCGACTTTCCGCCGGTGTGGGGCAAGTCCGGTGACCTCGTACAGCCCAAAGACTTTCGCCGCTGGGTCTTCATCGGCTCGCCGTTTACGCCGCATGGCTTGAATGGCGGGAAGGCCAACTTCCCTGAGTTTCATAACGTGTATGTCCAGCCTGCCGCGTACAGCGCCTACCAGGCAACCGGCAAGTGGCCTGAAGGCACGATGATGGTGAAGGAACTGCAACTGGTCGATAAGTCCGAGTTCCCCGACGGCTCGCGCCTAGAGTCCTCCGGCCGCGGCTACTTTCCTGGGGCCGTGAACGGCCTGGACGTGTCCGTCAAAGACAGCAAGCGGTTCAAAGAGACGAAGAACTGGGGCTACTTCAATTTCAACCACAGCGCGCCGCCGTATCTGCGTGCTGCGAAGGCTCGGCCGATCGGCGAGTGCGCGGGTTGCCACATTGCCAACGCGCACGAAGACATGGTCTACGTGAACCTGTACAAGCCGATTCTCAGCACATTGCCGGGAAATTGATCGCGCGTTGATCGATCGGGGTGAAACGGGGCAACAGCCCGGTTGGAGCGAAGCCTCGCTCCAACCGGCTTTGGACTTTTCGGAAGAGACCTATGGTGGTTGATCGGATGGTGCGGCGAGCGCTGACCGCTGCGCTCGCGGCACTGATACTGTTTCTTGGGCAATCCGTTTCGGCACGCGAAGCTGCGCCGACCGACACCTTTGCGACTCTGGTCGATGCACAGGGTCGGATTCGTTTTCCGCCGGACTTTCCCGCTGACTTCGTATACATCGGCGCGTGGGCCGTGGCCGGCGGAAACGGCGTGGCGGACATTCATGCGGTCTATGCTCGTCCGAGCGATGTCAGACACTTCAGGCAAAGCGGTGCCTTCCCGGACGGCGCGGTGTTGATCAAGGAAGTCACGACAACCATCGGCGCGCCGCACACGACCGGACGCGCCTATTGGCCGGACAAGCCGGTCACTTGGTTCATGATGGTCAAGGATGTGAGAACCCGATTTCCCGGCAGTCCGCTGTGGGGAGACGGCTGGGGATGGGCGCAGTTCGATCCGGCCGATAAGACCCGCCAGATTGCCAAGAACTACAAGGCTGACTGCCTTGGCTGCCACGTGCCGGCCAGGGCAAACGACTTGGTCTATACGTACGCGTATCCCGCGCTCGGTCCGCGCGCCCAGGCCAATGTGCCTGCAAAGGCAGCGCCGGCGGTGCAGGAAGGGTCAGGCCACCGGGAGACGCGCCAGGTCATCAACGTTTCCGCGATGCCCGCAGCGACGTCGCCGGTGGCGGACGAAGTGGCCACGGCCAAGGGCAAGTTGGCATTCGAGAGCAGTTGCATTGGTTGCCACTCGGTGAGTTCCGGGGTTCAGGGCACAGGGCCCAGCCTGTTCGGCGTGGCCGGCCGCAAGGCCGGTAGCCTGCCCGGCTACGAGTTCTCGCCCGCGATGAAGAGCAGCGACTTGAGTTGGACCGCCGAGAACCTGGACAACCACCTGAAAAACACGCGCAACTTCATTCCGGACAATCGGATGGGTCGCTTCTTCCCTGGCGTGCCGGATGCGCAGGTGCGAGCCGACATCATCAAGTACTTGTCGACCTTGCACTGACAGATCACGATGGGCCCCGGCAGATGCATGCGCGTGATCGCTGGGCCCTCGGCATGAACGCTGTGTGCGACAGCGCCGGCCGCGCGCGTGGCCTTCACGCCGTTTTCGCCGCGTTGACGGTCACGGCCCTCGTCACGGGGTTCTCAGCCTTTAACTGGCGCGCCCCGATCCCCGGACCGTTGCGCGAAAGCCTGTTCATCATGCATCGATGGGCGGGCTTCGGTGCCTTGGTGCTGCTGCTGCTGTGGGTGCTTCGACGCGGCATCGCGTGGCGGCCGCGCGCACATGCCGACGAGGCCCAGTTGGCAGCCCTGGCACAGAACGCCCTGGCCGCGCTGGGCATTTTGATGGCCTCGATGGGCTGGCTGGCTCGGGCCCAGGACGGTCGGTGGCTCGAACTGATCAGTCCCCTGCCCATTCACAACTTGGTGTCGCGGCCGGACACCTGGCTCGCGCATCAGCTGTACTACCTGCACGCATTGATCGCGAAGGTCTTGGTGGCGGCAATCGTGGCGCACGCGCTAATGGCGGCGTGGCATCGCGTGGGTACGATGCTCACGCGGGTCGATGGACGAACGCGTGAGTGACGCGCCGACGGTGGCTTCGCAGAGTGGACGGTCGATGCACCTCGCACAGGATCGTGCCCTCGCGGATGCTGCTGAGGTGCCCGGGCCTACCCTTTGTCGCTCTGGGTGCCGCGTACGCAAGCGCGTTGGTTCATACGCTGCGACAAGCCTGCCGGACGCACGGCAAAGTCAACAGCGACAGTCACGCGGGTTCCGGGCGACCAAAGTGAGAAGGGCGCACCGTCGCGCGCAGAACCAGAATAGAAGGAACGACCATGGACCAGATTGTCATCCTCCAGGCCGCCGGAGTCTCCGCACCATCGCGCTTGGACGATGCCAAGACGCTGCAACGGGTGGTGCGCAGCCTTCCGCTGCCCGCGCTGTTGGTCGATCGGCACGGCATCATCGTTTTTGTCAACGACGAGGCGGCGGCGTTGCTGCCCACCGCCGCGCCAGGACGGCGCATCGATCTGAGTGCGCTTGCGAACGGTGGGGCTCCGGCACCGGCGTTTCGCCTGTTCAGAGTGCCGGCGGTCACGCTGTCCGGCGTCCGGGCGGAATGCGTGGTGGTCCTGCGGCCGGCGCCTGTGCCGCCATCATCGTGGCTGCACTGAAGAGTCCGCGCTCAGCGCGGACCCAGCCGCATGCGCTGCCAGGCCGCAGGCGCGGCACCGCTCGCGCGCGCGAACGCGCGCGTGAACGATGCGACGCTCTGGTAGCCGGCTCGCGTCGCAGCCGTCTTCACTGGCAGGCCCGACTCCAGAAGCTCGCGCGCCAGGTTCATCCGCCACGCGGTCAAGTAGGCCAGCGGCGCCATGCCGAGCACCTGGGTGAAGCGCTGCGCGAACGCCGAGCGCGACAGGTTCGACCGTGCGGCCATCGTCTCGATCGTCCAGGCCAGTTCGGGCATGGTGTGCAGCGCCTCCAGCACCGGCCTGAGCTTGATGTCGGCCATGGCGTCGAGCACGCCGCCTTCGAGCCGGTTGGACCCCACCAAGTGGCGGATCACCGCGACCAGCGTGTACTGCAGCAGGCTGCCGATCGCAGCGCTGTGGCCGTAGGCCCTCTGTCCGGCCTCCTCGAACATGAGTTCCAGCAGGCGACGCAATTGCGCAGCACTGCGCACGTCGATCACCGTGAGCGCCGGAATCACCAAGGACAACGGCGGCGCCATGTCAGTGAGCTTCGCGCACATCAGGTCCACGCCGGCAGCGCCGGCGCCTTCGACCCGGTGTTCGAGCGGGCGAGGCAGCAGCACCACGCTCGGCGCATGGACGCGCAGCGGCTCGAGCTGCGGCCGGTGCACCAGCAGTTCACCGCGGCTGAGCAGGTGCAAGCAACCCTGCGTGAGGCCGTCGATGTCGGGCGAGACACCGCACAGGGTGCCCGAATAGAACATCTTGGCCGTCGGCGCGAAGCGCAGCAACTGGTGCAGAAAGGCGTCGCTCGGTGGGGTGCTCTCGGACATGCTTGCGGAACTTCAAGGCCGTTGACGCGGTGCGACATCGCGCGGCGGCGCCGCCAGTTCGGAATGAATGCCGAATTATCGCCAGTTCCCAACTCGGGCCCGCGCCGATGGCGTGCGTGGCGACGCCCGGACGTGCGGACGGGCCGATGAACCACGGCGACGAAACCCGCGCGCCCGCCGGCACGGCCAGTTTCCTGCGCGCACGGATCGAGGCTGACCTTCGCGAGGGCCTGTACGCCGGCCGGCGCTGGGCCGGCTCGCCGGGCGACGCTGCCCATCACCGTGGAGCCCCGCCGGACCCAGCGCGCGTGCGACTACGCTTCCCGCCCGAACCCAACGGCCATCTGCACATCGGGCACGCCAAGAGCATCGGCCTGAACTTCGGCCTGGCGCAGGCCTTCGGCGGCGCCTGCCACCTGCGCATGGACGACACCAACCCGACAAAGGAAGACCAGGCCTACGTCGATGCGATCGTCGAGGATGTGCGCTGGCTCGGTTGGGACTGGCGCGCCTTCGGTGTGGAGCACCTGTACCACGCGAGCGACCATTTCGAGTTCATGGCGCGCGCCGCCGAGGCGTTGATCGCCGATGGTCTGGCCTACGTCGATGAGCAGCAGGGTGAGGCGCTGCGCGCCGCGCGCGGTGACTTCGGCCAGCCGGGTACACCCAGCGTCTGGCGCGATCGGCCAGCCGTCGAGAGCCTGGCGCGCTTTCGCGAGATGCTCGATGGCGCCCACCCAGACGGCGCGATGGTGCTGCGCGCCCTCGTCGACATGGCCAGCCCCAACCTGCAGATGCGCGACCCGCCGATCTACCGCATCCGCCATGCCGCGCACCACCGCATGGGCACACGCTGGCGCGCCTACCCCACCTACATCTACGCCCACCCGATCGAGGACGCGCTGGAGAACATCACGCACAGCTTCGCCACGCTGGAGTTCGCCGAGCATCGCGCGTTCTACGACTGGTTGCTGGCTCATCTGGTGCGAGTGGGGCTGGTGCAGGCGCCGCCGCCGCGCCAGTTCGAGTTCGGCCGCCTGAACCTCGAGCATGTGGTCACGAGCAAGCGCAAACTCAAGGCGCTGGTGGACGAGAGCCACGTGCAGGGCTGGGACGATCCGCGCATGCCGACGATTCGCGGCCTGCGCCGGCGCGGCTACACAGCCGCCGCGCTGCGCCGCTTCGTCGAGGCCACCGGCGCCAGCCGGCACGAGGCGTGGGTGCCGTACGCCGCGCTCGAACAGGCGTTGCGCGACGACCTGGAACCATCCACGCCGAGGGCCATGGGGGTGCTCGACCCGCTGATGCTGGAGCTGACCAACTGGCGCGAGGTCTTCGGCCAAGCCGATACAGAGCCGTGCACGGCGCCGGTGCATCCGCGGCGCCCCGACCTCGGCGAGCGCTCGTTCTCGCTCGGGCCGCGTTTGTGGATCGACCGGCAGGACTTTTCCCTCGCGCCGGACAAGCACTTCCACCGCCTGGCGCCGGGACGGCGCGTGCGCCTGAAGTACGGCGTGATCGTCGAGTGCACCGGCTGTCGCCAGGCCAGCGACGGCGCGGTCGCCGACGTGCAGGCGCGGATCGTGCCGGGCACCAAGAGCGGCACGCCCGGTGCCGGCGAGGTCAAGGTCAAGGGCACCGTCACCTGGGTCGGTGCGCACGAGGCGGTGGCCGTCGAGTGGCGGCTGTTCGATCACCTGTTTGCGAGCGCGCGGCCCGATGATTCCGACTGCATCGATTTCCGAAGCCAACTCCAGCCGCAAAGCCGGCGCGTCCTGCGTGGCTATGCCGAGCCTTCGATGGCCCGCGTTGCGGCCGAGCAGCATCTGCAGATCGAGCGGGTGGGCTACTTCGTCAGCGACCGGGTCGAGCACCGACCGGATGCACCGGTGTTCAATCGCATCACGGCGCTGCGCGAGGGCGCACAGCGGTGAGAGCGAGCTGCAACTCCCTTTTTTTGGCCGCTCAATCGTTCAACGCGAAACCCCCTTTACGACAGGAGACTCAAGATGGCAAGCGATGGCTACCACGAACCAGTAGGCGAGCTCTCCGATGAGATCCGCGATATGCACCGAGCAATCGTGTCGCTCATGGAGGAATTGGAGGCGGTGGACTGGTACAACCAACGCGCCGCAGCATGCAAGGACCCGGTGCTGAAGAAGATCCTCGAACACAACCGCGACGAGGAGAAAGAGCATGCGGCCATGGTGCTGGAGTGGATCCGCCGCAACGACAAGCGCTTCTCGGTCGAGCTGAAGGACTACCTCTTCACCAAGAAGAGCCTGGCGACTGACAGCCACGGAAACTGATCCTTTGGGCGCCGCGAGTGGCTGGCCGCGGGGGTGCACAGTGCCGGATCCCGCAGCACGCTGAACAGGCCGTTGAGGATGCGCTTCTGGCTGATGTCGTGGGGTCGCGCGGCGTCCGGTAGGCGGCCAATGCGCCATTGGCCGAAAGTGACCGGACGCGCGGCCTCTCCTGATGACCGCGAAGCTGCCGACAAGGAGCCCTCGTACGTCGGCCAGCACGGTGCTCCACGCGGGCGCGTAAAGCGACGAAGCCGACGGGCTCGCTGGTGCACCAGAGAAGCGTGCAAGTTGCGCCAAGGGGCCGCTTCGCAAATCACAGCGATGGGGCAAGCGCCCACGATTGCCCCTCGAACCATCGCTGCCGCCCCCATGCAAGCGCGATAGGGACAATGCAGGCAAATGCCACGTCGAGAGCTGCTGACGCCGGCCCAGCGCGAGCAGTTGCTGAGCTTTCCGACCGACACGGCGGAGTTGATCCGTCTGTACACCTTGAGCGAAGCCGACCACGCTTTCGTCAAAGCCCATCGCGGCACGCACAACCGCCTGGGCGTAGCGGTACAACTGGCCTACCTGCGCTTTCCCGGTCGTCCCATATCCCGTGATGAAGAGCCCCATGCGCCGCTGTTGGCAACCATGGTGGCCCAGCTCAAGGCGTTGCCTTCGGACTGGGCGCAGTACGCGCAGCGCGACGAGACTCGCCGCGAGCATGCGATTTCCGCGACGCGGTATCTCGGGCTGCGCGCGCTGAACCTGCACGAGCACCGCGCCCTGTCGCACTGGCTGCTGCCCATAGCCATGCAGTCCGCCCAGGGTCTTGCATTGGCGCAAGCCTTGGTCACCGAAATGCGCCGGCGCCGCGTCGTGCTGCCGGCGGTCGGCACGGTGGAACGCCTCTGTGCGGAAGTGCAGACCCGCGCCCAGCGGCGGATTTTCCGGCTCCTGACGGCACCCTTGAGCCCGTCGCAGCTGGCGGGCTTGGATCGCCTGCTCGAAATGCACAAAGGCGGTCCGATCACCACGCTGACCTGGTTGCGCCAGCCGCCGGGCAAACCCAGCGCGAAATCCATCCTGACTCACATCAGCCGCTTGAAGTCTTTGCGCGAGTTGGGTCTGCCCGCTGAACTCGGCCGCGATGTCAACGCCGACCGCTTGCTGCGCATGGCGCGCGAGGGCGCTCAATCGGCGGTGTACCAGCTCAAGGATCACGAGCCGCTGCGCCGGCACGCGACTCTGGTGGCCATCGCCCTGGACACAGCGGCCACGCTTACCGATCAAGCTCTGGATCTGCACGACCGCCTGCTCGGGTCGTTCTTTTCGCGCGACAAGCATCAGCACGCGCAGCGGTTCGCCGCCGACGGCAAATCGCTCAATGCCAAGGTGCGGGTGCTTGCGGACGTTGGCCAAGCATTGATTGAAGCGCGCGAGGCCGAAGGCGATGCCTTTGCCGCCATCGAGGCGGTCATGTCTTGGGATGCCTTCGAACGCAGTGTCGAAGAGGCCCGCCGCCTGGCTCGCGACGAAGCCTTCGACGCGCTGGCCTTGATCGTCGAGCATCATGGCCAGGTCCGGCGTTACGCCCCGGAGTTCCTGGAGACCTTCGATTTCCGGGCCGCACCGGTGCGTCAGCCGCTGATCGACGCCATCGACACCTTGCGCGAGATGAACCGGCGCGGCGAGCGCAAGATCTCGCCCGATCCGCCCCTGGCTTTTGTGCCGGTGCGCTGGCATCGTTTCGTAGAGACCGGGCAAGGCGTCGACCGACGCTTCTATGAAATGGCGGCGCTGTGCGAACTGAAGGATGCGCTGCGCTCTGGCGACGTGTGGGTGGCGGGCAGCCGCCAGTTCAAAGACTTCGAGGAGTACCTGCTGCCACAAGCGGTGTTCGAGCAGCAACTGGCCGACGGCACGATCGAGTTGCCGGTGCCGCTCGACGCCCAGTCCTACCTGAACGAACGCCTGGGCTTGACGCGGGAACTGCTCGACGAGGTCAACCGGCTGGCCGCAGCGGGCGAACTGCCCGATGTGCAGATCGATCGCCGAGGCCTGAAGATTTCGCCCATCGAAGACGATACGCCGCCCGAGGCCCAGGCATTGGTGGCGCAGGTCTACAGCATGCTGCCGCCGGTCAAGATCACACACTTGCTGCAGGAGGTGATCGGCTGGATCGATTTTTCGCAGCAGTTCACCCACCTGAAGTCCGGCGAGCCGTCCAGAGACCTGAAGCTGCTGCTGACCGCCATCCTGTCGGACGCGTTCAATCTCGGCTTGGAGAAGATGGCCCAGGCCACGCCCGGCGTCTCGGCGGCGCGGCTGGCCTATCACGTGGCTTGGCATGTGCGCACCGACACCTATGTCAAGGCCCTGGCCGAGCTGGTCAACTTCCATCATCGGTTGCCGTTTTCGAAGCACTGGGGTGATGGCAGCACGTCATCCTCCGACGGCCAGCGCTTCAAGGCGGGCAGCCACGCCGAGCAGTCCGGCTTTCGCAACCCGAAGTATGGCGACGAGCCGGGCGTCTTGTTCTACACGCATGTGTCGAACCAGTACGCTGGCTTCCACATCAAGGTGATCAACGGGCCGGCCCGTGACGCCACGCATGTGCTGGACGGGCTGCTGTACCACGAGTCCGACCTGAAGATCGAAGAGCACTACACCGACACCGCCGGTTTCACGGACCATGTGTTCGCGATGTGCCACTGGCACGGGTTTACCTTCGCACCGCGCATAGCCGACCTGAAAGACAAACGCCTGTACGTGCCAGGCAAGGCCAGCGATTGGCCAGCCCTGGCCTCCATCATCGGCGGCGGACTGAACGTCAAAGCCATCGAGGCACGATTCGACGAGATCAAGCGCATGGTGGCCTCGACCGGGCAAGGTACGGTGACGGTGTCGCTGCTGTTGCGCAAGCTCGCGGCCTACCCGAGGCAGAACGGCATCGCCCTGGCGCTGCGCGAGATGGGCCGCATCGAAAGGGGAATGCACACCCTGAAGTGGCTACGAGAGCCAGCTTTTCGGCGACGCGTCGGCGCCGGCCTAAACAAGGGCGAGGCGCGGCACAAACTGGCCCGCGCGGTGTTCTTCAACCGGCTCGGCGAGGTGCGAGACCGGGCTTTCGAGGATCAACAGAACCGCGCCAGTGGCCTGAACCTCGTGATGCAGGCGATCACGGTGTGGAACACCGTCTACATTGACCTGGCCGTCAACGAGCTTCGCAAACACCGCCAGATCGACGACACGCTGCTGCCGCACGTGTCGCCCCTTGGCTGGGGCCACATCATCCTGACGGGGGACTACGACTGGGGTGCAGACAAGCAGCTCAGGCTCGGCGAATACCGGTCACTTCGGCCTGTGCCCTCCGCAGCGCGGCGTTCGGGCGGTGAGGGGGAAGTAGGAGGTGCGCCGTCCGGCTCGCTTCGGTGACGAGCCTGATGTCATCCCTATGCCCGATCTGGCTGAAAACCAATCTTCGATAGACGCTGGCGGCTTAACGTACAGAATTTTCCGTTTCTTGAAGGCACCCCT
>JALHPY010000052.1 GCA_022842305.1 Rubrivivax sp.
GAGCTGCCCGCCACGACCACGACCGAACCCGTCTTGTAGTGGAGACCTTCGGGTCTCGCGCAAATCAAATCAACAACTTAGCGGCGCTGTTGGTGTCCAGTTGAGAAAGACGGGCTAGCGGCGCTCGGCCCCGCATGCAGGGCCGAGGACCGCGCCGCCTGTCACTACTGCTTCGGGCCTTCGGTCACGCGCCGCCCCAGCCCAATGGCATAGGGCGCCGCCCGGGCAGCCAGCACGGGGTCGGCGGACGGCTCCACCCCCTTGGGCAGCATCATCGGGTTGAAGGTGATGGCCAGGCAGGGGCCGCCACCGTCTTCTGCCACGGACGTGATCTTCAGCAGGCCCAGCTTGACCTTCTTGCGGCCCTCGGGCAGCGGCACGGTGGCGTTGTCGATCCTGTCGTCGGCCTGGGCCAGTTCCAGGTTGAAGTAGAACGCGACCTTGCCCTCGCTCACGCGCTGCCGCAGGTCGTCGAACAGGAAGCTCGGGCCCTTGGCCTTGGCTTCGTCGTCGGTCAGGCCCTGCACGCCGGCCGCGGGCTCGAAGATCCACTTGCCGTACTGCTTGCTGCCGCTGGCGTTGACGAAGCCGAAGGCGTGCACGCCCCAGTAGTTGACCGAACCAAAGCTGGCCGGCACCGGCTGCGACGCATAGTATTTGCCCTGCAGCAGCACCTCGGGGTTGGCATCGGCGAAGGCCTTGACCTTGGCCGGGTCGGCCGCCTTGGTGGCCGGGTCGGGTTGCAGCGACGCCAGGCGCCCGAAGAACTGCTGCGGTGTGGAAGCGCCGAACACCGGCGCCGAGATGTTGCCCATCTGCCATTGCTCGCCACCCGGCAGATCGAACTGCAAGGCCATGTTGCGCTGGGACTTGGCGTTGTCCGGCGCCTTGGGGTTGGCGCCGCCCACCGAGAAGCGCACCACCACCGGCACCGGCTTACCGCTGAAGGCCGATGCCATGGACAGCGCGCGGGCATCCGCCGTGCCGACGAATTCGCCGGTGGCGCAGATGCCCTTGGCGCCCGAGCGGCGGAAGCCCTCGAACTTGCCGAAACTGGACTCGAACTGGTTGAGAAAGGTGTTCGGGTCGACCGGCGCGGCCGCCGGCGACTGGGCCAAGGCGTTGAAGCTCAACACGGCGGTGGCCGCAGCCACGGCGGAAGGAATCAACTTGGTCATCGACAAAGCTCCTGGGGTGAAAGGGAATAGGGAGAAAAGTCAGCTGGCCGCCCTCGCAGGGCCTGCAGCACGACTCGAACGCTTGGTCGAGCCGGGCGCGCCGAGCTTACAAGGCGAGTCGGACGATCGTCCGACTCTGCCCCAGGGTCATCTCGGCCGCTGAATCCGAGCCAGCCAGTCTTGACGCCCGTTGCGCGGCATGTGAACCTCGCCCTCGATTTCCAGCCCCAAGGGCGCAAAGGACATCCCCATGGCAGACCCCCAGGCGGCCACGCTGACCCAGTTGCGCAACATCCAGGCCCACACCGGCAAGACCATCGCCGAACTGCACGCGGTGCTGGCAGCCAGCGGCCTGGCCAAGACCGGCGAACGCCGCAGCCTGCTGATGGAGCAGTTCAAGCTGGGCTATGGCGACGCCAACGCCGTGGCGCTGTTCTACGGCAAGCCGCTGCCGGCGCTGGACGGCGCGCCGGCCTCGGCCGGGCCGGCAACGGCTGGCGCACCCGGCGACCCGCTGGACGCGATCTACACCGGCGCCAAGGCACCGCTGCGCGCCCTGCACGCGGCCGTGATACAGCGCGTGCAGGGCTTCGGCGACTTCGAGCAGGCACCCAAGAAAGCCTACGTGAGCCTGCGCCGCAAGAAGCAATTCGCCATGGTCGGCCCGGCCACCAAGGACGCCATCGAGATCGGCCTCAACGCCAAGGCGCTGGCCCCGGGCCCGCGCCTGAAGGTCATGCCCGCGGGTGGCATGTGCCCCTACACCCTGCGCATCACCGGCCCAGCGGACATCGACGCCGAACTCGTGGCCTGGTTGCGCACCGCCTACGACGCCGCGGCTTGATGCCAGCCCCCCTGCCCGCCCGGCGCCGCTGGCTGCGCCTGGGCAGTGCCGGCCTGCTGGCCGGTGTCGTACTGCCCGGCTGCGAACGCCTGCAGCAGGCGCTGCAGCCCGCGTCCGCGCTCAAGGTGATCGAAGAGCGCCAGACGCAGTTTGGCCGCCTGGCCGTGGTCGAGGTGCAGCGCAAGCGCTACCTGGCCTACGGGCCGGGCAGCACCATCGTCTACCAGTCGGTGCTGGATCTGGACCGGCCGCTGGAGCTGGCCGCGTCCTACACGCGGCTGATGATGCTGGGCGTGGTCTACGCCGAGCCCCATGCGCGCATGCTGCAGATCGGCGTGGGCGCGGGCAACATGACCGGCTACGCGCTGCGCAACTTTCCGGCCGCCGAGGTCGACGCCATCGACATCGACCGCCACGCAGTGGAACTGGGCGCGCGCCACTTCGGCCTGGCGCCGCACCCGCGCCTGCGCGTGCACATCCAGGACGGCCGCGCCTGGCTGGAGGCGTCGCGCGCGCAGTTCGACGTGATCATGCTCGATGCCTACGACGACAAGTCCATCCCCGCGGCGCTGATGGACGAAGGCTTCTTCGCCATCGTGGCCGCACACCTGGCGCCGGGCGGCGTGGCCATGCAGAACGTCTACCTGCCCGACGTGGACACGCGCCGCCTGCTGCCGGCGTTGCGCGCGGCCCTGCCCCAGGTGGACGTGTACCGCATCGGCGACAGCGCCGTGCTGGCCGCCTACCGCGGCCCGGCGCGCACGCCACAGCAGTTGCACGCGCGCGCGGCGGCGCTGGACGCGGCGCTGCGGCCGGTGCACCCGCTGGTCGGGCAGCTGGAATTCAGGGTCGGGCCCTTGTAGCGCGAGGGCGGCCGTGATGCCCATCACGCTGAACGACCTGCGCCGCCACGCCCTGGCGCGCAGCCTGTTCACGCCCACCACGCTGGGGCGCGCCATCGCCCGGCTGGGCTTCGTGCAGGCCGACCCCATCCGCGCACCGGCGCGCGCGCAGGACCTGACACTGCGCCACCGCGTCAAGGGCTACCGCGCCGGCGACCTGGAGCGCCGCTACCCGCGCCTGCCCATCGAGGAAGACTTCTTCGTCAACTACGGCTTCCTGCCGCGCGCCACGCAGGCGCTGATGCACCCGCGCACCGCATGCACCGAGTGGCCCCGCGCGCGCTGGCAGCAGGCAGATGCCGTGCTGGAGTTCGTGCGTGCCCAGGGCGAGGTGCACCCGAGCGCGGTGGACGCCGCCTTCGACCACGGCCGCAGCAAGAACTGGTTCGGCGGCGACAGCCGCGCCAGCACGCAACTGCTGGACGGCATGCACTACCGCGGCCTGCTGCGCGTGGCGCGGCGCGCGGGCGGCGTGCGCCTGTACGCGGCGCGCGAACCCACGCCGACGCCGGCCGACGCCGCCGCGGCGCTGGACGCGCTGATGGACGTCTGCGTGCAGCTGTACGCGCCGCTGCCCGAGCGCAGCCTGTCGGCGCAGCTCAGCCAGCTGTGCGGGGGTGGCGTGCCGCACTGGCGCGTGCAGCGCAACGCCGCGCTGGCGCGCGCCAAGGCCAGGCTGGCGTCGGCCGTGGTGGACGGCCAGGCGTGGTACTGGCCCGCCGCCGAGAACCCGTCCAGCCGGCGCCATGGCCTGGACGACGAACTGCGCCTGCTGGCCCCTTTCGACCCGGTGGTCTGGGACCGCCGCCGCTTCGAGGCCTTCTGGGGCTGGGCCTACCGCTTCGAGGCCTACACCCCGGCCGCGCAGCGCCAGCGGGGCTACTACGCGCTGCCGCTGCTGTGGCAGGGCCAGGTCATCGGCTGGGGCAACCTGTCGGTGCAGGGCGGCGCGCTGGCGCCGGAACTGGGCTATGTGAAGGGAAAGCCCCCGGCCGGCGTCGCCTACCGCCGCGCACTGGACGAAGAGCTGGCACGCATGGCCCACTTTCTGGGCCTGGGCTGAGGCACGCCCAGGCTGGCGTAGGCTGCGGCCATGCACCCTGCCCTGTTCGCCACGGCGCCGCCAGCGGCTGCTTGCGCCACGCCGGTGGAACTCGACGTCGTCATCGAGGTGCCACGCGGTAGCTTCCTCAAGCGCGGCTCCAGCGGCCGCATCGACTTCGTCTCGCCACTGCCCTGCCCCTTCAACTACGGTGCCGTGCCCACGCTGCTGGGTCTGGAGGGCGATCTGCTCGACGCATTGGTGCTGGGCCCACGCCTGGCCTACGGCACGCACCTGCGCTGCAGGGCCTGGGGCGCGGTGACCCTCACCGACCGGGGCCTGTGCGACGACAAGCTGATCTGCTGCGCGCACCGGCCCAGCGCGGCCGAGTTGCACGCGGTGCTGCGCTTCTTTCACTTCTACGCCCGCTGCAAGGGGCTGCTGAACCTGTGGCGGCGGCGGCCCGGCCGCAACGCCTGCGATGGCTGGTGCAGCGCCGCGTACGCGCTGGCACGCGCCAGGCCGCTGGCCCAGGCCGGCGCGTTGCCCCCCGTGCCGTTCTGAGGGTCGCCGTCCCGGACGCGACGGCTCATCCATCGAAGGGATCACAAGGCCCCGGCGAACGCGCGAAGATGTGCGCCTGCTCGGGCGGCCGGGTTCCTGCGGAACCGCAGCGCGCGCCAGACGCCGGACCTCTGCGTCGCCTCGGCCTGGTCCGGCAGGCACACCACCCTCGACCGAGGCGCTACCGGGAGCTCAGCGTATGCCGATCTACATGACCATCGATAACCTGCTGGCCCGCGCCAGCACCAGCGCGCACGTCGGCGGCCTGAACCTGGCGATGGGTGACGGCTCGGTGCGCGTCGGCCACGATCTGCCAGACATCGCCGCGGCCGTGGCGCGCGCGCATCCGCGCGGGCTGGACGCCATCGTCATCGGCCAGACCCCGCAGGCCGGCTGGAGCCCGGTGTCGGGCTTCCAGTCCCAAGGCATCATCGCCATCCTGATCGGGCTGTTGCTGCCCGCGGTGCAGAAGGTGCGTGAAGCGGCCCGGCGCAGCGAGCCGGTCGACGGCCTGACCAAGGCAGCGCTGGCCACGCTGCAGCGGGCCCTGAAGCCCGGTGGCAGGATCTACGTGGTGGGCGCCGACGGCAAGCTGCTGCGCGGCATGTAGGGTCAGCCGTTCACGCGGGTGCGCCGCAACCGGTCGTCGGCGGATCGGTCCTGAGAGGATCGCACATCGATACCTGAGCCCTCGAGCAGCCTGCCGGGAGGGCTGCTTCGTCGATCACGCCGCCAGGGCGGGATAGTCGGTGTAGCCCTTGGCGCCGGGCACGTAGAACGTGGCCATGTCCGGGGCGTTGAGCGCGGCGTCCTTGCGCATCCGCGCCACGAGATCGGGGTTGGCCAGGAAGGGCCGGCCGAAGGCGATCAGGTCTCCCCGCTTGTCCAGCAAGGCCTGCTCCGCGCTGGCGCGGTCGAAGCCCCCGGACAGGATGAACAGCCCGTCGAAGGCCGCGCGCAGTTCGAGCTTGAAGTCTGCAGGCACCGGCGGCGCGCCCATGGCCGAGTGATCGACCAGGTGCAGGTACAGCAGGCCCAGCGCCGAGAGCGCTTGCGTCAGCGCCAGGTACTGCGTCCGCACTTCCGGAAACTCGCCGGTGCCGTTGAACACACCGTAGGGCGACAGCCGGATGCCGACGCGGTCGCGGCCGATGGCCTTGACCGTGCCCTGCGCGATTTCCAGCGCCAGGCGGTTGCGGCCTTCGATGCTGCCACCGTAGGCGTCGGTGCGCAGGTTGACGATCGGGTTCAGGAACTGCTCGATCAGGTAGCCGTTGGCGCCATGCAGTTCGACGCCGTCGAAGCCCGCGTCCAATGCCAGCTGGGCCGAAGCCACGTACGCCTGGACGACCTTGGCGATGTCGGCTTCCGTCATCGCGCGCGGCGGGCTGTGCGGCTGCGGGCCCTGTGTGTCGGTGAACATCTCGCCGGGGCACACGGCGGTGCCCGGACCCAGCACCTCGGCGCCGGCCGGCAGGTTGGCCACATGCGCCACGCGGCCGCAATGCATCAGCTGCACGAAGATCTTGCCGCCTTGTGCATGAACGGCGGCAGTGGTGGCTTTCCACGCATCCGCCTGCGCCGCATCGTAGAGCCCGGGGATGCGGGGGTAGCCCAGGCCGTCGGCGCTGGGCGAGGTACCTTCGGTGATGATCAAGCCGGCGCTCGCACGCTGGCCGTAGTAGGTGGCCATCAGGGCATCCGGCGTGTGCTGGGGTGTGGCCCGGCTGCGTGTCATCGGCGCCATCACCGTGCGGTTGGCGAGTTGCAGCGAGCGGGCAGAGAACTTGTCGAAAAGCATCAGAGGGACTCCTGGGAACAATCGATGGGAGCGCAGCCGCCAAGGCATGGCGTGGCCCGAGAGGGGCAGCCTGCGCGGCCGGGCACGGGGGGTCTGTTCGCTAGGGTACTGTGGACGCCGCGGCTGCGCCATCCTGCACCAGGCGCCCGTCCACCAGTTCGAGCACGCGGTCGCAACGCGCGGCCAAGCGCGGGTCGTGCGTCACCACCAGGAAGGACGTCTTGAGCTCGGCGTGCATCTGCCGCATCAGCGCGAACACCTCGTCGGCCGAGACGGTGTCCAGGTTGCCGGTGGGTTCGTCCGCCAGCACCAGCGGCGGTTCCAGCACCAGCGCGCGCGCGATCGCCACGCGCTGCTGCATGCCGCCGGACAACTCACCCGGGCGCTTGCCCATCGCATCGCCCAGGCCCACCGCGGCCAGCACGGCGCGCGCGCGTTCGCGTTGTGCCGCCGTGATGCGGCCTTCGCGCATCAGGGCCGGCAGCGTCACGTTCTCGAGCGCGGTGAAGGCCGGCAGCAGGTGGTGAAACTGGAAGATGAAACCCAGCGTGGAACGCCGGCGCAGCGTGAGCGCGGCGTCGTCCAGGCCGCTGACCTCAACGCCATCGATGCGGTAGCTGCCGGCCGTCATGTGTTCCAGCAGGCCCACGATGTTGAGCAGCGTGCTCTTGCCCGAACCCGACGGGCCGATCAGCGCCGCGAATTCGCCGCGGCCGATGCTGAACGACAGGCCATGCAGCACCTCGGCCTCGTTCGGCAGGCCGATGTTGTAGCGCTTGTGCACATCGTCCAGCTGCAGCAGCACGGCGGGCTGCGCTGCCCCGGCGGGTGCGCTCATAGGCGGATCGCCTCCGCAGGGTCCAGCTTGGCGGCGCGCCGTGCCGGCGCCACGGCCGCGAGCACGCCGCACACCGTGGCGATGGCGGCCACGCGCAGCGCCAGCGCCGGCTCGAGCCTGATGTTGAACAGCGGCAGGCCATCGGAGCCCAGCGCGAAGCGCGTGAAGACCCAGATCAGCGCCACCGCCAGCAGCACGCCCAGGGCAGAGCCCAGCGCACCGACGATGGCACCCTGCAGCAGGAAGATGCGCAGCACCTGCCCCTGCGTGGCGCCCATGGCACGCAGGATGCCGATCTCGCGCCGCTTCTGCACGACCGACACCACCAGCACGCTGGCGATGCCCAGCACCACCACGATCATCACCACGCCGCGGATCACCGCCGTGCTGACCGATTGCGCGTTGAGCGCGGCCACGAGCTGCGCGTTGGCCTGCTGCCAGCTCTCGGCCTTGTAGGGCCAGCGCGCGGCCAGGTCGTCGGCCAGCGTCTGCGCCGACCAGATGTCGACCAGCGTCAGGTCCAGCCCGGTGGCGCCGCCGGGCAGGCCCACCAGGCTCTGCGCCGTGCGCAGCGGCACGATCACGGTGCGCCGGTTGAGCTCGCGCACGCCCAGGTCCACCAGGGCCGTGACGCGCAGCGAATCGCTCACGCCGCCGGTGACGATGCCCACGCGGTCGCCCACGCGCACGCCCAGGTCGTCGGCGAGTTCGCGGCCGATGATGCCCTCGCCCGGCTGCAAACGCGCCGTGCCGTCGACGATCTTGGCGCGCAGCTTGACGATGCGGTCGTAGCGGTCGAGGTCCACGCCCATCAGGGCGATGGCCTTGGACGCCTCTCCGCGCACCGCCAGGCCCGCAGCCGACACCATGGGCGAGACCGCGGCCACCTCGGGCATGGCTTCGAGCAGGGGCACCAGCAGCTGCCAGTTGCCGATGGAGCGCGGCCGCTGCGCGCGCGGCTGCGTCTGCACCAGCTCATAGGTGCCGGCGCTGGCGGCTGCGCGCGCGGCCTGCACCACGTCGTCGCGCGGGCTCAGCGTGACGTGCGCCTGTGCGCCCAGGGTCTTCTCGATGGTGTTGCGCTGCAACCCGGTAATCAGCGCCGAGATGTAGGCCACGACGGCCACGCCCGCGGCCACGCCGACGATGATCAGCAGGGTCTGCATGCGCCCTTCGCGCAGGAAGCGCGTGGCGACGCGGCGTTCGAATCCCAGCATCGCCGGTGCGCCTTCAGCGGCCCATGGCGCCGGTCAACGCAGCACCGGCGTCTTCCTTCTTGCCGTTGCCGGCCCGGGCCGACGCAGCGGCGCGGGTGTCGACGCGCACGCGCTGGCCGGGCTGCGGGGCCGTGCCCATCAGCACCAGTTCGCCCGCGCTCAGGCCGTCCAGGATCTCGGCGGCGTCCAGCGTGCGCAGGCCCAGGCGCACCTTGCGTGCCTCGACGCGCCCGTCGCGCGCCAGCCAGACGCTGGTGCCGGTGGATTCATCGCCGCGCAGCGCGTCGGCCGGCACCACCAGCGCCTGCTCGCGGCGTGCGGTCTCGACTTCCACCGACAGGGTCATGTCCTCGCGCAGGAAGGCCGGCACGGGTTGCGGCAGCGAGAACTTGACCTCGATCGCGCCGCGCTGGGCATCGACCAGGGGCGCGATGGACTGCACGCGGGCCTGGAAGGGCTGCGTCGGGTAGGCGTCGGCCAGCACAGCGGCCGGCTGGCCGGGCTGCAGCTGCCCCAGGTAGCGCTCATCCACCTGCGCCACCAGTTGCAGCGGGCCGGCCAGCGCCAGGCCCAGCAGGGCGCGACCGGGCTGCACGATCTGGCCCGGCTCGACCAGGCGCGACAGCACGCGCGCATCGGCTGGTGCGGTGAGCTGGGCCTCGCCCAGGCGGGCCTGGGCGGCGGCTCGGGCGGCGCTGGCCAGTGCCAGCTGCGCCTGGGCCTGGGCGACATCGGTGCCCGGCTCGGCGTTGGCGGCGCTTTGCGCACGTGCGGCGTCCAGCTGCGCCTGCGCCACCGCAGCCGCGCGGCGTACCTCGTCCAGGCGCGCCGCGCTGAGAAAGCCCTTGGCCACCAGGTCCAGCGTGCGTTGCAGTTCAGCCTGCGCGGCCACGCGCACCGATTCGGCCTGCGCCACACCGGCCTGCGCCGCGCTGCGCCCGCTGCTGCGCAGGCCCGCCAGGCGCGCGGCGGCCTGGCGTTCGCTGGCCTGGGCTTGCGCCAGCGCGGCCCGCAACTCGTCGCTCTCCAGCCGCACGAGCACGTCGCCGGCCTTGACCAGCGCGCCTTCGGTCACGGCCACCTGCAGCACGCGCCCGGTGAGCGTGCTGCCCAGTTCGACACGCGACGCGGTGGCCACGCGGGCCGAGAACTGCAGCGTGCGCACCAGCGGCGCCATGCGGGCGCTGACCGCCGGCACCACCGGTGCGCGCGTCATCCACCAGGCGGCAAGGGCGGCAAGCAGGACGACGGCAAGGGCCGCAGTGGCAATGACAAGGCGACGCGGCATGGCGCCGATTCTGGCACCCCGGCGTTGCGGTGCCGGCAGGCCTCCTGGTGCGCTCAGGGAGGTCGTCGCCACGACGCCAGCAAACACTGAACCTCGGCCCGGCCTCAACCCGTAGCCGCAAGCCCGGTCTAGCGTCAGAACGGGCGAAGGCACAGCGTCGTCTGCACGCCGCTGCGCGGGCCACAGGCGCCCGGGCTGGTGTCGCTTCCGCTGTCGTGACCCGTCAACCCGTTGCGCCGATCACCCGCCCGGAAGCCAGCAACTCGTCTATGCGGGCCAGCACCAGCAGCCCGGTGACCGAGTAGGGGTCGAATGTCTGCCACTCGACCTGGGTCACGGGGTCGAGGTCGGACAGGTGCACATGCGCCATCGACCAATTCTCGAAGCGCCGCTTGCTGATGCTTTCGCAGTGCACCAACTCAACGCGGGTGTGGCGCTTGTCGGCAGCAATGCGGGCGTACAAGCGGTTCACTTCACCCTTTTCACCTTCCAAGGCCTGCAGGTAGATGCCTTGTCCCTGGCACAGCACTCCGGTGATGCCGTGCTGGCTGTTGTAAGCCTGCGATTGCTGCAGGATCGAAGCCGTCACCGTACCGGTTTGCGGGCCCACGGCGACGCTGACATAAAACACTCGAATCAACATGATCAGGTTCCTCGGAGCTGAGAACAAGAAGAGCCAACACCAGCTTTCATGATTCGCTTCGACGTCGAGCGCCAGTCACTTAACGAGCCGCCGCGCTGGCGCATGGGCCTGATCGTGCCTTGATCTGAGCGGCACGCCCGCGCCGACGTTCAGCGGCGTGCCTGCGCCGGTGCGGCCGCCGCGCCGCTGAACTGCGCCCCGCGCAGCGCCTCCACGTCGTAGCCGCGGTTCACGTCCAGCCCGGTGATCTGCCAGTCGTGCACGCCATAGCCGCCCAGCGGGCGCACCACGCGCTCGTGCGAACGCATCGGCCACAGCACGCCGTGGCGCATCTCGTGCTCGTAGGTGTCGGTCTCGGCCACGGCGCCGCGCGTGCCCTCGAAGCCTTCCAGCGTGAACTGCATGCGCCGCGCCGTGCGGTCCGCCACGTCGATGGCCAGCGCCACGCGGTCCAGGCTCACCAGACCGAAGCCCGGGCGCGCCCAGGCCTGCACCCACTGGCATTCGCGGCCCTCCACCTCGACACGGCCGCCCAGCGTGAGCGGCCACGCCCCGCGCTCGGCCCGGTCGGCCAGCCAAAGAGGCCCGAGCAGAAAGAGCTGGTAGCAGTCGGCCACCAGCGCAGCGGCGGTGCGCACCTTGGGCGAATCGTCGGCGCGCCCTTCCGTTGCAAGCGCGGCACGCCGGCCGGGCAGCTCATCGGCTTGCGCCTCGTACCAGACCTGGATTTCGCCCAGCTCCTGCGCGCTGGTGCCCGAACGCCGGAACACCTGCTTGCGCCCGCCCGGCCCGCGGTGCGCCTGCGCGATAACGCCGGCCTGCGGCAGCAGCCGCTCTTCGCTGGCGGCGCGCCAGCGCTTGTCGACCACCTCGGGCTGGATGCGGTCGATCAGCGCGCGCCAGCGCCCGGCGTACGCGGCGTTGATGTCGTTGATCGCCTTGTAGGCGGAGTAGCCATGATGCTCGGCGCTCTCGCGCAGCCAGCGCCCGGCCTGCGCATCGCTGTCGGCAGGCGCGGCCACGGCCAGGGGCAGCGGGTTGGCACAGCCGCCCAGGGCTGGCAGGGCAGCGGCGGCGGTGAGGCCGAGAAGGTGGCGTCGTTGGATCGGCATGGCCTTGACGATAGCCGCAGCGCCGCGGCGCCACCTGCGCACAGCACAAAGCCCCCCGCCGGGTTGCCCTGCCGCTGCAAGGCCAGGGGCTGGCGCTGCGCTCGCGTCGGCTACGAGCGTTCGTCCTGATGCTTCGCGCCAAACGGATACGCACCGCCCGATCTGCCCTTGGGCGGGATCTTCAGGGACAGGATCATCGTCAACACCAGCGTGACCGCGGTGAAGCCCAGCGAATACGCCACCGGGATCTTGTAGACGTCGATCAGCAGCATCTTGATGCCGATGAACACCAGGATGATGGCCAGGCCGTAGCTGAGCAGGTGGAAGCGCTCGTGCATGTTGGCCAGCAGAAAGTACATGGCGCGCAGGCCAAGGATCGCGAACACGTTGGAGGTGAGCACGATGAAGGGGTCGGTCGTGATCGCGAAGATGGCCGGGATCGAGTCGACCGCGAACACCACGTCGACGATGCCGATCAGCAGGATCACCACCAGCAGCGGCGTGGCCATCTTCACGCCATCGACCATGGTGAAGAACTTCTCGCCGTCGTAGGTGGGCGCGATCTTGAAGCGGCTGCGGATCCACTTGAGCGCGGGGTTGTTGTCGAGGTCGGGCTCCTGGCCCGCAGCCCACCACATCTTGATGCCGGTGAACAGCAGGAATGCACCGAACACGTACAGGATCCAGTGGAACTGTGTGATCAGCCAGGCACCCACCAGGATCATCACCGCGCGCAGCACCAGCGCGCCCAGGATGCCGATCATCAGCACGCGCTTCTGGAACTCGGCCGGCACCGCGAAGTAGGTGAACAGCATCAGGAACACGAAGATGTTGTCGACCGCCAGCGCCTTCTCGATCAGGTAGCCGGTCAGGAACTCCAGCGCCTTGGCATTGGCCATGGCGCTTGCAGCCTCGTCCGGGCCGGCACCCCCCAGGTACCACCACAGCCAGCCCATGAAGACGAAGGACACACAGACCCAGACCAGCGACCAGACGGCGGCCTCGCGGGTACTGACGCGGTGTGCGCCCTGTTTGCTGAGCGCGAAGAAGTCGACCAGCAGCGCGACCAGCACGAAGGCCGCGAACAAGGACCACATGAGGGGGGACCCGATGGATTGCATGACCGCCTTTGAAGTGAGTTGCGAGGGGTCACCGCGCAGTTCGCCGACCTGCGAACGCCGTGATGACGTCAACTACCCAAGGCTGGTCTTGCCGTGCCGACGATTCCGCGGTCGATGACCGGGTTCGCGACCTGCAGCGCCGGGCCGGAGTGCAGTGCACCGCGACCGTATTGACGACACTGCACCGGCTTTACGCCCTGACCCTCGGACGTACCCCGGTAGCTACTCCCCAACAAGAGTGCCTTCAAGTCTAGCAGCGGTCGATTCACTGTCGGGCCCCGGAGATCGGCAGTAGGGGCTTCGCGCTTCCGATGCCTTGGTGTAGACGCGAGGACCACCCGACCTGCCCTGGGCTTGCGATGCGCGACACTGCGGCCATGGAATCGCCCGCGCCAGCACCACCCGAAGTCGCTGCCCCCCATGCGGGCGAGACCGCCTGCCGCAACTGCACCCTGCGGCAGCTCAAGCTGTTTCATGAACCGACGGGCGAAGAGCTGGAACTGGTGCAGTCACTCAAGCGGCGCGAGCGCCGCCTGGGCGCCGGCGAGTCCCTGATCCACGAAGGCCAGACCGACGCGCCGCTGTACACGCTGCTGCAGGGCTGGGCCTTCCGCTACAAGACGCTGAGCGACGGCCGCCGCCAGATCCTGAGCTTTCTGCTGGCCGGCGACTTCATCGGCGTGCAGCAGAAGATGGGCGACGCCGCGGCCCACGGGGTGGAGACGCTGACCGACGCGTCGTTCTGCGTGTTCCAGCGCGATGCGCTCTGGGAGCTGCACCGGCGCAGCCCGATGATGGGCTTCAACGTCACCTGGCTCACGGCGCACGAGGAGTCGATGGTCGACGACACGCTGCTGTCGGTGGGGCGGCGCAGCGCAGAGGAACGCATCGCCTCGATGCTGATCCTGCTGTTCAAGCGCGCGGCCGCGCTGCAGGCCGATGCGGGCGCCGGCGGCGTTGTCTTTCCGCTCACGCAGCAGCACATCGCCGACGGCCTGGGCCTGTCGCTGGTGCACACCAACAAGACCCTGCGCAAGCTCGAGCGGCGCGGGCTGCACCGCATCGCCGACGGCCGGCTTTACCTGCGCGACGTGAAGGCGATGGCACGCCTGGCAGACCTTTACGGCGACGGCCGCCCGCCGCCGCGGCCGCTGGTTTGATGGCCTTCTGGGTGGGGTGTGTTGCGCTGGCGCACCTGTGTCTTTCGACGTAGAGGATCAAGCCACCGGCCCCTAGATTGCGTCCTGTCGACCCCAGGGTCGTATCACAGAGACGCCATCATGAATGCTCACCACCCGTCGCCGCCCGACAACCAGCTGCTGGCGTCGCTGCCGCCCGAAGTCGCCGCTGTGCTGCAGCCGCTCATCGAGTCGGTGGACCTGGCCGCGGGCACCATGCTCTACGAAGCCGGCACCGTGCAGCGCCACGTGTACTTTCCGGTCACGGCCGTCGTGTCGCTGGTTTCGCCGCTGCAGGACGGCGCCTGCTCCGAGGTGGCGGTGGTGGGCCGCGAAGGCGTGGCCGGCGTCTGCGCCTTCATGGGCGGCGGCATGGCGCTGAGCAGCGCCGTGGTGCAGCGCCCGGGCCTGGCCTGGCGCATGAGTGCCCGCGACATCGCCGATCTGGCGCGTGACTTCGAGCCGGTGATGCAGCAGTTGCTGCGCTACACCCACGCGCTGTTCACGCACATGGCGCAGACCTCGGCCTGCCATCGGCACCACGCCCTGGCCCCGCAACTGTGCCGCTGGCTGCTGCAGCACCTGGACCGTCAGGTCGGCTGCGACCTGCGGATCACCCAGGAACGCATCGCCGGCATGCTGGGCGTGCGCCGCGAAGGCGTGACCGCCGCCGCGCTGCAATTGCAGCGCGAAGGCCTGATCAGCTACAGCCGTGGCCACATCCGTGTGCTCGATCGGCAGGGGCTGGAACAACACAGCTGCGAGTGCTACGGCGTGGTGGAGCGGGCCTACGAACAGCTGCGCAGCGGCTCTTCGGCCTGGCCGCGTCCCGCTGCCGCGCCTGTGCGCTGGCAGGCGGGCGAAGGCCGTCGCATGGGCCACCTGGGCGCGCCGTGGGCTTCGGCGCAGGCAAGTTCAGCGACCCGGTAGTGCTTGGGGGGCACGGCTCGACGCACCCCTCCCGATTTCATGCCTGGACCATAGGGAACAATGCCAGTTTTCCCGGGCCGGGGCTGACAAGCCGGGCGCGACATGATCTCGACATCGACCGCTTCGCCCGCCTTCGCCGTGTTCGTGCAAGGCCTGGCCCTGAGCCTGGGGCTGATCGTGGCCATCGGCGCGCAGAACGCCTTCGTGCTGCGCCAGGGCCTGCGCCGCGAGCACGTGGGCAGCGTGGTGCTGTTCTGCGCACTGGCCGATGCCGCGCTCATCGCCGCGGGCGTGCTGGGCATGGCACAGGCCCTGGCGCAAAGCCCCGGCCTGGCGCGCGCCCTGGCGCTGGCCGGGGCCGCCTTCCTGGCGGCCTATGGCTGGCGGGCACTGCGTCGGGCGCGCCAGCCGCAGCCTCTGGTGGCGGCCGCCGGCGGCCAGGGCTTGCAGCGCGGTGCCGCGCTGGCGCAGGCGGCGGCCTTCACACTGCTCAACCCCCACGTCTACCTGGACACGGTGCTGCTGGTGGGCAGCATCGGCGCGCAACAGCCGCCGCCGCTGCGCGGCTGGTTCATCGCCGGGGCCAGCGGCGCCAGCCTGGGCTGGTTCGTGCTGCTGGGCTACGGGGCGCGCTGGCTGGCGCCCTGGTTCGCGCGACCCCGCTCGTGGCAGGTGCTGGACGGCCTGATCGGCGCCACCATGTTCGTGCTGGCGGCGCTGCTGCTGCGGCACGCGCTGGTCGGGCCCTGAGCCGGGATCCCGTGCCGCCGTGCCCGTGTGGCGCGGGGATGGTAGAACCGGCTGCGATGCCACCACGGCGTCGGCCGCAAGCGGCACACCGAGGGATGGCGATGAAACTGGCACTGAGCATGCACCTGGGCCCGGGCGGCGACCGGGCTGCCGCCGTCGCCTTCGACGAATGGGATGCGGCGCTGGCGTCGCGCAGCTACAGCGCCACCCTGGCCGACGCCGCGCCCGTGCCGGCCACGGGCCCGGATGCGCGCCGGCTGGCCTGCCTGCTGAACCTGCTGCACACGCAGGCGCTGCAGCCCGAGCTGCTGCTGATCGAAGGCTTCGTGCATCTGGATGCGCAAGAGACACCGGGGCTGGGGCAGCAGTTGTTCCTGGCGCTGGGCGGGCGCACGCCGGTCATCGGCGTGGCGCGCGCGCCGCTGCCCGGCACGCCTGCGCAATGCCAGGTATCGCGCGAAGAAGATGCGCCGCCGCTGATCGTGACCTGTACCGGCATGGACCTGGGCGCCGCCAAGGCCCGGCTGCGCGCCATGCACGGCAGGCGCCGCGTACCCACGCTGCTGAAGCTGGTGGCCCGCCTGGCCAAGAACGCCGAAGGCTGAGCGCGAGCGCCAGACTTCAGGCCGGCAACAGTTCGCGCCGCGACAGGCTCACGATCTGCTCGATCAACTGGCGCTTCAAGGCCTCGGCCTGGTCATTGGGCCCCTGACAGGTGCCGGCGGCCTGGTGGCCGCCGCCGCCGTGGCTGAGCATCAGATCGCCCACCGCCAAGGGGTTGCCGCGGTCGAAGATCGACTTGCCCACGGTGTAGACGGTGTTGAGCTTCTCGCGGCCCCACATCACGTGCATGCTGATGTCGCACTGCGGGTACATGGCGTACACCACGAAGCGGTTGCCGGCGTAGATGACGGGCTCGTTGCGCAGGTCCAGCACCACCAGCTTGTCGTGCACCTGGGCCACGCGCGCGATCTGGGCGCGGAAGAGTTCATGCTGCGCGAAGAACAGGTCCACGCGCTCCTTCACGTCGGGCAGGGCCAGGATCTCTTCGATGCTCAGGTCGCGGCAGCAGTCGATGAGCATCATCATCAACTGGTAGTTCGACACGCGGAATTCGCGGAAGCGGCCCAGGCCGGTGCGCGCGTCCATCAAGAAGCTCAGCAGCTCCCAGCCCTGGGGATGGAGCACATCCTCGCGGCTGAAGCCGGCGCTGTCGGCCTTGTCCACGGCTTGCATCATGGCGTCGCTGACGCGCGGGAAGCGCGCCTTGCCGCCGTAGTGGTCATACACCACGCGCGCGGCCGATTTGGCGTCGGGTTGCAGCACGTAGTTGGGCGTGGGCTTGCCGTCGTTGCGCACGCCTTCGCTGGCGTGGTGGTCGAAGCACAGGCCGCAGCCGGGCACGTAGGGCAGGTTGGTGAGGATGTCGCGTTCGGTCACGGCCACCTTGCCGTCCTGCACGTCCTTGGGGTGGTGGAACACGATCTCGCCCAGGATGCCCATCTCCTTGAGCAGCACGGCACAGACCAGGCCGTCCATGTCACTGCGGGTCAACAGGCGGTACTTCATGTCGGGTGCGTTCATCAGGGGCTGCTCCGGGGCGGTGGTGGCGGCGATTCCGCGCGTTCCCGGATATCGGCAGGCGGCCGCCCGGCTTGAGCGCGCCGGGTTCGATTGCAGCGGCGCACCAATGGAAACGGGGGAGCAAGCTCCCCCGTCGGTGTGGCCTGGCGCTGTGCTCAGCGCATCAGTGCGTCAGCGGGCGTGAGCGCTCACCGGGTCGTTGGGCTTGCCCGGACCGTGGCACACGCTGCAGCTTTCGGCGCCGATTTCCGACGCGGTGTTGATGGCGTAGTGCGCACGCGAGGCCTGACCGTCGTGGCACGAGCCGCAGGTGCCGGCTCCCGGGCCCTGGCGCACCGACACCCGCGGGTCGAAGGCGGCCGCAGTGGCCACCAGCGACGGCTGCGCATCGATCACCGACCAGCCGTAACCGGCGTTGTCGGGCATGGCGGTGGTGCCCGGCCTGTGGCAGGCGGCGCAGTCGGCCAGACGGCCGGGGTAGCCCACTTCGTCGAAGACCATGGGCCCGTTGCCACCGCCGGGGACGGGATTGCCGCGGATGAAGTTGAAGGGGATGGTGCGCACGCCGGCGGCGTGGATCGAGTGGATCATCTCCTTGAAGTTGTTGGACTTCTGCGAGTAGAGCTTGCCGTCGGCCCGCACGCCGGCAAAGAGGTTGCTGCTGGACACCTCGGGGTTGTGGCAGGCGGCGCAGTACTCGGTGTTGTTGGCACGGCCGGCATTGCTGTGGAAGCCGATGCGCTCGTGGCAGGTGTTGCAGCTATCGATGTCCACGATGGCGCGGCGCAGCGTGCTGGTGGCGCCGTCAACGCCCTTCAGCGCAGCGGTACCGCTGATGTTCATGCCGTTGATCGTCAGGAAGCTCTCCATCGCCACGGCCTTGAGCCGCGCGTCGGCCGGGAAGGCCATCGGCGCCGCCGGGTTGATGCCGGCCACGGTGGTGAAGTAGCCGTCGGCGTCCGGGCCGGTGAGCGAGGCGATGAAGCCCGCCGCCGACAGGTTGACCGTCTGCGGTTGGTCGTAGGCCTGCAGACCCAGGTTGGTCGCGTCGTTCCAGTAGGTGCGGCCGGCCGTGGAACCCAGGTTGTTCCAGTCCAGCGGCTGGGCGATGGCCGGGCCGTTGGCCAGGCTCAGCGGCTGCGCCATGGGCTTGCTCCAGGCCATCTTCAGGTTGGCCGAGCCGACGGAGATGGTGGCGGTGGGCAGGGTCCGCAGGTTCAGCGGCGTGCCATCCACCAGCACGCGGAAGCGCACCACCGGCTGGTTGGAGGCATTGACCGTGAGCGAGGCGATCTGGTACTCGACCTTCATCGCACCGGCCCGCAGCTCGGGGTTGTTGGGCGTGGAGTAAGGCGTGGCGTGGACCGCGGGGATCGGGGCCGAGCCGGTGGCGCTGTGGCACTGCGTGCACAGCGTGTTGTCGGGCTGGTTGCCGAAGTGGGCGCTGAAGTTCACCGCGTGGCAGGTGTTGCAGGCCTGCTGCGTGACGTTGGTGATCCAGGCCGTCTTGTCGGCCGCCGCCCGCGTGGCAGGCTGCGTGATCTTGGGGCTCTGGTTGTCGTGGCAGCTGCGGCAGTTGACGACGCCCGGCACCTCGACAAAGCCGCCGATAGTGCTGACGCCGCCGAAGGGCGCGTTCTGCGGGTAGGTGACGTGCGAGAAGTCGACGCCGGCCACCGAGTAGCCCGGCACCGACGAGTGGATCTTGTGCACCATGGTCGTCAGGTCGATGGGCGTCCAGGCGGCGTCGGTCGAGCTGCCCGAGTCGAAGGTGCCGGGGTTGTGGCAGGTCGCGCACAGCGCCACGTTGTAGCGCGTGTTGCCGTGGATGGTGGCGAATTCGAGCTTGCTGCGGTTGCTGGAATTGGCCGCATGGCAGGCGCCGCAGGACTCATTGGTGACCACCTGGTGGCTGGTCGCCGTTATCAGGGCGGGCAGCTGCGCGGGCACGAAGTCGACCACCGCGTTGTAACGCGAACCGGCGATGCGGCCGGCGATGCCGATGCGGTGCACGGCGTCGGGCGCGTAGGCCAGGTCCAGCGCGGCCAGGATGGGCAGGGCCGCGGCCGAGCTCAGCACGCCGCTGCGACCCACGGCCGCGGTGTTGCAGCTGCCGGCCGGTTCGGTGCCGCTGCCGTAGTACTTGAAGGTGGCTGCGGTGGTCAGGCTGGTGCAGAAGGCGTAGCGGTAGACGCCGGGCTCGACCTCGGTGGCCACCCGCCGTTCGCCCACGGCGCGCAGCACGCGTGCACTGCTGGCATTGAGCTGCACCGAGCGGTTGAGGTAGCTCTGCCAGCGCGCCGGCCGGCTGTTGGTGGCCGGGATCAGCTTGGCTGCGGTGAACTCGAAGTTGGTCGCGCCCGTCACCGGCACACCGGCGGCGCTGCGCACGTTGAAGGTCACGGTGGCGATGCCGGTGGCCGCGTCGATGCTCACGGCGGTGATGGCACCGTCCATGTCGCCACCGGGTAAGGCGGTCGCAGCGGCTGTGCCGGGCGCAGGCGCGCCATCGGCCCCCGCAGGGCCTGCCGGTCCGGCGGCGCCGGGTGCTCCCGCAGGACCGGCCGGCCCTGCTGCACCATCATCACCGCCCCCGCAACCCGCGAGGCCCACTGCCATCGCCGCTGCCAGGCCCAAGGCCCACAACTTGTTCATGTCCAGCTCCTTGTTCTTCGTCGGAATCCACCGAGCCACGGGCAAGCCCGACAACCCGGAACCGCAGCCCGCGAACCCGCAGCCCCTCGGGGGACTGCCTGCCGGGCCGCTGTGCCGGGGCAGTCTGCATCTGTGTGCAAAGGCAACGGTTGATCCACCGCAACGCGCGTGTCGACGTTCGAGAAGTCCGAAGGGAATGCCGTTGGCAGCCGAGCGCACGCGGCGCGCACTTGGGTTGAAATCGGGTCTGGCGTCGCAGCCCGCGGCTGCGCATCGCTGTCGGAAAACACCATGATGCCGAGCACACCGCATAACAGCCCGCCGGCCGGTACGGCGGCGCGCTGGCAGGCGCCTTGAATGGCCCGTAGCCGACCCAGCCTGCCGGCGCTGCGCGGTGCCTTGCTGGCCTTGCTGGCGGCCGTGCTGTTCGGCATCAGCACGCCGCTGGTGCAGCGCTTTGGCGCAGGCCTGGGCGCCTTCGGCACGGCGGCGCTGCTGTACGCGGGAGCGGCGGCCGTGGGCCTGGCCACGCGCCAGCGCGTGGAGCGCGAGGCGCGGCTGCAAGCCGGTGACCTGAAGCGCCTGCTGGCCATGGCCGGCTTTGGCGCCGTCATCGGCCCGGTGGCGCTGGTCTGGGGCCTGCAGCACACCAGCGGCACCAGCGCCTCGCTGATGCTCAGCCTGGAGGCGCTGTTCACCGCGTTGCTGGCCGGGCTGCTGTACCGCGAACGCCTGGACGGCCGCGTCTGGACCGCGCTGGCCTTGCTGCTGGCCGGGGGCATGGTTCTGGTGCTGGACCAGGGCCTGCACGCCGACTCCGGCGGCACGCGGCTGTGGGGCCTGCTGGCCGTGCTGCTGGCCACTGCCGCCTGGGGCGTGGACAACACGCTGTCGCGCGCGCTGGCCGAGCGCGACCCGGGCCAGGTGGTGCTGGCCAAGGCCTTGCTGGGGGCCACGACCACGGCCTTGCTGGCATTGGCCTTCGACGAGCCCCTGCCCGCCGCCGGCCCCGCACTGGCCCTGATGGCCATCGGCGCCACCGGCTATGGCCTGAGCCTGCGCCTGTACCTGCTGGCCCAGCGCGCCTTCGGCGCGGCGCGCACGGGGTCGGTCTTCGCCTTCGCACCCTTCATCGGCGCCGCGCTGGCGCTGGCGCTGGGCGAACGCGCGCCCAGCGGCCTGATGGCCCTGGGCAGCGTGCTCATGCTGGCCGGCGTGCTGCTGCACCTGGCCGAATCGCACGGCCACGAGCACCTGCACGAGCCGATCGAACACGAACACGCCCACCGCCACGACGACGGCCACCATGCGCACCCGCACGACCCACTGCCCCCGGGCGCACACAGCCACCGCCATCGGCACGAGCCGCTGCGCCATGCCCACCCTCACGTGCCCGATGCGCACCATGGCCACCGCCACTGACCACCATGGCCCTCCCGCCGCCGGCTGCGCCCGGCCTGGGCAAGCGGATCGCCGCGGATCAGGTGCGGGGCTGAGTGCGGCAGTTGGGTGAGCACACACGAGTGCTGCAAGCTGCCCCACCGAACACGGCATCATGCCGGGCCCCGGCCAGCTCATGAGCCGGCGGCAAACCTCCCATTCAACACGAAGGCTGCCCCATGACTGCCAAAGGTCCCACGCTCCCGCTGGCCCAGGCACTGGACCTCCAGTCCCTGACGCGCGGCGCCCGGCAGCGGGTTCTGGCGCTGGCCGACCAGCCCGACCTGGCGCGATGTCTGGCCCGGCTGGCGCTGGTCTACCAGGGGCAGGAGGAGCCAGGCAGTCAGCAAGCCGATGCCCTGGCCCTGGCCCGCGCGGCGCAACGCCTGGGTTCTGCCGACCACGAGGTCATGGTGCTGACCGACTGGCTGACGCGCCGCGAGGCCCCGCTGTGGCACTTCCGCATCGTCCACGACCACCTGCGCAACGAAGCCTACGCGCGCGCCTTGCAGCGCGACGTCAAGCCCGGGATGACGGTGTTCGAGATCGGCACCGGCACCGGCTTGCTGGCCATGCTGGCCGCCCGCGCCGGCGCGGCCCATGTCTATACCTGCGAGCGCAGCGCCGACGTGGCGCAGGTGGCGCGCGCCATCGTCGCGCGCAACGGCCTGGCCGACCGCGTCACCGTCATCGCCAAGGATGCCCACGACCTGAAGCTGGGCGAGGACCTGCCCGCACGCGCCGATCTGTTCGTCGCCGAGATCGTCGACAACTCGCTGCTGGGCGAAGACGTGCTGCCGCTGACCGAACTGGCCCGCGCGCGCTTTCTCAAACCCGAGGCGCTGCTGCTGCCCTGCGAGATCGCCACGCTGGGCTACCTCACCGACGGCCAGGGCCGGGCGCAGAACTACCGGGTCGACGAGGTCATGGGCTTCGACCTTTCGCCCTTCAACCGCTTCTCGCCGGTGGAGCTTGACGCCGGCACGCCGGCCGAGGGCTACGAGCCGCTGAGCGAGCCCGCGCTGCTGGCGCACTTCGACCTGCACCGCGACCACCCGGCCGAGAGCGGCCGCCGGGTGTCGCTGACCGCCACGCGCGCCGGGCGCGCCCAGGCGCTGATGCGCTGGCTGCGGCTGGATTTCGGCGGCGGCATCGTGTTCGAGAACCGGCCACCTCAGGCCTCGTCCTGGGACGCCCACCTGCACGTGCTGCCCGAGCGCCGGCAACTGGCGCCGGGGGATCGCTGCGAGCTCGACATCAGCCACGACCGCCGGCGCATCGTCATCCTGCCCGCACACCCCGGTTGATCGCCGGCTGAGCGCCGCGGCGCAGCCTCAGCGCGCGGCCTGCTGCCCGAACTCGGGCACCCAGCGGCGCAGGCGCTGGCGCACGTCTTCGTCGTCGGCCACGCTGGCGGGCGCGCCAGCGCCGAACAGGTCGTCGAAGTCCACCGCCTGCTGCTGCAAGCGCGCCACGCGCAGGCGCGGCACAGCGGTGGGCAGGGTGTCGTCGGCGTCGGCCAGCAGTTCCTCGTAGAGCTTCTCGCCCGGGCGCAGGCCGCTGAAGACGATCTGGATCTCGCCCGGCGTGTGCCCAGCCAGGCGGATGAGATCGCGCGCCAGGTCGACGATCTTTACCGGCTCGCCCATGTCCAGCACCAGCACCTGGCCGCTGGCGCCGATGGCCGCGGCCTGCAGCACCAGACGTGCCGCCTCGGGGATGGTCATGAAGTAGCGAATGATGTCCGGGTGCGTCACCGTCACCGGGCCGCCGCGGGCGATCTGCTCCTTGAACTTGGGGATCACGCTGCCGCTGGAGCCCAGCACGTTGCCGAAGCGCACGGCCATGAAGCGCGTGCCCGGGTGCTGCGCGGCCAGGCTGCTGATCACCATCTCGGCGGCGCGCTTGGTGGCGCCCATCACGTTGGTCGGGTTCACCGCCTTGTCGGTGCTGATGAGCACGAAACGCTCGGCCCCGGCCTCGGCCGCGGCCAGCGCCGCGTGCCAGGTACCCAGCGTGTTGTTGCGCAGCGCCGCCGCGGCGTTGAGGTCTTCCATCAGCGGCACGTGCTTGTAGGCCGCGGCGTGGAACACGGTGTGCGGCCGCCAGCGCGCCAGGGTGTGGCGCAGATGGGCCAGGTCCTTGACGTCGCCGATCAGGCGCACCAGCGCCAGCGCGGGGAAACTCTCGCTCAGCTCCTGCTCGATGCTGTAGAGGTTGAACTCGCTCAGCTCGTACAGCACCAGCCGCGCCGGGCCGAAGGCCGCCACCTGCCGGCACAGCTCGCTGCCGATGCTGCCGCCGGCTCCGGTGATGAGCACGGTCTTGCCCTGCAGCGTGGCGGCCACGCCGGCTTCGTCCAGCTGCACCGGCTCGCGGCCCAGAAGGTCGTCGGGTTCGATGTCGCGCAGGCGTTCGATGCGCGTCTGGCCCGTGCGCAACTCATCGGCGCTGGGCACGGTGAGCACCGGCAGCCCGGTGTCGGCGGCCAGCGCCAGCGCGCGCTGGCGCTGCGCGCGCGTGGCGCTGGGCAAGGCCACGACCACGTGCGTGGCGCCCTCGCCGCGGCTGTGCCGGGCCAGGGCATCCAGCGTGCCCCGCACCGTGACATCACCGATGCGCGCACCCTGCTTGGCCGGGTCGTCGTCGAACAAGCCCAGCACCACCCAGCCCTGCTGGTGCAGGCCGGCCAGCAGCAGGCGCGCCGCGTCGCCCGCGCCCAGCACCAGGGCACGGCGGATCTCGCCGTGCGCGCCGGCGATGCGCGCCCGGGCGTGCTCGTAGGTCATGCGGTAGACGATGCGCACCAGCGCCAGCCCCATGAGCGCGACCACCGGGTGCAGCGCCAGCACCGCGCGCGGCACCTTCACCAGACCCAGGCCCATGACCACGGCCGCGCCCACGCTGCCGGCCAAGGCACAGGCCAGCGTCAGGCGCTTGATCTCGCCGAAGCCCGAGAAGCGCCACAGGCTTTGCGGCACCCTGAACAACCAGCTCGCCAGCGCGTAGCCGACCACCAGGCCCAGCAGCACCCAGATGTCGTAGCCAGGGCGCGCACTGATCCAGCGCTCGAAGCCCAGGCGGAACAGGTAGGTGATGTTCCAGCAGGCGGCCACCACGATGGCGTCGATGGCCAGCGTCAGCGGCTGGCGATGCGGGCGCAGCCGCGCCAGCACGCGGTCCACGCGGCGCCAGAAGGCGGTGGCGTCGGTCATGTCAGTCCCGCCCGGCCGTTCCGAAGGGACTGACGGCCCCCTCGGGGGGGTGAGCCCGCACCGAGCGAGCGCCTGCGCGCTCGCGAGTGGCTGGCGAACGCCAGGCAGCATGCAAGCTGCCTGGCAGCGAACGAAGTGAGCGTGGGGGCTTCAATTCAAGGCTCCGTTCACGCCTGGCGCAGCAGCGCGCGCAGCGTCTGCCACAGCACGCGCAGGTCGGTGGCCAGCGAAGCGTGCTCGGCGTAGTCGGCGGCGCAGCGCAGCTTGGCCGGCAGGATGACCTCGATGTACTCGCGCTCGGGGTCGGCGGCGGCGGCCAGGCGCTTTGATTCGTCGATGAAGGCCAACGAGGCCGGGTCTGTCATGCCCGGGCGCACGGCCAATGCGCGCTCGCGCAGCGCCGCCGGGTAGTGCGCCACGTAGCGCGGCACTTCGGGGCGCGGGCCCACCAGGCTCATCCGTCCCAGCAGCACGTCGATGAACTGCGGCAGCTCGTCCAGCCGCGTGCGCCGCAGAAAGTGCCCGGCGCGCGTGATGCGCGGATCGGCGCCCACGGTCAGCGGCAGGCCGGCGGCACCGGCCTGCATGGTGCGGAACTTGTGGATGCGAAAGGGCACGCCGTGGCGGCCGACGCGCTCTTGCCGGTAGAACACCGGGCCGGGCGAATCCAGCCGTATCCACAGCGCAACCCCCAGCAGCAGCGGCGCCAGCAGCAGCAGGGCCAGCGCAGCGCCCAGCAAGTCGAACAGACGTTTGGCCACGCGCGGCGGTCAGGCCGGGTCCGGCGGCGGGTCGATGCCGTCGAAGACCTGGGCCAGCGGCACCGTGGCGCCGATGCTGGCGGCTTCGAGCACGTCGCCGTCGCTCATGTCGTGCAGGATCCACTGCCCCTGCTCGCTGCGGCGGAAGCCTTCGACACGGCGCGTGTCGGGGTCGACCAGGATGTATTCGCGCAGTGCCTCGATGCGGCGGTAGAGCGCGAACTTCTTGCTGCGGTTGTAGGCCTGGGTGCTGGGCGACAGTACTTCGATGACCAGCGTCGGCGCGCGGAAGATCATCTCGGTGGCCAGGTCGGCGCGGTCGCAGGTGACGAAGAGATCGGGGTAGAGCACCGTGTCGTCGGCGATCTGCACCTTCATCGATTCGGTGAAAACCTGGCAGGGCGAGCCCTGGAGCAGGTTTCCGAGCGCGCGGCTCAGGTTGGACACCACCCGCCCGTGCACCCGCCGCGCGCCCACCATCGCGAAGATCTCGCCGCGGTGGAATTCATGGCGCTCGGGCTGTTCGTTCTCCCAGGCCAGGTAGTCTGCCAGCGTCATCCTCGGCTCAAGCACAGCACTCATGGTCATCACTCCCGCGGCAGACGGAATCATTCTGCGCCAAGCGCCGCACGCACCGCGTCCACCACGCGCGCCACGTCGGCGTCGCTCATGCGCGTGTAGATCGGCAGGCTGAGCATGCGCTCAAACGCGTGCTGGCTGTGCGGGAAATCCTGCGCGCGCAGGCCGTAGCGCTCGCGCCAGTAGGGGTGCAGGTGCAGCGGGATGTAGTGCACGCTGCAGCCGATGCCGGCGTCGAACAGGCGCTGCACGAAGGCGTCGCGCGTGATGCCGGCATCGTCGGCCAGGCGCAGCACGTACAGGTGCCAGGCGTGGGTGTCGCCGGAGGGCGCGCGCGGCGGCGTGAGCAGCGGCAGGCCGGCAAAGGCCGCGTCGTACTGCGCCGCGATCTGCGCGCGGCGCTGCTGGAAGGCCTGCGCCTTCTTCAGCTGGTGTATGCCCAGCGCCGCGGCGA
>JALHPY010000053.1 GCA_022842305.1 Rubrivivax sp.
CCGGCGCGCCCGGCCGCGGCGGGGCGCCGCGCATGCGCGGGCTGGGCGGCGGCTTCACGCAGCTGCTGATCGACGGCCAGCGCATGCCGCCGGGTTTCAGCCTGGATTCGCTCACGCCCGAGCAGGTCGAGCGCATCGAGGTGCTGCGCGCGCCCACCGCCGAGACCGGCGCGCGCGCCATCGCCGGCACCATCAACATCGTGCTGCGCGAAGGCCTGAAGCGGCGGCTCAACGACGTGCACCTCACTCTGGGCCTGGAAAACGGCGAGACCACGCCCGGGCTGCGCTGGACGCACAACGACAACGCCGGGCCGCTGGGCTACAACTTCTCGGCCGGGCTGTTCGACAACCGGCGGCGCTCCAGCGCCACGGGCAGCGAGGACACGGTCGACGCCCTGAGCGGCGCGCCGCTGCTGCAGCAGCAGACCAGCACCGACACGCGCGAGCGCCGCCGCGGCCTGCACCTCACCGGGCGGCTGCAGTGGCGGCTGTCCGAGGCCGGCGACCTGCTGGTGCTGATGCCCAGCCTGTTCAGCAGCGACGGCGTCGCGCGGCGCGATTTCACGCTGGTGCAGACGCTGCCGGCGGGCGCGCCGCTGTACGACCGTGCGCACAGCGACAACGACAGCAGCTTCACCAACCTGCGCCTGGGCACGCAGTGGCGCCAGCGCCTGAGCCCGGCCACGCGGCTGGAGCTGAACGCCGGCGTGGCCACCTGGCGCGCCGACAGCGTGGCCGACCGGGTGGAGTTCGGCGCCAGCGGCACGGAACTGCGCCGCCTGCACGACGAGACGCGCTCGCGCGAGCACTCGGGCAACCTCACGCTCAAGCTCAGCAGCCTGCTGGGCGGCAGCGAAGCCCAACCGGGCAGCGAGCACAGCCTGGTGACGGGCCTGGAGGCCGAAACCGTGCGCCGCAGCGACACGCGCGTCTCGCAGCAGGGCGGCCAGGATCTGCTGGCCGACTTCGGCAGCGAGCTGCAGGCCAGCAGCCTGCGCCTGGCGGCCTATGCGCAGGACGAATGGAACCTCACGCCGCAGTGGGCGCTTCACGCCGGCCTGCGCTGGGAAGGCATCAGCACGCGCGGCGACGCCGGTGACGGCACACGCCCGCGCAACCGCAGCAGCGTGTGGACGCCGCTGGTGCACCTGCTGTGGAAGCCCGACCCCAAGGTGCGCGACCAGGTGCGCCTGAGCCTGACGCGCAGCTACCGCGCGCCCAGCACCAGCCAGCTGGTGGCCCGGCCATCGATCAACAGCCGCTTTGCCGTGGGCGGGCCCAACCAGCCCGGCCAGCCCGACAGCGCCGGCAACCCCGCGCTGCGGCCCGAGCTGGCCACGGGCCTGGACCTGGCCTTCGAGCGCTACCTGGAGGGCGGCGGCCTGCTCAGCGCCAACCTCTTCGTGCGCCAGATCGAGGACGTGATGCGCAGCGTCGTGGCCGAAGAGACCGTCAGCTGGGGCGGCCCCGGCCCGCGCTGGGTGTCGCGGCCGCAGAACATCGGCCGGGCGCGCACCGTGGGCCTGGAGTTCGAGGCCAAGTACCGGCTGGACCAGCTGTTGCCCGACGCGCCGCGGGTGGAGCTGCGCCACAACCTGAGCCTGTACCGCAGCAGCGTGCAAGGCCTGCCCGGGCCCGACAACCGCCTGGACAGCCAGGCCCCGGCCAACGCCAACCTGGGCGCCGACTACCGACTGCGCGGCGCGCCCCTGACCCTGGGCGGCAACCTCAACTGGACGCCGGGCTACCGCACGCTGCTGTCGGCCGACCGCGCCACGCGCGTGCCGACCAAGACCGTCTGGGACGGTTTCGTCCTGTGGACGCTGGACCCGGCCAAGGCGCTGCGCCTGTCTGCCAGCAACCTGGCGCCGCGCGACTACGCCAGCAGCGAGGTCTTCAGCGGCGTCAGCACGGTCGAGACCACGCGCAGCCTGGCCGCCAGCTATACCAACTGGCAGCTGCGGCTGGAGCTGAAGCTGTAGCCGTGGATGCAGCCGGGGATGCAGCCGGGGCCGCAGCGGCTGCGTAGGGATGGCCCGGCTGGCAAGCCGGGCCGCGGCGGGCAAACTGGCCTACCCCCTGCCGCAAGAGAACGCCCCCCATGAGCCTGGACCGCCGCCACTTCATCGCCGCCAGCGCCGCCGCGCTGCCCTTGTTCGCCCGCGCCCAGGGCGCCTGGCCGGCCAAGCCGGTGCGCATCGTCGTGCCCTTTGCCGCCGGTGGCACCACCGACATCCTGGCCCGGGCCATCGCGCCCGAACTGCAGCGCGCCTTCGGCCAGCCTTTCGTGGTGGACAACAAGCCCGGTGCCGGCGGCAACAGCGGCGCGGCCGAGGTCGCCAAGGCGCCGGCCGACGGCTACACCCTGCTGATGGGCACGGTGGGCACGCACGCCATCAACGCCTCGCTCTACCCCAAGATGCCCTTCGACCATGTGAAGGACTTCGCCCCGGTCACGCTGGTGGCGGGCGTGCCCAACGTGCTGGTGCTCAACCCGGCCATGGCGCAGAAGTACGGCATCCAGACCGTGCCCGACCTGGTGAAGGCGGCGCGCGCCAACCCGGGGCGCTTGAACATGGCCAGCTCGGGCAACGGCACCAGCATCCATCTGTCGGGCGAGCTGTTCAAGACCCTGACCGGTACCTTCATGCTGCACCTGCCCTACCGCGGCTCGGGGCCGGCGCTGATCGACCTGATCGCCGGCAACGTGGACCTGATGTTCGACAACCTGCCTTCGGCGCTGCCGCACATCAAGAGCGGCCGGCTCAAGGCCCTGGCCGTGACCAGCGCGCAGCGTTCGGCCGCGCTGCCCGACCTGCCCACCATCGCCCAGGCCGGCGGCCCGCCGCTGGCCGGCTACGAGGCCAGTTCCTGGTTCGGCCTGCTGGCGCCCGCCGGCACGCCGGCCGACATCGTGGCGCGGGTGCAGCAGGAAACCGCCAAGGCCCTGGCCACGCCGGCCATCAGCGAACGCCTGCTGGCCCAGGGCGCCATTCCCAGCGGCATGACGCCGGCCGACTTTGTGCGCTTCATCGAGGCCGAGACGCGCAAGTGGGCCGCCGTGGTGAAGGCCTCGGGCGCCAAGATCGATTGACGCCGGTGCGGCGGACGGCCCGCCCTCAGTCGCGCGGTGCTGCGCGCAGGCGGCGCAGCAGGGCCTGCGCGCCTTCGTAGTCGAACTGCTGCACGCGGCGCTCCAGCTCGGCGGCCTGCGCCGCCCAGCGCCGGCGGATGGGGTTGGCCAGCTCGCGGAAGACGACGGCGGCCTCGTAGTCGCCGCTGCCCAGCAGGCGGTCCAGCCGGTCCAGCGCGGACGCACCGAGCGCGGCGTCGTCCAGCGGCATGGCCTGGGTGTCGGCGCTGGGCAGGGCCTCGGCGATGGCCGCCAGCAGCGCCGCCAGGGCGCGCTGCAGCCGCTGCGCCGCGTCGACCACCGCTTCGGGCGGGCCGGCGTCGGCCAGCGCGGTTTCCAGCGCCAGGGCCAGGGCCGGCACTTCGCGCGCGCCGATGGACGCGCCCACGCCCTTCAGGCTGTGCGCGCTGCGGCGCAAGGCCTCGTGGTCGCCCTGCACCAGGTGCTCGGCCAGGGCCTCGGGCTCGGCGCGGTAGTGGCGCTCGAACTGCCGCAGCAGGCGTCGCAGCAAGGCGCTGCTGCCGCCGGTGTAGTGCAGCGCCTGCGCGCGGTCCAGGCCGCGGATCTCGGGCAGCGTGGCGTCCGCGTCCGCGGGCGCGTTGTCGGGGCCAGGCGCCAGCGGCGTGCGCGCCGGGTTGGGCGGCTGCAGCCAGCGCAGCAGCGCCGCGTACAGCTGGGCCGGGTCCACCGGCTTGGCGACATGGCCGTCCATGCCCGCGGCCAGGCAGGCGGCGCGGTCTTCGCCGAAGGCGTGCGCGGTCATGGCCAGGATGGGCAGGGTGTCGCGCCCGGGCAGCGCGCGGATGCGGCGCGTGGCCTCCAGGCCGTCCATCACCGGCATCTGCACGTCCATCAACACCAGATCCCAGACCTGGGTGGCGACGCGCTCCAGCGCTTCCTGCCCGGTGCCGGCCACGGTCACGTGCAGGCCCACCGACTGCAGCAGCTCCAGCGCCACTTCCTGGTTGATCGCGTTGTCTTCCACCAGCAGCAGTTCGGCGCCGGCGTGGTGCAGGCGCAGCTGCGCCGCCAGCTCGTTGGCATCGCGCTGCGGCGCCGACGCCAGCGGCAGGCCGGATTCGAAGCAGGCGGTGAACCAGAACTCGCTGCCCGCGCCGGGCTGGCTTTCGACGCCGACCTCGCCGCCCATCATCGCCGCCAGGCGCCGGGTGATGGACAGGCCCAGGCCCGAGCCGCCGAAGCGCCGCGTCATCGATGTGTCGGCCTGCGCAAAGGGGTTGAACAGGCGCTGCAGATCGGCCGCGGAGATGCCCACGCCGGTGTCGCGCACGGCAAAGCGCAGCCGCAGCAGGCCTTCGTCGCTGCTGTCCAGGCGCTGCACCGTCAGGCGCACCTCGCCGGCTTCGGTGAACTTGACGGCATTGCTCAGCAGGTTGAGCAGCGCCTGCGCCAGGCGCGTGGGGTCGCCGCGCAGGTTGTCGGGAACGCCTTCGTGGCTGACGTGCAGCGCCAGGCCCTTGGCGCGCGCGCGCTCGGCCACCAGCGCCTGGCAGCGCGACAGCACCTCGGGCAGCGCGAAATCGATGCGCTCCAGGTCCAGCCGCCCGGCCTCGATCTTGGACAGGTCGAGCACGTCGTTGATCACCTGCAGCAGGTGACCCGCGGCCTCGGTCACCTTGTCCAGGCGCTGGCGCGTCAGTGCGTCCTGCGCGTCGCGCTGCAGCAGGTGGGCCAGGCCGACGATGGCGTTGAGCGGGGTGCGGATCTCGTGGCTCATGTTGGCCAGGAAGGCGCTCTTGGCGCGGCTGGCGTCCTCGGCCTTGTCGCGCGCCAGCACCAGCTCGGCATTGGCCTGCTGCAGCTGCCATTCGGCCTGCTTGATCTCGGTGATGTCGCTCACCAGCACCAGGAAGCCGCGCACCTCGGTGCCCAGGCGGTCGGGCACGTAGCTCACGCGGCCGTGCATGCTCTGGCCCGCCGGGTTGCTGTAGATGCGCTGGAACTGCTGCACCTGGCCGGCCAGCGCGGCGGCAAAGTGCTCGCTGTATTCGGCGGCCAGCTCGGGCCCCAGCAGCTCGGCCACGGACAGGCCTTGCATCTGCTGCTCGCTCAGGCCGTACCACTGGCGGCTGGCGCGGTTGGCAAAGCGGCAGCGCAGCGCGCGGTCCCAGTACAGCAGCATGTCGGGCTGGTGGTCGGCCACGGTGTGGATGAAGCGTTCGCTTTCCACCAGCGCGTGGTTCAGCTGCTGCAGCTGCGCGGTGCGCTCGTCCACCAGTTCCTGCAGGCGGTGGCGGTGGCGGTCGAGCTCGGCCCCCACCCGCTTGTGCTCGGTGATGTCTTCGCTGATGTGCAGGAAGTGCGTGACCCGGCCATCGGGCTGGCGCATGGGCGCCACGTGCACGAACTCGTCGAAGCGCTGGCCGTCGCGGCGCCAGCTGCTGAGCTCGCCCTTCCAGGCCTCGCCGCGCGCCAGCGCGCTTTCCAGTTCGGCGGCGGGCCCGTGCGCGTCGGCCCTGGGCTGCAAGGCCCAACGATGCTGGCCCACGGCGTCGTCGCGGGCGAAGCCGGTGATGCGGCAGAAGGACTCGTTGACGTACTCGATGCGGCCGCGCGTGTCGCTGATCATGATGCCGATGGGGCTTTGCTCGACCGCCAGCGACAGCTGGTGCAGCGAGGTCTCGGCGGCGTGGCGCGCGCTCACGTCGTTGAAGGTCAGCACCGCCCCGCCCAGGCTGCCCGCCGCAGCGTCCCGCACCGGCTGCGCGTTCACGCGCACCCAGTGGCGCGCGCCGGCCGGCGACAGCGCCAGCAGCAGCGTGTCGCGGCTGGCCAGACCCTGCTGCAACGCCTGCGCCAGGGGTTGCTGCGCCGGCGGCAGCGGCTGGCCGTCGCTGCTGCAAAGCTGCCAGCCCCAGGGCATCGGCTCGGCCTGCAGCTGCGCCAGGCCCAGGCCGAAGAAGCGCTCGGCCGCCGGGTTGCAGGCCTGCAGCCGGCCGGCTTCGTCGAACACCAGGATGCCTTCGTCCAGCGCCGCCACCATCGAGCGGAACGCACCGGCGCTCTTGCGCAGCGCGATCGCGGCCTCCAGCCGGGCCGTGATGTCGGCGTGCACCACCACCGCGCCGCCGGCGCTGCTGCGCAGCGGCGTCACACTCATCTGGAACCAGCGTTGGTGGCCCGGCGAGTGGCAGGGGTACTCCAGCTGGAACAGCGGCACGCGCCCCTCGATCACCGCGGAGATGCCGTCCAGCGCCGCCCGCGCCTCGGCCTCGTCGGGCGGGCCCGCGGCGCGGCAGGCGGCCAGGTAGTTGCTGCCCACGCCGAAGCCGCTGTCCGGCGCCGCGGCCGCGCCGTTGGCGGCGGCAAACTCGTTCCAGGCGGCGTTGACGGCGACGATCGTGCCGTGGTGGTCCAGCACCGCCATGTGGTCCAGCACCGAATCCCCCACCGCCTGCACCAGCGCGGCCGCGTCGCGCAAGGCCTGTTGCGCCTGGCGGCGCTCGGTGATGTCGCGGATCAGCCCCAGCACCGCCGGCTGGCCGCGGTAGTCGAAGCGCGTGGCGGTCAGCTCCACCCACAGCCGCGGGCCGCCACCCTGGCGCAGCAGCATCACCTCGTACTGCTCCGGCGGCGCGCCGCCGGCGATGCGCTGCTCGTAGCGCCCGGTGCACAGCGCCAGGTGCTCGGGCGCGACCACCGCCTCGAAGGGCAGGCCGATGAAGTCTTCGGGCGTGTAGCCCAGCAGGCGCGGCAGGGCCGGGTTGGCGAACACGAAGCGGTGCTGCTGCGCCACGAACATGCCGTCGGCCATGGCCGCCAGCAACGTGCGCTGGGTGGCCTCGGCATCGCGCACCGCGGCCTCGGCGTGCTGGCGCTCGGTGATGTCGCGCGAGATGCCGAAGATGCCCGTGATCGCGCCGTCGGCGCCGCGCAAGGGGCCCTTGGTGGCCAGGAAGACGGTCAGGCCGCGCTGGGTCTGCAGCACTTCCTCATGCGTGGAGACCGCAGCCTCGCGCGCCACGCGCTGGTCGTTCGCGCGCAGCGCGGCGGCCTGCTCGGGCGGGAACAGCTCGGCGTCGCTGTGGCCCAGCACCTGCTCCGGGCTGCGGCCCATCAGGCGGTAGACCTCGCGGTTGCACAGCAGGTAGCGGCCTTCCAGGTCCTTGGCGAAGATGGCGTCGCCGGAGCCATCGACGATGGCCTGCACCAGCGCCATGCCGCGCATCTGCTCGCGCTGCAGCGCCTGCACGGCGCGCGCACGCTCCAGCGAGCGCTGGCCCTGCAGGTACTGGCGCGCCACCAGCAGGCCCAGCAGCAGCAGCGCGCCGAAGGCCGTGATCCACTGCGCGTCGGCCAGCGAGGCGGCGCGCAGTTCGGCGACGTCGATCTGGTTGACCAGCATCCAGTCGGAATCGGGCACCGGCTGCACTGCGGCGAGCACCTCGATGCCGCGGTGGTCGGTGCCGTAGTAGGCGCGGCCGAAGGGCAGATCGCCGCGCGCGGCACGCGCCGTGGCCTGGTCGGCCGCCTGCAGCGGCGTGCTGTGGGTGTCCGAGACGCCGATCAGCCGGTCCGCACCGCGCCGCACCAGGCGCGCCTGCGCCGTGCGCGCCGGCAGCGTGAACGACTGGAGCATGGGCTGCACGGTCTTGCGCGGGTCGACGCGGATGGCCAGCGCGGCCTGTACGCCGGTGCCCAGCAGCGGCAGCGGCGCGACGATCTCGAACTGCGGCTGGCCCGCGCTGCCGGCCGGCAGGAAGGTGTCGCTCAGCTGGATGCGGCCGCTGGCCGTGGCCTGGGTGACCAGCGCGCGCAGCGCCGGCGAGAGGGGCTGGTCGTCGGCGGGCGCGGCGGTGACCACGCCGCGGTCGTCGATGAGCGCGATGTGCGTGTTGCCGTAGGCGTCGCGCAGCTGGCCCACGCGTTCGGACAGCCGGTACAGGGCCGTGGCGTCGCCGCCCTCGCGCCAGCGCCGGTAGGATTCCGACCAGAACGGGCTGGACTGGATGACGCGCGCCTGCTTGAGCTGCTCCTGCAGCCACTGCTGCACCTGGCGCGTCTTCAGCTCCGAGGCCGATTCCAGCTGCGTGACGAACACCTGTGCGGTGGCGCTGCGGTTCTGGCGCACCACCAGGGCCGTGAGTGCCACGATGAGCGCCGCGGCCAGCAGCCAGACAAGGTCGCGACGCCAGCGCGGCCCCGCGTCCGTCGCGGGCTCGGCTTGCGCGGCCGGGTCGTCGCGCCGTGACCGTGCCACCACGTAGATCAGCAGCGCCGTGCAGGCGACGAAGGCCCAGCCCTTGAGCGCGCTCAGGCGCACCAGCAGGTCGTGGTCACGCACCAGGCTGCCCAGCAGCCAGTCGGAACCCAGGATCCAGGCCGACCCGGCCAGCGCATACACCAGCGCCACCAGCAGCGCCCGCGGCTGCACCCGTCGAGCCCTGCCCTTGACAGACGGCTGGCCCGGGCCCGCCATGCTCAGCCCGTGGCGTCGGCGGCCGCTGCCGGGTCTTCGGTGTGGCGTCGGGCCAGGTCGCAGAAGGTGTCGTAGGCGCCGATGAAGATGTCCAGCAGGTCGGGGTCGAAGTGGCGACCGCGCTGTTCGGCCATCAGCGCCTGCGTCACGCCGAAGGGCATGGGGGCCTTGTAGACGCGGCGCGAAATCAGTGCGTCGAAGACGTCGGCGATGGCCATCAGCCGCGCCGCCAGCGGGATGGCTTCGCCGGCCAGGCCGTCGGGATAGCCGCTGCCGTCCCAGCGCTCGTGGTGGCTGCGCGCGATCTCGATGGCGAAGTCCAGGAACTCGGCGCGCTCGTGGGTGTCATCCACGGCGTGCCTCAAGGCGTCGGCTCCGAGCTGGGCGTGGGTCTTCATGATCTCCCACTCGGCGGCGTCGAGCTTGCCCGGCTTGCGCAGGATCTGGTCGGGGATGCCCACCTTGCCGATGTCGTGCAGCGGCGCCGACTTGCTGATGAGCGCGATGGTGTGCTCGTTCAGCTCGGCGGCAAAGCGCGGGTGGCTGCGCGCCAGGCGGGCCAGATGGCGCACCGTGCTCTGGGTGTGTTCGATGTGGCGGCCGGTTTCTTCGTCGCGCATCTCGGCCAGGCGCGCCAGGGCGTGGATGGTCACGTCCTGCACCACCTGGTTCTCGTGCATGCGGCGCGCGATCTCGAGCTCGAGCTTGGCGTTGTCGCGGCGCAGCACGTCGCGCGCCGCCTTCAGCTCGAGGTGGGTGTTCACGCGCGCCAGCACGATGGCCGGGTGCAGCGGCTTGGTGACGTAGTCCACCGCGCCCAGCTCGATGCCGCGCTGCTCGTCCTCCGCGGCGTTCAGGGCGGTGACGAAGATCACCGGAATGTCGCGGGTCAGCGGGTCGGCGCGCAGCTGCGCCAGCACCTCGTAGCCGCTCATCACCGGCATCATCACGTCCAGCAGGATGAGGTCGGGCAGAGGACGTTGACGCGCCAGGAACAATGCGCGCTCGCCCGAGTTGGCGGTGCGCACCTTGTGCTGGCCGAGCAGCAGCTCGCCCAGCACGATGAGGTTCTCGGGGTTGTCGTCGACGACCAGGATCGTGCGACCGGGCAAGGCTTTTCCTTAATCGCCGCGCGCCGCGGCCATGGCAGGGTGATCGGAACAGCGGGCTGCATCATCAAGGGCCCGCCGCGATGACTTCTTGAGCCAAAGCAAGCACAGCCCGGAATCGCGCCCGGCGCGCGCCAGTTGCGCCACCGCAGCGTGCGCCCCCAGGTCAAGCCTGGCCGGCTGCAACGCCGGCCCTGGCGCTGAGCCCGCGCCTGCCCGAGGCCCTGGTTTTTTGGGTATCCCCCTAGTTTCGCAGCGGAATATTGCCGCCCCGGCGCGCGTAAACCGGTGGCGCGGAAACCAATCAAGCCATTGCGCCGCGTCGCCATCCGAGGGGGGCTTGTTCATGCCGGGTCTGCAAGTCCGTGCCGCGTTGGCGGCCATCCTGGTGTCCGTGGCCGTTGCGCCTGCGGCCGCCGTCACGGTCGGCACTGTCAACGGCTTTGCGCCGGGCGATACCCAGGGCTGGTTCAGCGGCTCTGCCAACCCCACCCCGCCCCAGACCGTGGCCAGCGGCGGCCCCGGTGGTGCCGGCGACGCCTACCTGCTGCTGCAGTCCAACGGCACGGGCGGCGCCGGGGGCCGGCTGGTGGCCATTGCCGGCCCCGCCTGGAGCGGCGACTACGTTTCGGCCGGCGTCAGCGGCATCCACATGGACGTCAACAACTTCGGCAGCACCGACCTGAGCCTGCGGCTGTGGCTGTCGGGGCCGTTTTCGACCGATCCCATCACCGTGCCCTCTGGCAGCGGCTGGCAGCCGGTGTTCTTTGCCACCACGCCGGCGGCACTGACCGGCGCGGGGTCCCTCCAGAACGTGACCGAGCTGCGCCTGTACCACTCGGTGCTGGCTTCCGTGCCCGCCGACTCCGACTTCATCGCCGCCACGCTGGGCGTCGACAACATCAGCGCCGTGCCCGAACCCGGGGCGGCCTGGCTGCTGCTGGGCGGGCTGGCCTTCGGCGCCTGGCGCCTGCGCCGCGCCTGAACGCCCCACCGCCGACGGTGCCCAGTCCCCTGCAGGAGGCTCTTGCCATGTCCATGATTCCCACACTTGCCCGCGTCGCCGCGAGCGCCCTCGCCCTGGCCGCCGTCGTGGGTGCCCAGGCGCAGCCGCGTGACCTGCTGCCCTCCATCCCGCGCGGCGACATCGCGCTGAACCTGCTGCCGGTGGCCACCGGGCTGGCGGCGCCCGACTTCGCCGCCGTCGCCCCGGGCGACCCCAGCCGCCTGTACGTGGTGGAACAAGGCGGCCAGCTGCGCGTGCTGCTCAACGGCGTGCTGCAGCCGGGCAATGCGCTGGACATCAGCGCGCGCATGGTCGGCTCGTTCGTGCCCACCAACGCCAACGACGAGCGCGGCCTGCTGGGCCTGGCCTTCCACCCCGACTTCGCCAACGCGGCGGCGCCCGGCTTCCGCACGCTCTACACCTTCAACAGCGAACCCATCCCGGCAGGTACTTCGCCCACCTACGTCGCGCCCAACGGCGCCACGCAGGGCTACAAGACCGTGGTCAACGAGTGGAAGATGCCCACGCTGGGTGTGGTCGACGCGAGCTCGCGGCGCGAGGTCATCTCTTTCGGCAAGAACGCCAACAACCACAACGGCGGCACCATCCTGTTCGGCCGTGACGGCTACATGTACCTGGGGCTGGGCGACGGCGGCAACGCCAACGACGTGGGGCCCAGTCACATCGAGCCCGGCGGCAACGCGCAGAACCCCAGCACGCCGCTGGGCAAGATGCTGCGCTTCGACCCGCTCAACCCGGCGCTCACGGCGGGCAGCGCCAACGCGGTCAGCGCCAACGGGCAGTACCGCATCCCCACCGACAACATGGGCGTGGGCGGCCCGGTGCCCGAGCAGTACGCCCTGGGCTTCCGCAACCCCTACCGCTTCAGCGTCGACAGCGGCGACCCGGGCGGCCGCATCATCATCGCCGACGTGGGCCAGGGCAACATCGAAGAGATCAACCTGCTGGTGGCCGGCGGCAACTACGGCTGGGCCATCAAGGAGGGCGACTTCCTCTTCAACCGCGTCCCTGGCGGCGCTGCCGGCACCGGCGCGCGCAGCCCGGGCAGCCCGGACGGCCTGATCGACCCGATCTCGGGCACGCAGGGCACGCTGCAGTACGACCACCAGGACGGCATCTCCATCACCGGCGGCTTTGTCTACCGCGGCGACGACATCCCGGCGCTGTTCGGCAAGTACGTGTTCGGCGACCTGGCACTGCGCAACGCGCCGCCGCGCGTGGACGGCCGGCTGTTCTACGCCGACCTCGAGACCGGCCTGATCAGCGAGTTCCTGCTGCCGTCCTTTGCCACCGCCGCCAACCCGGGCGGCGGCCTGCCCAACGGGCTGACGGTGCACGGCTTCGGCGAAGACGCCGAGGGCGAGCTGTACGCGCTGGTCACCAATACCCCGGCCAGCGGCACCGGCGGCATCGTCTACAAGCTGACGCTGGCGCCCATCCCCGAACCCGCCACCTGGGCGCTGTGGAGCGCGGGCGGCCTGCTGCTGATGGCGCGCCTGCGCCGCCGCCGCGCGGCCTGAGCGTCGCCCGCCCCCTGGGTGAGGCCCCTGCCGGGCACGGCGGAGGCTTGCTAAGCTCGGCGCCAGCATGGTCCCCGCCCCGCTCGCGCCCTTTCGCACCGTCCCCGATCTGATCCGCGAGCACGCGCGCGCCGCGCCGCAACGCGTGGCGCTGCGCTGCGGCGAGCAGGCGCTGAGCTTCGCCCAGCTGGACGAGCGCATGGACCGCGTGGCCGCGGCGCTGCAGCGCAGCGGCGTGCGCCAGCGCCAGGCCGTGGCGATCTGCGGCCAGGCCAGCATCGATTACGTGACGGTGTTCCTGGGCGCGCTGCGCGCCGGCGTGGCCGTGGCGCCGCTGGCACCCGGCGCCACCGCCGACAGCCTGGCGGCCATGGTGCGCGACGCCCAGGCGGCGTTGCTGTTTGCCGATGCCGACACCGCGGCGCAGCTGGCCGGCCGGCCGGGGCTGCCGCCGTTGGTGGGCCTGGGCGACAAGGGCCAGCGCCCGCTGCACGACTGGCTGGCGCCGCCGGGCGCGCGGCCGGCGGCGGTGGATATCGCCCCCGAAGACCCCTTCAACCTGATCTATTCCAGCGGCACCACGGGCACGCCCAAGGGCATCGTGCAGCCGCACGGCATGCGCTGGGCACACGTGCAGCGCAGCCTGCCTTACGGTTACGGGCCGGCCAGCGTCACGCTGGCGGCCACGCCGCTGTACTCCAACACCACGCTGGTGGCGGTGATTCCGGCGCTGGCGCACGGCGGCTGCGTGCTGCTGATGCCCAAATTCGACGCCCTGGGCTGGCTGCAACTGGCGCAGCAGCACCGCGCCACCCACGCCATGCTGGTGCCGGTGCAGTACCAGCGGCTGATGGCGCATCCGCGCTTCGGCGAGTTCGACCTCTCGGCCTTCGTCATGAAGTTCTGCACCAGCGCGCCTTTCGCGGCCGCGCTCAAGGCCGATGTGCTGGCGCGCTGGCCGGGCGGGCTGGTCGAGTACTACGGCATGACCGAGGGCGGCGGCACCTGCATCCTCGAGGCCCACGCCCACCCCGACAAGTTGCACACCGTGGGCCGACCCGGGCCGGGCAGCGAGCTGCTGCTCATCGACGAGCAGGGCCGCGCCCTGCCCGCCGGCAGCGATCAGCCGGGCGAGGTGGTGGGCCGCAGTCCCGGCATGATGAGCGGCTACCACGGCCTGCCCGAGCTCACGCGCGCGGCCGAGTGGTTCGATGCCGCCGGCCGGCGCTACATCCGCACCGGCGACATCGGCCGCTTCGACGCCGACGGCTTCCTGACGCTGATCGACCGGCGCAAGGACATGATCATCAGCGGCGGCTTCAACATCTACCCCAGCGACCTGGAAGCCGTGATCGCCGCCCACCCCGCGGTGGCCGAGGCAGCGGTGGTGGGCCTGCCCAGTGAGCGTTGGGGCGAGACGCCGGTGGCGCGCGTGGTGCTGCGCCCGGGCGCCGCTGCCGACGCGGCCGAACTGCTGGCCTGGGCCAACGCGCGCCTGGGCAAGGTGCAGCGCCTGGCCGACCTGCAGCTGTGCGCCGAGCTGCCGCGCAGCGGCATCGGCAAGGTGCTCAAGCGCGAACTGCGCGCGCAGATGCTGGCGGCCGGGCCGCTGCCGGCCTGATCAGCGTGCGCGGTCCAGCAGGCCCTGCAGCCGCGCCAGCATCGGCGTGACCATGGGCACCGTCAGCATGGTGCTGGCCACGGCCATCAGCAGCAGCGCGGTGAAGGTGCTGGCGCTGATGATCTGCTTGTCCAGCAGCACGTTGGCAAAGATGATCATGATCAGCGCCTTGGTCTGCAGCAGCCAGCCGATCAGCCCGGCCTCGCCCGGCTGCCAGCGCAGGATGCGCCCGGCCAGGTGCACGCCGGCCAGCTTGCCCGCCACGCTGGCCGCCAGCAGCAGCGCAGCGGCCACGAACACGGTGTAGCCGCCCATCGTCCACTGCGTGCGCAGGCCCGTGCTCAGGAAGAACACCGGCATCAGCACCAGCAGCACGTGGTGGCGCAGCAGGTCCAGGTGCTTCTGCTCGAACCAGTGGCTGTCCAGCACCGCGCCGGCCAGGAAGGCACCCACCATGTAGTGCAGGCCCGACCAGTCGGCGGCCAGGCTGCAGGCCGCCAGCCAGATGAGCGACAGGTACCAGCGGTCGCGCTCGGGCAGGCGCGGCAGCCCGCGCCGCAGCGCCCAGGCGGCCAGCGCGAACAGCGCCAGGAAGGCAGCTTGCCGGCCCACGCGCTGCCAGTCCATCAGCACCAGCGCCAGAACGCCCCAGATGGCCACGTCGTCCAGGCTGGCGTAGCGCAGGATGCGCTGGCCCAGCGGCCGGCGCAGGATGTCCAGCTTCTCCAGGAACAGGATCAGGATCGGCAGCGCCGTCACCGCGCAGGCCATGCCCACGCCCAGCACGAACTGCCAGGGCTGGCCCAGCGCACCGCGCCAGCCGCCGGCCAGCAGCGGCAGCGCCAGCGCCGCGGCGCAGCCCAGCAGCAGCGGCACGCCCAGCGCCAGCCCGGCGGTGATGGCACTTTCGCGGCGGTGGCGCCAGGCCGCGGCCAGGTCGAGCTCGATGCCGGCGATCCACACGAACAGCATCACCGCCCACCAGGCCACGCCGTTCAGGCCCTGGATCACCGCCGGCGTGAAGACCTGGGCGTGCAGCTCGGGCAGCGCCAGGCCCAGCACCCCGGGGCCGAGCAGGATGCCGGCGACGATCTGCACCACCACCAGCGGCGCCCAGTACTCGGTGCGCCCCAGCCGCCACACCAGGTAGGGCAGGCTGAAGACCAGCAGCATGGCGATGAGGAAGCGCTCGGTGGTGTTCATGGCGGGGGCGAATGTACCCCGGTGGAACCCGATCGCAGCCTGCCATCCAGGCTGCCTTCATCCCCGCGGGCAGGGGCTTGGTCGCACCGCCACCACGCGGTGGGACCGCGCGGACTAGCATCGCGCCTTTCCTCCTGCCACGGATCCACCCATGACGCTTCACCTGCCCCGCCGCGCTCTGCTGCTGGCCGCCGGCCTTGCCAGCGTGCTGATGTCCCTGGCCCACGCGCAGACCGCGCTGCCCGTGGCACCGGTGCGCAACGTGCCCGAGACCTTCTTCGGCACCGTGGTCGACGACCCCTACCGCGATTTCGAGGACGCCAAGGCGCCCGCCGTTGCCGCCTGGATGAAGGCGCACAGCGATCACGCCCATGCCACCTTGCGGGCCATCCCCGGGCGCGACGCGCTGCGTGCGGCCATCGAGAAGTACGACTCTGCGGCCGCGGCGCGCGTTGTCAGCGTGGTGCGCCTGACCGGCGACCTGTACTTCTACGAACGCCGCGGCGCCAGCGAAGACCAGTTCAAGCTGTACATGCGGCGCGGCCTGAGCGGCCCCGAGAAGCTGCTGTTCGACCCCGAGACGCTGAAGCAGGCCACCGGCAAGCCGCACGCCATCAACTATTTCGCGCCCTCGCCCGACGGCAGCAAGGTGGCAGTGGGCGTCTCGGCCGCCGGCTCGGAAGAAGCGGCGCTGCGCGTCATCGACACCGAGACCGGCCAGCAGTTGGGCGAGGAGATCTCGCGCGCGCAGTTCGGCGGCGTGAGCTGGGCGCCCGACGGGCGCGAGCTGTACTTCCACCGCATGCAGGCGCTCACGCCCGGCATGCCGGCCACGCAGAAGTACCAGGCCAGCAGCGCCGTGGTGATGGCCCCCGGCGCCGCCGAGAAAGACGTGCGCACCGTGCTCACCGCGGGCAAGGACCTGCGCGTGCCGGTCACCGAGTTCCCCAGCATCGACGTGCAGCCCGACGGCCGCGTCATCGCCGTGGTGTTCGACGGCGTCTCGCCCGACTTCGCCGCCTGGCACACCACGCTGGCCGCACTGCGCGCCGGCAAGCCGGCCTGGAAGCCGCTGTTCAGCCGCGCCGACCGGGTCACTTCCATGGCCGTCAAGGGTGACCGGGTGTATGCGCTGACCTTCAAGGGCGCATCGCGCTACAAGTTGTTGTCCGGGCGGCTGAACGGCTTCAAGGCGTCCCGGGCCAAGGTGCTGGTGCCGGAAAGCCCGCGCGTGCTGGCCGGCCTGGCCGCGGCCAGTGACGGCTTGTACATCGAGGTGCGCGAGGGCAACGTGAAGAAGCTGCTGCGCCTGGACTACCGCGAGGGCGCCCAGCCGCGCGAGGTGCCGCTGCCGGTGGTGGGCGCCTTCTCGCTGTCGGGCACCAGCGCGCGCGCCGACATGCCGGGGCTGCTGCTGGACCTGCAGGGCTGGAACCGCGCGCGCCAGATCTACGCCGTGACTGCCGACGGCAAGGTCGCCAACACCGGGCTGCAGCCGGCCGGGCCCTTCGATGCGCCCGAGGACATCGAGGCCACCGAGGTCATGGTGCGGAGCCACGACGGCGCCATGGTGCCCATGTCCATCCTGCACAAGCGCGGCACCAGGCTCGACGGCAACAACCCGACGCTGCTGTACGGCTACGCCTCGTATGGCATCACCGAAGAGCCCTTCTTCAGCATCGGCCGCCTGGCCTGGCTGGATGCCGGCGGCGTGTTCGCCGTGGCCAATCCGCGCGGCAGCAGCGTGTTCGGCCGCCAGTGGCACGAAGACGGCCGCCAGGCCACCAAGCCCAACACCTGGCGCGACTTCATCGCCTGCGCCGAATGGCTGGTGACCAACAAGTGGACGGTGCCCTCGCGCCTGGGCATCTGGGGCGGCAGCGCCGGCGGCATTCTGGTGGGCCGCGCCATGACCGAGCGCCCCGACCTGTTTGCCGCCGTGGTGCCCAGCGTGGGCGCGCTGGACATGGTGCGCGCCGAGACCACGCCCAACGGCATACCCAACATCCCCGAGTTCGGCACGCGCGCCAACGAACGCGGCTTTCGCGCGCTGCTGGCCATGAGCACCTACCACCAGATCAAGGACGGCACCAAGTACCCGGCGGTGCTGCTGGTGCACGGCGTCAACGACCCGCGCGTGGAAGTCTGGACCACCACCAAGACGGCGGCGCGTCTGATGGCCGCCAGCAACTCGGGCAAGCCGGTGCTGATGCGCCTGGACTACGAGTCGGGCCACGGCATCGGCAACACCAAGAGCCAGACTTTCGACGAGCGCGCCGACATCTTCGCCTTCCTGCTCTGGCAGATGGGCGTGCCCAGCTTCCAACCGGCCAAGTAGCAACGTCAGGCCAGCGCGCTGGCCAGTTCCCCGAAGTCGCCGACCTCGATGTCGAACTCGCCCGGCCGCCAGGCCGGCGGCGGCGCGCCGGGGCCGTGTTCCAGCGGCCGCTGCACGTAGGCCGTGCGCAGGCCGCAGGCGGCGGCGGCGCGCAGGTCGCTGGGGTGGGCGGCCACCAGCATCAGCTGCTGCGGCGCCAGGTCCAGCAGGCGGGCCGCGCCCAGGTAGACCTCGGGGTCGGGCTTGTAGTGGCGGAACAGCTCGGCGCTGAGCACGGCATCCCAGGGCAGGCCGGCGTGGCGCGCCATGGCCACCAGCAGCGACAGGTTGCCGTTGGACAAGGTGGCCAGCGTGTAGCGCGGCTTCAGCCGGTGCAGCCCGGCCACGCTGTCGGGCCAGGGGATCAGGCGGTGCCAGACGCGGTTGAAGTGCGCCGCGTCGGCCTCGTCCAGGGCGATGCCGCGCTCGGCCAGCAGGCGGTCGAGGATGCCGCGGTGCAGCGCGTCGATGTGCGTCCAGGGCAGTTCGCCGCTGCGCACGCGCTGCATCGCCGGCTGGTAGCCGGCGCGCCAGGCGTCGGCGAAGGCAGCCCAGTCCTGCACCAGGCCCAGGCGCGCGCCCAGCAGCTGGCCTTCGCGGATGATGGACGTGCGCCAGTCGACCACGGTGCCGAAGATGTCGAAGGCCAGGGCGCGGATGTCGTGCTGCATGGCCGCGATTCTGGCGCGCGCCGCAGCCCGGATGAAGCTTTGCGCGCACGGACGCGCTCCTAGAATCGGGGCTTGGCGCGCCGCACCCGATCCTGCTGTCCGGCCTCGTTGCGCGCTTCGGCCTCCCTTCCTCACGCCCCTTGTCGCCCGCATGACGCTTTCCATCCTGTCCGCCCTTTCGCCGCTGGACGGCCGTTACTCGTCGCGCATGGCTGCGCTGCGCCCGCTGCTGTCGGAGTTCGGCCTGATGCACCGCCGCGTGCAGGTCGAGGTCGAGTGGCTCATCGCGCTGTCGGACGCCGGCTTTGCCGAGCTGGCGCCCTTCAGCGAAGCCGGCCGCGGCCTGCTGCGCAGCCTGGCGCTGCGCTTCTCCGAAGCCGACGCGGTGGCCATCAAGGACATCGAGCGCACCACCAACCACGACGTCAAGGCGGTCGAGGTCTGGATCAAGTCGCGCCTGCAGGGCCATGCAGAACTCGAGCCGGCGCGCGAGTTCGTGCATTTCGCCTGCACCAGCGAGGACATCAACAACACCAGCCACGCGCTCATGCTGCAGGCCGCGCGCGAACAGGTGCTGCTGCCGGCGTTGGACCGCCTGCTGGCCAAGCTGGCGCAGATGGCGCACGCGCTGGCCGGCCAGTCCATGCTCAGCCGCACCCACGGCCAGACGGCCAGCCCCACCACCATGGGCAAGGAAGTGGCCAACGTGGCCGCGCGCCTGGCCACGGCGCGCGCGCGCATCGCCGCCGTGCCGCTGCTGGCCAAGATGAACGGCGCCGTGGGCAACTACAACGCGCACCTGGCGGCCTATCCCGGTTTCGACTGGGAAGACTTCAGCCGCCAGCTGATCGAGCAGCGCCTGGGCCTGGCCTTCAACGCCTACACCATCCAGATCGAGCCGCACGACTACATGGCCGAGCTGTTCGACGCGGTGGCGCGCGCCAACACCTTGCTCACCGACTGGTCGCGCGACGTCTGGGGCTACATCTCGCTGGGCTACTTCAAGCAGCGGGTGAAGGCCGGCGAGGTGGGTTCCAGCACCATGCCGCACAAGGTCAACCCCATCGACTTCGAGAACGCCGAAGGCAATTTCGGCCTGGCCAACGCGTTGCTGGCGCACATGAGCCACAAGCTGCCCATCAGCCGTTGGCAGCGCGACCTGACCGACAGCACGGTGCTGCGCAACATGGGCGTGGCCCTGGGCTACACGCTGCTGGCCTGCGACAGCCTGAGCCGCGGGCTGGACAAGCTGGAGATCAACCCGGCGGCGATCGCTGCCGATCTGGACCAGGCCTGGGAGGTGCTGGCCGAGCCGGTGCAGACGGTGATGCGCCGCCACGGTCTGCCCGAACCCTATGACCGGCTCAAGGCCTTCACCCAGGGCAAACCCATCACGCGCGAGCTGATGCAGGGCTTCATCAAAGCGCTCGAACTGCCCGAGGACGAGAAGCAGCGCCTGCTGGCGCTCACGCCCGCGGGCTATACCGGCATGGCCGAAGCGCTGGCGCAGCGGCTGCCCTCATGAGCGCCGCACGGCCGCTCCGAAGGCGTTCATTCCCCCTCGGGGGGAAGGCGCGCAGCGCCAAGGGGGCCCCATGACCGCGGGCTTCCGCCAGGCGTTGGTGGCCGCGCAGGCGCACCACGCCTCGATGCTGTGCGTGGGCCTGGACCCCGAGCCGGCGCGCTTTCCGCTGGCCTGGCGCGGCGACGCGGCGCGCATCTTCGACTTCTGCTCGGCAATCGTCGACGCCACGCGCGACCAGGTCTGCGCCTTCAAGCCGCAGATCGCCTACTTCGCGGCGCAGCGCGCCGAAGAGCAGCTGGAACGCCTGATCGCCCACATCCACGCCACCGCACCGGGCGTGCCGGTGATCCTGGACGCCAAGCGCGGCGACATCGGCGCCACCGCTCAGCAGTACGCGCGCGAGGCCTTCGAGCGCTACCGCGCCGACGCCGTGACGCTGTCGCCCTTCATGGGCCTGGACTCGATCGAGCCCTACATGGCGTACGCCGGCAAGGGCCTGATCCTGCTGTGCCGCACCTCCAACCCCGGCGGCAGCGACCTGCAGGCGCAGCCGCTGGCGGGCGGTGGCGCGCTCTACGAACACATCGCGCGCCTGGCCGCCGGCCCCTGGAACCACGGCGGCCAGTTGGCGCTGGTGGTGGGCGCCACCTACCCGGCCGAGGTGGCGCGCGTGCGCCAACTGGCGCCCACGCTGCCGCTGCTGATCCCCGGCATCGGCGCGCAGGGTGGCGACGCCGACGCCACGGTGCGCGCCGGCTGGCGGCCCGGCGGGCCCATCGTCGTCAGCGCCTCGCGCTCGGTGCTGTACGCGGGTGGCGAGGCCGCAGCCATGCCGGCCTTCGCCGAAGCCGCCCGCGCCGCCGCCCTGGCCACGCGGCTGCAGTTGCAGGCCGCCCTGCCGTCCGCCTGAAGCCTTGAAGCCAGATCCGCTGACCGAGGCCGAACTGCCGACATCGGTGTGGCAAGGCGCGGCGGCGGGCGCCGCCCCGGGCGGCGGCGCGCTGGATGGGCCCCAGGTTCCGCCGCAGATGGCGCGCGCGTTGCTGGCCATGGCCGCAGCCTGCTGCGCGATCACCGGCGTCTTCATGCTGTCGGTATGGCCTCAGCCCGGCCATGCCGGCGGTGTGTTCGCGCTGCTGGCGGTGCTGGCGCTGCTGCTCATGCGGCTGCCACCCAGGGGGCTGCCCGCGGCGCTGGCGCTGGTGATGCTGCTGTTCATGGTCTGCCTGGGCCACACCGCGCTGCATTTCGGCTGGGGCATCGCGTCGCCCGGGCTGTCGGTGTTCGGCCTGCTGGTGTGCGTGGCCTGCGCCGCCATCGGGCTGCGCCTGGGCATTGCGCTGGCGCTGGCCGCCGCGGCGATCTCCGCCTTCGTGGTCTGGCAGGCGCCGGTACCGCCCGATCTGCCGGCCGTGGCGCCGCTGCTGCCACCGGTGGCGCTGCGCGGGTTGGTGCAGCTGTTCAACATCCTGGGCGGCCTGATGGGCGGGGTGATGATCGCGCGCGTGGTGGCGCGGCACACGCGCGCCACGCGCGACCGCGAGCAGCGCTTCGTGCAGCTGCTGTCGCTGGCCGCCGACGCCTACTGGGAGCTCGACGACCAGTACCGCCTGGTGGGTGCGGCCGAACATGGCCGGCCGCTCACCCGCCTGGGGCAGCCCCTGTTGCCGCCCTGGCAGTTGCCCGGGCTGTGGCTGGACCCCGAGGTGCTGGACGCGCTGCAGGCCGACCTGGAAGCGCGCGAGCCCTTCCGCGACCTGCGCGTCACCTGGGACGCGCCCGGGCACGCGCAGCGCGTGTTCCTGGCCAGCGGCAAGCCGCGCTTCGATGCGCGCGGCGTCTTCAAGGGCTACTGGGGCGTGGCGCGCGAAATCACCGAGTTCGAAGGCGCGCGCGACGCCCTGCGTGCCACCGAGACGCGCTACCAGGAGCTGTTCTCGCGCATCCCCACGCCGCTGGTGCTGCACCGTGAGGGCCAGGTCATCGACGCCAACCCGGCGGCGCTGGCGCTGTTTGGCGGGCGTGAGCTCGACGACCTGATCGGCAGCGACCTGCTGGCCCGCTACGACGCCGACGGCGACTCGCGCGAACGCGAGCGCGGCCGCTTCCAGGCGCTGCAGGAGCAGCCCGCCGGCGCGGCGCTGCCGGTGGACGACTTCAAGTTGCGCCTGGCCACGCGGCTGGCGTCGGTGCGCGCCACCGGCGTGCGCATCGACGCCGACGGCGGCCCGGCGGTGCTGTCCATCTTCGTCGACGACAGCGAACGCCTGCTGGCCGAGGAGGCGGTGCGCCGCTCCGAAGCCCTGCTGGCGCACCTGGTGGCCACCAGCCCCGACGTCATCACCCTCACCGAGATGGCCAGCGGCCGCTACGCCATGGTCAACCACGCCTTCGAGCGCGTCACCGGCTGGTCGGCCGCCGAGGCCGTGGGCCGCACCGCGCTGGAGCTGGGCACCTGGGGCGGCAACAGCGGCGCGCGCGAACGCTTCGTGGCGCTGATGCGTGAGCGCGGCGCGGTCACCGACCTGCCGCTGAACCTGGTCACCAAGAGCGGCGGTGAGGTGCCCATGCTGATCTCGGCAGCGCGTTTCGCGATGGACCGCCAGGACTACATCGTGGTCAATGCGCGCGACATCACCGAGCGCGAGCGCGAGCGTCTGCAGCGCGAGGCCATCCTCGACAACGCCTCGATCGGCATCGCCGTCACGCGCGAGGGGCGCTTCGTGCTGGCCAACCGGCACTTCGAACAGATCTACGGCTGGGGCCCGGGCGAGCTCGTGGGCCAGGCCGGCGCCGTGGTCTGGGCCGACGACGCCGAATACGCCGCCATCGGCGCGCAGGCCGGCCGGGCGCTGGCACGCGGCGAGGCGGTGGAGTTCGAACGCAGCGTGCGCCGGCGCGACGGCAGCAGCTTCCAGGCGCGTGTGCGCGGGCACGCCATCGACCAGGCGCGGCCGCAGCAGGGCGGCACGGTGTGGATCGTCGAGGACGTGACCGAGCGCCACGCCTTCCAGCAGGCGCTGGCGCGCGCGCGCGACGCGGCCGAGGCCGCCAACCGCAGCAAGAGCGCCTTCCTGGCCAACACCAGCCACGAGCTGCGCACGCCGCTCAACGGCATCCTGGGCCTGGCCCGGCTGGCGCGCACGACCGCCCCGGGCGACCCGCGCCGCGACCAGTACCTGGACCAGATCACCGACAGCGCGCAGGCGCTGGCCGGCATCATCTCGGACATCCTGGATCTGTCCAAGATCGAGGCCGGCAAGCTGGAAGTCGAGTCGGCGGCCTTCGACCTGGGCGAGCAGCTGCGCGCGCTGCACCAGGTGTACGCGCCGCTGGCCCATGGCGGCGGGCTGGCGCTGCACGCCGAGCTGTCGCGCCAGGTCGAAGGCCTGGTGCAAGGCGACGCGCTGCGCCTGCGCCAGATCGTCAGCAACTACCTCAACAACGCCATCAAGTTCACCGCCGGCGGCGAGGTGCGGCTGCGCGCGCAGCGCGGCCTGGGCGCGCTCGACCACCGCGTGCGCATCGAGGTGCAGGACACCGGCCCGGGCATCGACCAGGCGCTGCAGGGCCGCCTGTTCACGCCCTTCACCCAGGCCGACCAGAGCGTCACGCGGCGCCACGGCGGCACCGGTCTGGGCCTGTCGATCTGCCGCGAGCTGGCGCGCCTGATGGGCGGCGAGGTCGGTGTCGAGAGCCAGCCCGGCCGCGGCAGCCTGTTCTGGGTGGAGCTGCCGCTGCCGCGCGCCGTCGAGACCGAGCCCGAGCCGGCGCGCGTCACCGTGTCGCCGGCCTGCCTGGAGGGGATGCGCGTGCTCATGGTCGAGGACAACCCGGTCAACATGATGATCGGCGTGGCCATGCTCGAGCGCTGGGGCGTGCTGGTCGAGCCGGCCGGCGACGGCCGCGAGGCCGTGCTGGCGGTGCAGCGCGCGGCCGCTGCCGGACGGCCCTTCGACATGGTGCTGATGGACGTGCAGATGCCGGTGATGGGCGGCTACGAGGCCACACGGCTGCTGCGCGCCCTGGCCGAGGGGCAGGGGCTGCCCATCATCGCGCTCACCGCCGCGGCCCTGGTGGGCGAGCGCGAAGAGGCGCTGGCCGCCGGCATGAACGATTTCCTGACCAAGCCGGTGGATCCCTCCCGGCTGCAGGAGGCCCTGGCGCGCTGGAGCAGCCCGGCCTCGTGACGCGCCGTCGGGTTCAGGCCATCAGCACCGGCTTGCCCGTCAGGTAGCCCTGGATCAGCTGGAAGCCCATCTCGCGGCAGACCACGGCTTCGGCCTCCAGCTCGATGCCTTCGGCCAAGGTGACCGAGCCCATCTCGCGCACGGTGCGCACCAGGTCGTGCACGACGCGCTGCTTGCGCTCGCCGGCCTCGTGGATGCCGTGCAGCAGGCCCATGTCGAACTTGACGAAATCCGCAGGCACCTCGCTGATCTCGTTCAGCCGCGCCTGGCCGGCACCGAAGTCGTCGTAGGCGAAGTCCACGCCGATGTTCTTGAGCTGAACCGCCAGCTCGCGCATGCGCTCGATCTCCATCACCGCGGTCTCGTGCACCTCGACCACCAGGCGGGGCGGGTCGGGGCGCTCGCGCAGTGCGCGCAGGCTGTCCATGAAGCCTTCTTCGAAGGTTTCCTTGGGGTGGGCGTTGATGAACACCCGCCGCCCGTTCAGCATCGGCGCCATCGCCTTGAGGCCGAGGTTGCGGAAGGCCTCGCTCAGATCGGCCTCATAGCCGAGCTTGGCCGCCATCTCGAACAGCTGCGTCGGCGATTTGTTCAGCTCGGGGTGGGTGCAGCGGGCCAGCATCTCGTAGGCGAAGATCTCGCGGCTGTGGGCGTCGACGATGGGCTGTGCGGCCACCGCCAGGCCGCGCCCTTCACGCAGCAGTTCCAGGAACTGGCGGCGCTCGGGCACCAGCTGCGCCGACAGCACGCGCCCGATGGGCGCGATCATCGTGCGCTCGCTGTCGCCTGGCGAGGTAGGTTCGCCCGCATCCTGCTCGCTGGCCAGGCGGTACTCGGTGCCGCCGAAATGGATGATGTCGTTCTCTTTCAGCAACCGGGTGCCCTGCAGGCGCTCGCGGTTGACGAAGGTGCCGTTGGTGCTGTTCAGGTCGGTGATGCACAGCCGACCGGCGGCATCGACATCGATGCGGGCGTGGCGGCGCGACAGGCCGGGCGCATCGTCCACCAGATGGTTGGCGGCATCGCGGCCCACGGTGAATGGCAGCGTGCGCACGGCCCGGGTGACGCGCGAGCCGTCGCGCGCGATGTATTCGAGGAACCAGGCCATATCCACAGTAAACCCCCCGCGCCGGACCGCGCCCGTTGGCCAGTGTCGCGGTCACTGTAAACCCAAAGGTGTCTCCAGATGTCACCGCCCACTCAAATCGGTGGCCCGGCACAATGCGGGCGATGGATGCTGAGGTGAAACACAACGCGGCGGCCGCGCGCTTCGAGCTGGCGCTGGGCGGGCAGCTGGCGCTGTGCAGCTACCGCCGGGTGGGCACGCTGCTGGTGTTGCACCACACCGAAGTGCCGCCGGCCTTGCAGGGCCAGGGCGTGGCGGCGCGCGTGGTGGCCGCGGCGCTGGACTGGGCGCGCGCGCAAGGCCTGCGCGTGCGCCCCAGCTGCAGCTACGTGGCCGTGTACATGCGCCGCCATCCCGCGACACAAGACCTGCTCGAAGGCCGCTGACTAGCTGATCCGCGGCGGCCGTGCAACCCTTGTGCAGGGGATGCGTGCGCTGCAGGCCGGGGCTAACTTGAACGTTATGAGTATTCCCGCCTGTGGCAGCGCGCCCGGCCTGCCCGACGCTGCCGTGCTGGCGGCCATGGCCGACGCGCTGCCCTGGCCACTGCTGCTGCTGCGCACCGATGCCCAGCTGCTGCACGCCAACCGGGCCGCGCGCCAGTTGCTGGCCGAAGGCACGCCGCTGCGCCTGCACGCCGGCGGGCGCGTCACCACCGCCGCCGCGGACCGCAGCGCCGCCTTTGCGGCCGCGCTGGCCACCGCTGCCGCGGGCGGCCGGCCGCTGCTGTTCGAACCCGAATGCAGCCTGGCCTTGGCGCCGCTGTCCGACGCGCCGGGCGGGCACGGCCCGGTGCTGCTGGCACTGTCTCCGGCCGATACCCTGCAGCTGCCCGACCTGCGCGGCTTTGCCAGCGCGCACGGCCTGAGCCCGGCCGAAACCCGTGTGCTGGCGCGTCTGGCCCGGGGCGACCGGCCGGGCGATGCGGCACGGGCCCTGGGCATCAGCGCGGCCACGGCGCGCAGTCAGCTGGTGGCCATCCGGCGCAAGACCGGCCATGCCAGCGTCGCGGCGCTGGTGGCCGCGGCCTCGTCGGCCGTGCTGCCCTGGCCCGACCGACTGGTGTGAGGCGCCCATCACTGCTCCGCAACATCCCGCCGTCCCCATGAACTCCCCCCTGAACCCGGGCGCCACGCC
>JALHPY010000054.1 GCA_022842305.1 Rubrivivax sp.
CCGGGGGCCCGCCCAGCGCGGCGCCGGCATCCAGCGTGAAGCGCGCCGGTGGCGGTGCCGGCTTGGGCAGCAGCGTGCCGGAGCAGCCGGCCAGCAGCGCCAAGGCGCCGGCGGCCAGCAGGGCGGCGCGGCGGCGGCGGCCGGGATGACTGTCTGAAGAACGGTCGATTGCGGGGCCGGTCATGGTCTTGCGCTTTCTCCGGGCCCGGGTGGGGTGGCCGGGCTGCCCAGCAGCAGGCTGCTGGGGCTGGCCGTGGTCTGCTGGCTGAGCTGGCGCAACGAGGCCGTCAGCTCCGCCGTCTCGGCCAGCAGGCGCGCCAGCTCGGGCAGGGTTTCGCCGGCGATCTGCTGCACGCCGCTGGCGGCGGCGTCGGCCGCCAACGCGGCGCGACCGCTGGCCGACTGCGCCACGCCGGCCATGCTCTCCACGGCCTGGGAAGCGCTGGCGATGCGCTCCAGCGTCGGCTCGAGCTGCTTGGCGGCCTCGGCCGCCAGCCGCGCCGTGCGCGCCGCGTCGGCCAGGCCGGCGCGTATCGTCGCCTGCTGCCCGGCCAGCGCATGCGCCAGCGTGGCCACATCGGCCAGCGTGGACTTGAGCGCGGCCTGGTTGTCGGCGCCGAACACCGTGTTCAGGTTGTTCGAGACGCGGTCGACGTTGGCCAGCACGTTGGTCAACACGTTCTCCAGCCGCGCGCTGAGCGATAGCTTGAAGGGGATGAGCGGCGTCTGGCCGTCGGCGCCGGCCACCAGCGGCGGCGAGCCGGCGCTGCCGCCGCTCAACTCGATGTAGGCGATGCCGGTCAGCCCCTGGGTCTTGAGCACCGCCAGGCTGTCGCGCTTGATCGGCGTGCCGCGCTGGATCAGGAAGTGCAGGCGCACCTGCCGCGAATTGAGCGGGTCGATCTCGATGTGGCTGACCTTGCCCACGTCCACGCCCAGGTACTTGACGGGCGCGTCGACGTTGAGCCCGGCCACCGACTCCTGGATCACCGCCTGGTAAGGGTCCAGCGTCTGCCGGCCGCCCAGGCCCACGGCCAGCCAGAGCACGCCAGCCACCAGCGCGGCGCCGAGTAGCAGCACGAAGGCACCGACCGCGGCGTAGTTGACCTTGTCGTCCATGGTTCAGGCGGCCTCGAGTGCAGCGGCTGCGGCCGGCGCGGTGGGTGCGGCGGGCGCATGCGCCTGGCGCCGGTCGGTGAAATACGCGGCCACGATGGGGTGCGGGTTGTCGGCCAGCTCGGCCATGCTGGCCAGCGCCAGCACGCGGCCTTCGCCCAGCACGGCCACGCGATCGCACACCTGCCACAGCAGGTCCAGGTCGTGGGTGACGATGACCATGGTGGGGCCGTAGCGCGCATGCGTGGCCAGGATCAGCTCGTTCACGCCGGCCGCGCTGGCCGGGTCCAGGCCCGAGGTGGGCTCGTCCAGGAACAGCAGTTCGGGGTCGAGCGCGATGGCCCGCGCCAGCGCCGCGCGCTTGAGCATTCCGCCACTCAGTTCGGCGGGTAGCTTCAGGCCGGCCTCGGGCGGCAGGCCGGTCTGCGCCAGCTTGGCTTCGGCGATGCGGTCGACCTGGTCGTCGTCCAGCCCGCCCTGTTCGCGCAGCGGCAGACCGACGTTGCGGCGCACGCTGAGCGCGCCGAACAGCCCGCCACGCTGGAACATCACGCCCCAGCGCCGCCGCAACGCCAGCGCCTGCGGCGGCGTGAGCGTGGCGATGTCGTCGCCGAACAGCAGCACGCGGCCGGCGCTGGGGCGCTGCAGGCCGATCATCTCGCGCAGCAGCACCGACTTGCCCGAACCGCTGCCGCCGGCCAGGCCCAGGATCTCGCCGCGGCGCACCTGCAGGTCCAGGCCTTCGTGCACCTGGTGGCTGCCGAAGCGCGTGCCGACCTGTTGCAGATCGATGGCGAGGGCGTCGGATTCGGCCATCTCAAAGCTTCAGCAGGTTGAAGGCCACCGAGAACAGTGCGTCGGCCACGATCACCGCAAAGATGGCCTGCACCACGGCGCGCGTGGTCTGGCGGCCCACGCTGTCGGCGCTGCCGCGCGTGGCCAGGCCCTGGAAGCAGCCCAGCGTGGCGATGATGAGCGCGAACACCAGCGATTTGCCCAGGCCCACCAGCAGCGCCGAGCCCTGCATCACGCGGCCGAAGCGATCGATGAACTCGACGAAGCTGATGCCCAGCTGCGAGCGCGCCATGACCATGCCGCCGAAGACGCCGGCGATGTCGGCAAACACCGTGAGCAGCGGCAGTGCCAGCGCCAGCGCCATCAGCTTGGGCAGCACCAGACGCTGCAGCGGGTCCATGCCCATGGTGCGCAGTGCATCGATCTCGTCGGCAACGACCATGCTGCCCAGCTGCGCCGCGTAGGCCGAGCCGGAACGGCCGGCGATGATGATGGCGGCGATGAGCGGCGCGAACTCGCGCAGCATGGCGTAGCCCACCAGCTCCACCACGAAGATGTTGGCGCCGTAATGACGAAGCTGGTCGGCGCCCTGGTAGGCCACGACCACGCCCAGCAGAAACGACGTCAGGCCGACGATGGGCAGCGCGTCGAAGCCGCCGATGCCGATCTCGTGCCCCACGGCGCGCCAGCGCCAGCGCCCCGGGTGGCGCCACTGACCCAGCGCGACGAGGCTCAGCTCGCCGACGAAGCGCAGCAGGTCACGCGCTTGCTCGACGCCGGCCAGCGCGCCCCGGCCCGCGCGCTCCAGCGCCGAGCGCCGCTCGGCCTGCAGGAGTGCGGGCGCTTCGGCAGCGGCGGGGTTGGGCATCTGGGGCACGGGCTCAGCCTGGGCCCGGTACGGCCGGCCGTCTGTCCGCTGGCGCACCGTGCCACGGCGCACAGACCCGCGCGCAGCGGGCGGCTACATCTGGGACCTTGGACGCCACTCCCCCACCCCAACCGATGCTGCGCCGCAACTTGAAATGGCTGGCCCTCGGATTCGCTGCCCTGCTGCTGCTGCCCGTGCTGCTGCTGCTGTGGAGCCTGCTGTTCGGCTTCAACTGGGCGCGCGCGCCGCTGCAGGACTGGGCCTTGCGCCAGACCGGCCGCGTGCTGCTCATCAACGGTGACCTGGACCTGCTGCCGGCTTGGCCGCTGCCGCGCGTGCGTGCCCAGGGCTTGAGCTTTGCCAACCCGGCCTGGTCGGCGGCGCCGCAGATGGTGGTGGCCGAGACGGTGGAGTTGAGCATCAACCTGCCGCAGCTGCTGCGCGGCCGCCTGGCCATCCCCGAAGCCCACCTGCTGCGCCCGCGCCTGTTCCTGGAGCAGGCGCCGGACGGGCGCAAGAACTGGCTGCTGGACCGCGCCCAGAGCGACGAAGAGATGCGCCTGCCCATAGACCGCCTGCTGCTCGACCAGGGCCAGATCCACTATCTGGCGCCGCTGCAGCAGACGGCGCTGGTGGTCGATCTGTCGACCGTGGCCGACGCCAGCCCGCACAGCCTGCGGTTCGAAGCGCAGGGCCAGTTCCGCGGCCAGGCGCTCAGCGCCACGGGCAGCGGCGGCGCGGTGCTGGCCTGGCGCGACCAGACCCGCCCCTATCCGCTGCAACTGCAGGCCACGCTCGACCAGACCCGGCTGCAGGCCAGCGGCAGCATCACCAGCCTCTTCAGTTTCAGCGCCGTCGACCTGCAGCTCAAGCTCAGCGGCACCAGCCTGGCCACGCTGTTCCCGATCATCGGCGTGGCGCTGCCGCCCACGCCGGCCTACCGCAGCAGCGGCCAGCTGCTGCGCAGCGGCAGCGTCTGGCGCTACCAGTCCTTCACCGGCCAGGTGGGCCGCAGCGACATCGCCGGCACGCTGCAGGTGGACACCGCGCCAGCGCGCCCGCTGCTCAGCGGCAGCGTGCGCGCGCGCCAGCTGGCCCTGGCCGACCTGGGGCCGGCCGTGGGCGTGCGCGCCGAGCCCAGCGCACGCGTGCTGCCCGACCTGCCCTTCGACACCGCGCGCTGGGCCGCGATGGACGCCGACGTCACGATAGAGGCGGCGCAGCTGCTGCGCGAACAGGCCCTGCCGGTGGCCGGGCTGAGCACGCGAGTGCGTCTGCAGGACCGGCGCCTGACACTCGACCCGCTGGGCTTTGCCCTGGCCGGCGGCCAGTTCAAGGCCAGCCTGGTGCTGGATGCCCGCAGCGACCCGTTGCGCGGGCAGGTGAGCGCGCAGCTGCGCGGGCTGGAGCTGGGCCTGCTGCTGCCGCGGGTGGACCTGCGCAAGGCCGGCATCGGCCGGCTCGACGGCGAGATCGAGCTGCAGGGCCGCGGCGCCTCGGTCGGCCGCTTGCTGGCCACGGCCGACGGCCAGCTGAGCCTGTCCGCGCGCGACGGCCGCATCAGCCGCCTGCTGATGGAGCAGACCGGCCTGCACCTGCTGGAGATCCTGCGCCTGAACCTGAGCGGCGACAAGACCGTGGCCATGCACTGCGCGCTGGCCGACTTCAAGGTGAGCAAGGGCGTGATGCAGGTGCGCACGCTGGTGCTGGACACCGAAGTCAACACCCTGGTCGGCAGCGGCGGTGTCGACCTGGCGCAGGAGCGGCTGGACCTGACCATCGTGCCGCGCACCAAGGTCGTGAGCGTGATCGCGCTGCGCAGCCCGATCTACATCACCGGCAGCTTTGCCAAGCCCGAGCTGGACCTGGACCGCGGCCGCATCGCGATGCGCGGCCTGGGGGCGCTGGTGCTGGGCCTGGTGAACCCGCTGCTGGCGCTGGTGCCGCTGCTGGACGTGGGCCCGGGTGTCGACGACGGCTGCCGCGTGCGCCAGCCCACGCCTGCCGTGCCCGCCGTGCCGTCGCAGCAGCGGCCCTGAGGGCCCGCGGGCGGATCAGGACGATTGCGGCTGCTGCACCGGCAGGGCCGGACCCGGCGCTGCCCGCCCGCGGCCCCAGCGCGCGCCACTCACCAGCAGCCCCGGCCAGACACGCGCCACGGACATCAACAGCGCCGCGCTGCGCGGCCGCATGGCGGCATGGGCCAGCAGCGCAGCCAGGCGCAGGCGCGGCGCCAGCACGCGTTGCCAATCAGCGGCATAGGCGCGCTGCAGCGCAGGCTGGCGCAAGCCGTCGGGAACCGGGGAGCCGGGCCGGTCTTTCAGCAGGCGTGCGCACAGCAGGGCCGCCGACTGCAGCGCATGGCGGCTGCCCTCGGCCAGGATGGGGTGCGCCGCACCGGCGGCGTTGCCGATGCGAAAGACCTCGTCGTCGGCGCGCAGCCGAGCACCCGGCACCAGCGGGCCCGACGCCAGCCAGGGGCCCTGGAGCGTGGCGCCAGCCAACGCTCGCCGCACGCCGCCGCATTCGCGCTGCAGCCAGGCCTGCACCGCGTCGCCGGTACGCAGCCCGGGGGCGGCGCAACGCAGGCCGCTCAGCCGGTCACGCCGGATGCAGCACGACAGCGCGGTGATGCCGCCCGCGCCGACCACCATGCTGCCGTAGCCGCCGTCCAGTGCCAGCGTGGCGAACACGCCTTCGGCCAGGGCCGTGCCGGTGAAGCTGCCCCTGAAGGCAAACAGATCGGCGGCATCGGGCGACGGCGGGCGCGGCTCCGGTCTGCCGGGCAGGCCTTCGCGCGCGCCGGTGGCGTCGATCAGCACCGATGCGCGCAGGCGCAACAGTGCCGGCGATTCCACCGCGCGCAGTTCGCAGAACCAGGCGCCGGCCCCGCCTTGCAGCGTGCGCAGCGCCCAGGGTTGCAGCACCTGCGCCCCCACGGCGCGCGCCCGCTCCAGCAGCAAATCGTCCAGCGTGCCCGGGCCTGGCGCGCGGCCCCAGGGCCAGCCATCGCCGGGGGCGGCGGCCAATTCGGTGCTCAGCTCCTGCTCGCCGCAGTGCAGCGTCAGCCGGCGCAAGGCCGGGCCGGCGCGGCCGTCCAACTCGGCCGCGACGCCCAGCGCCGCCAGCAAGGGCTGGCAGCCGGCGACCAGGCATTCGCCGCACACCCTTGTGCGCGGAAAGCGCTGCTGCTCGACCAGGGCCACGGACCAGCCGGCGCGCGCCAGCGCTATCGCCGCGGCGGCGCCCGCGGAGCCTGCGCCCACGATCACCGCGTCGAACTTGACCTGGGCACGGGCGGCATCGGAAGGGATTTTCATGGGGCGGTGGCGGGGCTGGGCAAGCCCGTCGAGGCGGCGCAGCGAAGCTATCGGCAGCGCCCGGGCTGGTCTGTGCGCTGACGAACATAGGCGCCCCGCGCCTGGGTTAGGCAGCGCACAGACCCGCGCCGCGCGCCAGTCGATGCTGGGGCACCTGCCCGGCCGCGGCCGAGCCGTGCGCCACCGGCCCCACCCCCTGAAGGAAGACCGCATGAACATCCACCTGGGCCTGACGCCTCTGATCAGTCTGCTGGCCGGCATCCTCATCCTCGTGATGCCGCGGCTGCTGAACTACATCGTGGCCGCCTACCTCATCATCATCGGCCTCACCGGGCTGCTGGGCATGGGCGCCATGCGCATCAACTGATGAATCACGCCTCTCTGCTGCGACTGTTGGTGGTGGACGACAGCCCCGCCAACCGGACCTATGTGGACCATGTGCTGGAGCGCCTGGGCCTGGAACCCGCGACCATGGCCATGGACGGCGAGCAAGCGCTGCGCCTGGTGCAAGGGCAGGACTTCGACCTGGTGCTCATGGACATCCTGATGCCGGTCATGGACGGGCTGGTGGCCACCGCCCGCATCCGCCAGCTCGAGCGCGACACGCCTTCGCGCACGCCGCTGCCCATCGTGGCCTACACCTCGCTGGACCTGGACTCCGACCCGGCACGGCTGCGGCGCAGCGGCCTGAGCGACGTGCTGGCCAAGCCCTGCAGCACCCGTTCGCTGCGCCAATGCCTGCAGCGCTGGTGCCCCGAGCATCTGGGCCCGCTGGAAGCCGCGCCCCAGGCCGCCACGGGCCAGACCATCGGCCAGCCCTGGCGGCGCTGAGCCGGCTTAGTTGGTGGGCGCCGAGGCCGCCGGCACCACGATCACCGTGGTGTTGTTGCCGGTGCGCCCACGGTCACCCGTGGCGCCGGTGTAGCCCGTGGCACCGGTAGCGCCGGTGTAGCCCGTGGCGCCAGTGTCACCGGTGCTGCCGGTGCTGCCGGTAGCACCCGTGCTGCCGGTGTAGCCCGTCGCACCCGTGCCGCCGGTGCTGCCGGTGCTGCCGGTGGCACCCGTGTTGCCGGTGTTGCCCGTGTTGCCGGTTTCGCCGGCGGGGCCCGCAGGTCCGGCCGGGCCGGGCGTCGAGGCCGGCGGCACGACCACGACGTCACGGTCGCAGGCGGCAAGACCGCCTGCAATGAACAGCGAAATGAGGATCAGGGAGCGCTTCATGGAATTACCTCTGGGGTTGGAAGACAGGCCGCACCCGACGGATGTGGCGCCGGCCTTCATGTCCCCGGCAGGCTAGATCCAAGGGCTTAGGCTGTCGGTGCGTTGCTGCACCCAACAGGCTGCGCCCTCAAAAGGACTCGAAGTCCGTTTGTGAGCCGGCGCCGTCGGACTGTTCGCGCGCCGCGGCGTAGGAGGTGCGCGCCGAGTTGCGCCGCTCGGGCAGGTGGCGCCGATCGCGCACCGGGCCGCCGCGCGCCAGTTCGGGGCCGGCGCGCAGGTGCACGCCAGCGGCCTCGCCCATGGCGGCGGCGACCACGCGTCGCGCCAGGGCGGTCTGCCAGGCGTTGTCGGCGCGCGCCACCAGCACCGCATGCCCGCCAGCCGGGCCGGGCGGCGGGGTCGGCTCGGATCCGGTGCCCTCAGGGTCCGCCAGCGCCGGCACCAGCGCACCCAGGCTGGCGCGCCAACCCAGCACCATCAGGGCGCCGAGCACCGGGCTGGCCGCGAACAGGCTGACACCGTCCAGCGCCAGCGCCAGTTGCTCTTCCGACGCTGCCGAACGCGCGCCATCGCGCAGCAAGGCCAGGTCGGTGCTGTCGCGCTCGGCGGCCGCCACCAGGGGCGGTGCGCCGTTGCCTGGCTGCAAGACCGTCACTCTGCCGATTGGCATGCCACAGCGCACCAGTTCGTCGCGCGCCGCGTCGGCATCGGCCCGCGTGGCAAACAGACCGATCACGCGATGCAGGCAGGTTTCCATCAGGCGGTTCCTCGTGGCCACCGGCACGGCCCGCGCGGGAATGCGCGCACTGCGTTCGGGGCAGGCGGCCATGCTTGATGCTGCGGCCGCGAGCGTCGGTGCGCCAGCACACGCTGGGTGCCAGGCGGGCGGCGCATCCGCCAAGGGCGCGGGCCGGCGATGAGCTTGTCGGGGTGGTGCTTGCGGATCGCCGCCAGCACCCGATGGATCGCTCGGCACCGACCCGGCCGCCCGATACAGGGTCATCAGCAGCCCTGGATGGCCATGCACTGGCCGAGCGATCTACCCCTACCCGGGCGGCTGTGCCCGCGTGGGCCGCCGGCGGGAACCCCAGATGGACAAAAGGGGCCTGACATCGCTGTCAGACCCCTTCGTCTTCTACCTGGTAGGCCCTGGCAGGCTCGAACTGCCGACCAACGGATTAAGAGTCCGCTGCTCTACCAACTGAGCTAAGAGCCCTCTGAAACTTGAACCATTCCGGCCCCATGGGGGCTGTCGCGTGGTGGGTCGTGCGTGACTCGAACACGCGACCAACGGATTAAAAGTCCGCTGCTCTACCGACTGAGCTAACGACCCATCCGAAGAGCCTCACATTATATCCTGGCTTTTGGCCGCCTTGGCAGGCTGCAGCAACAGCGCGATCGCCTCGCCCGCGGCCACCATGCCGAAGGTGGCGGTGACGGCCACGCTGGAGCCGTAGCCGTGGCAGTTGAGCGAGCCATCGCCCATGCCGTCGCCATCGCCCACGGCGCATTCATCGGCCGGCGGCTGCACGCTCTCGCGTGAGAACACGCAGCGCAGGCCCATGCGCCCCTGGCGCGCCGCGCCGGCGTCGCGGCGCAGGCGCTGGCGCAGGCCGGCCAGCAGCGGGTCGTGCGTGACATCGGCCAGGTCTTCTACCTCGACCCGCTGCGCCTGCCGCTTGCCACCGGCCGCGCCCACGCACACCAGCGGCACGCCGCTGCCCAGGGCCCAGGCGGCCAGTGCCAGCTTGGCGCGGGTGTCGTCGCAGGCATCGATCACCGCGTCCACCGGCGCGGGCAGCAGCGCCGGCCAGTTGCCGGCTTCGACGAACTGCTCGACGGCGGTGACGGCGCAGCCCGGATGGATGTCGGCGATGCGCGCGGCCAGGGCCTGGGCCTTGGCCTGCCCCAGCGTGCGGCCCAGCGCCTGCACCTGGCGGTTGATGTTGGATTCGGCCACGTGGTCCAGGTCGATCAGCACCAGGGCCGCAACGCCGCTGCGCGCCAGCGCTTCGGCCGCCCAGGAACCCACGCCGCCCAGGCCCACCACGGCCAACCGGGCGGCACGCAGACGCGCGTAGCCGGCCAGGCCGTAAAGGCGACGCAGGCCGCCGAAGCGGCGCTCTTCGTCGGCGTTCATGCCATGCGCTCCACGCGCCAGCCCAGGTAGCGCAGGCCCAGCACCGCACCGCCGATGATGCCGGCCAGGGCGATGAAACTGCCCAGCGCCAGCGTCGACACGCCGCTGATGCCCTGCCCCACGGTACAGCCCAGCGCACTGACGCCGCCCACGCCCATCAGCAGCGCGCCGGCCAGGTGGTTGGCCGTGTCTTCGACGCCGCCGAAGCCTTCCCAGCGAAAGCTGCCGCTGGCCAGGGCCACCGCAGCCGAGCCCAGCACCACGCCAGCCGTGCCGACGATGCCCAGGGTGAGCACACGGCTCTTGTCGCTGAACAGCGTCAGCCAGTCCAGCGTGGCGGCAAAGGGCGCCACGAAGCTGAAGGATTCCATGCGGCCCGACTGGGTGGCCAGGAAGGCCGGCTCCAGCGTCAAAGGGTGTTCGGCCAGATGGCCCAGCCGGCCCGACACCCACCACAGCGCCACCACCAGCGCGCCCACACCCAGGCCGCCCAGCAGCACATCGGCGCTGCGACCTTCGGGCCGGGCCAGCACCCAGGCCGCCAGCGCCAGGCCGCCACCGCCGCCCAGCAGCAGCGCCAGCAGGGCCGGCGGTGCCAGGCCGGCGTGGGCCAGCAGGCCGGGCAGGTCTTGCCCCGCGGGCAGGCTGAGCGCCACGGTGTCGATGCTGGCCACGCGCGCCACCGCGGTGATGCCGCGCAGCGTGGCGGCGGCGGCCAGGCCCAGCACGACGAAGACCACCATGGCCTTGAGGCTGCCGCCGCCGATGCGCACCAGGGTCTTGCTGCCGCAGCCCGACGCCAGCACCATGCCAAAGCCGAACATCAGGCCACCCAGCGCGCTGGACAGCCACAGCAGCCGCGGCGCGGCATACAGGGTGTCGGCGGCACGCACCCAGCCCGCGGCGGCCATGGCGTTGAAGCCGATCATGGCCACGGCCATGGCCAGCAGCCACATGCGCATGCGCGACCAGTCGCCGCTGTTGACGATGTCGGCCACCGCGCCCATGGCGCAGAAGTGGGTGCGCTGCGCCACGGCGCCAAAGGCCAGGGCCAGCGCGAACGCGGCCCACAGCACCTGGGCCACCAGGCCGGGAATTGCGGCCTCCAGGGCGGCCTCCTGCACGGCCTGTGCGCCCGCCCTACTTGATCGAGGCCAGCCGCTCCTTGCCGGCCTGGGCCGCCTCGGACTGCGGGTAGGCCTTCATCAGCTCTTCGATGGTCTTGCGCGCCGCCTTGGGGTCTTTCATCTCGGCCTGGCTGTTGGCCAGCGCCAGCAGCGCCTCGGCGGCGCGCGGGTGATCGGGCGCGCCGGTGACGAAGTTGCGGAAGGCGGTGATCGCCTCTTTGTGGTCGCGCTTGCCGTACAGCGCATTGCCATGCCAGAAACGCGCCGAATCGCTGAACGGGCTGCCGGGGTAGCGCCGCTGGAAGCTGTCGAGCAGCTTGACCGACTTGTCGAAGTCGCCCGAGCGGATGGCTGCGATGGCATCGTCATAGGCCTTCTTCTCGTCCTGGTCAACCAGCACCTCGGTGCCGTCCAGGGCCAGCTTGACCGGCTCAAGCTTGCGCAGGCGCTCGTCGAAGGCCTGGCCCACATCCTTCTGGCGGCGCTGCGCCTCGGCGATGTCGCGCGCCAGTTGTTCGTCGTCGCCGCGCAGCTTGGCCAGTTCGCCGCGCATGGCCTCGAGCTGGTTGTTCAGGTCGAGCATGCCGCGGCGCAAGCCTGCCAGTTGCTCGGTGAGCTGGGCGTTGAGTGCGGCCAGCTCTGTTGCGCGCAGCTTGACCTGGTCGTCCACGGCCGTGACGCGGCCGCGCAGCTCGACGATGGCCTTGCGCGCCTCTTCGTCGTCAAACAGGCCGGCCCGCGCCGCTCCGGGGGCCAGCCCCAGGGTGGCGATCAGGCTCAGTGCCGCGCCTGCCGTGGCCAGCCGCATCTCAACGGTCCTTCAGCTCGGCGCGGCGGTTGCGCGACCAGGCCGATTCGTCGGAGCCCTGCTGCAGCGGGCGCTCTTCGCCAAAGCTCACGGCCTCGAGCTGCGGCGCGGTCACGCCCAGCAGCGCCAGCGACTTGACCACCGCTTCGGCGCGCTTCTGGCCCAGCGCCAGGTTGTACTCGCGGCCGCCGCGCTCGTCGGCGTGGCCCTCGATCACCATGCGCTTGGACTTGTTCGACGCCAGCGCCTTGGCGTGGCCCTCGATCAGCCCGCTGAATTCGCTCTTGATGACATAGCTGTCGAAGTCGAAGAAGACCAGACGCTGGGTCGGCGCGGCCATGCTGGCGGTGGCGGCGGCACCAGCACCCACGCCCGGGGCCCTTTGCAGCGCCGTGGCGTCACTGGCCAGGGCCGACGACGTGCCCTGCCCTGCCGCCACCGCGCCGGCATTGGCCGGCGTGGCGGGCTGGGCGGCAGCCGGGGTGGTGGACCGCGTCTCGACCATTGCCATGGCCGGGGTCTGGGCAACAGGCGCGCTCTCACAGCCAGCCAGCAGCGCCAGCGCGGACGCCAGCGCGATGGAAGCGGGAATGTGCAGTCTCATGCGAACTCCTTCAGTAGATGGGTGACGGTGGAGCCGTCGCGGATGGTGGCCGTCGTCAACGGCCGAACGGGCCCCATGAGGGCTCGCGCATGTCGGCGCCGCTGGTCAGCAGGCGCGTCTTGATCTTGCCATCAAGGGTAGTGGTCATCAACACGTCGCCGCCCGGCTGGCGCGTGGCATACACCAGCAGGCGGCCGTTGGGGGCGAAGCTCGGGCTTTCATCGTCATCGGTGTCGGTCAGGGCGGTCAAAGTTCCGTTGTCCAGGTCTTGCGTCATGAGACGGTAGGACTGGCCCCTGCGCGAGATGAACGCCAGCAGCTTGCCATCGGGGCTGATGGCCGGGCTGATGTTGTAGCTGCCTTCGAAGGTCACGCGGTCGACCGCGCCACCGCTGGAGGGCAGGCGATAGATCTGCGGGCCGCCGCCGCGGTCGCTGACGAAGTAGATCCAGCGGCCGTCGGCCGAATACACCGGCTCGGTGTCGATGCCGCTGCTCACCGTCAGGCGCGTGGGCGAGCCGCCGCCGGCGGCCATGGTGTAGAGCTGCGCCAGGCCGTCCTGCGACAGCGTCACCGCCAGCCTGCTGCCGTCGGGCGACCAGGCCGGGGCGCTGTTGGAGCCGCGGAAATTGGCCAGCACGCGGCGCGCGCCGGTGGTCAGGTCCTGCACGTAGACCACGGCCTTCTGCATCTCGAACGACACATAGGCCAGGCGCTTGCCGTCGGGTGCCCAGGCCGGCGAGATGATGGCCTCGGGGCTGGTCAGCGCCACCTGGCCGCCTTCGCCGTCGGCGTCGGTCACGCGCAGTTCGTAGCGCCGGCCGATGCGCACCACGTAGGCGATGCGCGTGGCGTAGACGCCGCGCTCGCCGGTGAGCTTTTCGTGGATCTCGTCGGCCACGCGGTGCGCGGCCAGGCGCAGGTCGGGCGCCAGCACCACCTTGCTCTGCCCCAGCAACTGTTCGTTGCGCACCGCGTCCCAGAGCTTGTAGCGCACGTCGAAGCGGCCATCGGCCAGGCGCGCCACCGAACCAGCCACCAGTGCGTCGGCACCGCGCGCGCGCCACTGTGTCAGGTCGACCGTGCTGCGCTCGTCCAGCACGCCTTCGGCCGGCAGGCTGCGGAACAGGCCGCTGCGTTCGAGGTCGGCGCGCACCAGTGCCGCGATGGCCACGCCGTGCGCGGCCTCGTCGCGAAAGGTGGCGATGGCGATGGGCACCTGGGTGGCACCGACGCCCGAGATCTCGACGCGGAACTGCGCCGCGGCCGGCCCGGCAAGCAGGCCGCCCAGGGCGGCCAGCACACGGCGGCGCGGCCAGTTGTCGGTGGGGGGTATCGGTGGACGCGTCGCGGGCATGGTGGTCAGTCGCAGCGTGGATTGTAGGCAGCGCGCCGGGCGCGGCCGGCCGGCGCCGATAATCCCCAGCGCTGCGGGGCTCGCGCGCGCCGCCGCACACCCTGCCCATGCCCAACCTGCTGCAGCGCCTGGCGCGCCTCCTGCCCTATATCCGCCACAGCCGCACCGGGCTGCTGGCGGCGCTGGCCGGCGCCGTTGTCACCGCGGCCACCGAGCCCATGATTCCGGCGCTGCTGGGGCGCTTGCTGGACCAGGGCTTTGCCGGCGGCAACATGCCGCTGTGGCTGGTGCCGGTGGTCATCATCGGCCTGTTCGCGGTGCGCAGCCTGTCGGGCTTCGTCTCGCAGTACGGCCTGTCCTGGGCCGCCAACCGCGCGGTGCTGAAGCTGCGCGAAAACATGTTCGCGCGGCTGCTGGCCAGCACGCCCGCTCTGTTCACGCAGCACACCGCCAGCGGCATGACCAACACCCTGGTGTACGAGGCGCAGAACGGCCTGAGCCTCCTGGCCGGCACGCTGCTGACGCTGGTGCGCGACTCGCTGGTGCTGGTGGCGCTGCTGGCCTACCTGCTGGTGCTGAACTGGCAGCTCACGCTGATCGTCGGCCTGCTGTTCCCGGCCGTGGCGCTGGTGATGCGCGCCCTGGGCCGGCGCCTGCACCGCCTGACGGTCGAGGGCCAGGCCGCCACCGACAGCCTGGCCTATGTGGTCGAGGAAAACATGCTGGCCTGGCGCATCGTGCGCCTGCACGGCGCGCAGGCGCACCAGGTGGCGCGCTTCTTCGAGCGTGCCGACCGCGTGCGCCGGCTGGTCATCAAGGCGGTGGTGGCCGGCGGCACCATGACGCCGGTGACGCAGCTGCTGGCGTCGTGCGCGCTGTCGGTGGTGATCGTCATCGCGCTGTGGCAAAGCCGCGGCGGCACCACCACGGTGGGCGAGTTCACGGCCTTCGTCACCGCCATGCTGCAGCTGGTGGCGCCGGCCAAGCACTTGTCGGACGTGATGGCGCCGCTGACGCGCGGGCTGGCGGCGGTGGAACGCGGGCTGGACCTGATCGAGAAGAGCCCGATAGAGAGCGGCGGCAGCCACGACCCCGGCCGTGCCCGCGGCGAGATCCGCTTCGACAACGTGAGCCTGCGCTACCGCGACGACGGCACGCCCGCCGTGGCCGAGCTGACGCTGCAGGTGCGTGCCGGCGAAACGGTGGCGCTGGTGGGCCCCTCGGGCGCGGGCAAGACCACGCTGGTGAACCTGCTGCCGCGCTTCATCGAGCCCACGACCGGCGGCATCTGGCTGGACGGCGTGCCGCTGCGCGACTGGGACATCATCGCGCTGCGCCGGCAGTTCGCGCTGGTCAGCCAGGACGTGGTGCTGTTCAACGACACGGTGGCGGCCAACGTGACGCTGGGCGCGGCCATGCCGCTTGAGCAGGTGCGCGCAGCGCTGGCCGCGGCCAACCTGCTGGACTTCGTGGACGGGCTGCCGCAGGGCCTGGACACACCCATCGGCCACAACGGCAGCGAGCTGTCGGGCGGGCAGCGCCAGCGCCTGGCGATCGCGCGCGCGCTGGCCAAGGACGCGCCGGTGCTGATCCTGGACGAGGCCACCTCGGCGCTGGACAGCGAGTCCGAACGCGCCGTGCAAGAGGCGCTGGAGCGGCTGATGCAGGGCCGCACCACGCTGGTCATCGCCCACCGCCTGTCGACCATCGAGCACGCCGACCGCGTGCTGGCGCTGGAAGCCGGGCGCCTGGTCGAGCAAGGCACGCACGCCGAATTGCTGGCCCGCGGCGGCCTGTACGCGCGACTGCACGCCATGCAGTTCAGAAGCTGAAGGAGACATCACACCATGAACGAAGCACTGCCGATCTCACGCTACCCCGTGCCCGAGCTGAAAGACCTGCCCGAGGACCTGCGCACGCGCATCCTCGAGGTGCAGGAGAAGGCCGGCTTCGTGCCCAACGTCTTTCTGGTGCTGGCGCACCGCCCGGCCGAGTGGCGCGCCTTCATGGCCTACCACGACGCGCTGCTGCTCAAGGACACGGGCAGCCTGACCAAGGGCGAGCGCGAGATGATCATCGTGGCCACCTCGGCGGTGAACCACTGCCTGTACTGCGTGGTGGCACACGGCGCCATCCTGCGCGTCTACGAGAAGAAACCGCTGGTGGCCGACCAGGTGGCCATCAACCACCACAAGGCCGACATCCCGCCGCGCCAGCGCGCCATGCTCGACTTCGCGCTCAAGGTCTGCAATGCCTCGCACGAGATCATCGACGCCGACTTCGCCGCGCTGGGCGAACACGGCTTCAGCACCGAGGACGCCTGGGACATTGCCGCCATCACCGCCTTCTTCGGCCTGTCCAACCGCATGGCCAACGTCAGCGGCATGCGGCCCAACGACGAGTTCTTCCTGATGGGCCGCGTGCCGCGCCCGCCCAAGGCCAAGGCCTGAAGGCCGGCGCCGGCGGGGAGGGCTGGTCACCGCGGCCGGACCAGCGCTGACCCGGCGGGCGCACCAAGCAGAAAGGGGCCCCTGAGGGCCCCGTTCTGCAGGTCAGCGAAGCTTCACTGCGCCTGCTGCAGCGCGCGGATGCGGTCTTCTATCGGCGGGTGGCTGCTGAACAGCGCCATCAGGCCGCTGGGCTTGGCGTTGATGCCCATGGCCGCCATGCTTTGCGGCAGCTGGCCCGGGTCCAGCCCGCCCAGGCGCGCCAGGGCGTTGATCATCGGCTGCTTGCGGCCCATCAGCGCCGCGGCACCGGCGTCGGCACGGTACTCGCGCTGGCGCGAGAACCAGGCCACGATGACGGCGGCCAGCACACCCAGCACGATGTCCAGCACCACGGTGGTGATGTAGTAGCCGATGCCGGGGCCGTCGTTCGTGTTGCGCAGGATCACCTTGTCGACGAAGTAGCCGATCACGCGCGACAGGAAGACCACGAAGGTGTTCATCACGCCCTGGATCAGCGTCATCGTGATCATGTCGCCGTTGGCCACGTGCGCCACCTCGTGGCCGATCACGGCCTCGACCTCGTCGCGCTGCATGCTGTGCAGCAGGCCGGTGCTCACCGCCACCAGGGCCGAGTTCTTGAAGGCGCCGGTGGCAAAGGCGTTGGCCTCGCCTTCGAAGATGGCGACCTCGGGCATGCCGATGCCGGCCTTCTGCGCAAAGCGCTCGACCGTGCCCACGATCCAGCGGTGCGTGGGGTCGGCCGAGCCGTTGATGACCTGCGCGCCCGTGCTCCACTTGGCGATGGGCTTGCTCATCAGCAGCGAGATGATGGCGCCGCCGAAGCCCATGAGGGCGGCAAAGCCCAGCAGCATGCCCAGGTTCAGGCCGTTGGACGTGAGAAAGCGGTTGACGCCCAGCAGGCTGGCGGCAATGCCCAGCACCAGCATCACGGCGATGTTGGTGACGACGAACAGCAGAATGCGCTTCATGGCTATGGCGGCCGGTGGGCCGCAGGATGTCCCAGACAGGGGCTCATGTTAGGGCGGTGTTCCGGCTTTCAAGCAAGCCCGGCAGACGTGGGGGTTTGGCGCGCGGCACCGGCTCAGCGGCGCATGCGCACCTGGGCCGGGTTGTCGGCCGGCAGCAGTTCGAAGTGATCGGACATCTGGCCGAAGAGCCGCGTCGACGGCGTGTTGCGGCCCAGCAGGCCGGCCTCGCGCAGGCGCTGCACAGCAACGTTGAGCGCCAGACCCTGGCCGGCCGCCAGCTCGGGCAGGCAGTCCAGCACCGCGTCCAGCGAAGGCGCAGCACGGCCTTGGGACCGCTGCGGCGCACGCTGCGGCGGCGCCGATGCCGCGCGCAGCTCGGGCTGCGGCTCGGGGCGGCTGTCCACCCCCGCGTCCACCAGCAGTGCCGGGGCGACCTGCACCGCCTCTGGCGCCGCGGCGGCCGACTTGCGCGAAGCGCTCTTGCGCGGTGTCTTGGCCGCCACGCTCTTGGCCGCCACCTTCTTGGCCACGGGCGCCTTCTTGGCCGCCGCGCGCGGCTTAGCTGCGGGCTTCTCGGCCGCCGCCTCGGCCGCTGCCTGCGCCGGCTTGGCGCGCGGGCTGCGGGTGCTGCGCTTGCGCGCCGGTGGCGCCTTGGCCTCGGACGCGGCCGACTTGCGGTGCTCGAGCACGGTGAAGTCGTCGTAGACCTCCTGTGTCTCGTCGCCGGTCTTGCCCTGCTGGCCGATGCCGCGCACCACGCAGCCCTTTTCGCGCAGGCGCTGCACCAGCGGCGCGAAGTCGCTGTCGGACGAGGCGATCACCACCACGTCGGGGCGTTCGGCCAGCACCAGGTCGATGGCGTCCACGGCCATGGCGATGTCGGTGCTGTTCTTGCCCGCCGCCAGGTTGACCATGGGCTTGATGCCCAGGCGCTTGAAGATGGCCTGGTTGGTCACCGCGCTCTCGGCCGTGCAGTAGGCGCGGCGCACGTGCAGGCCGCCGTGCTGGTTGAGCAGCAGGCGCACGGCCTGCTCCATCACGTCCACCGACACGTTGTCGGCGTCGATCAGCAGCATCACGCGGTCGGTGGTCATGTGAGTTTCCAGTGCAGGGTTTCGCCGGCGCGCAGCGGCTTGATGAGGGCGTCGCCGAAGGGCAGGGTCTCGGGCAGGACCCAGTCCTGGCGGCGCAGGGTCACGCGGCCTTCGTTGGGCGGCAGGCCGTAGAAGGCCGGGCCGTACAGGCTGGCAAAGCCTTCCAGCTTGTCCAGCGCGCCCATGGCTTCAAAGGCCTGGGCGTACAGCTCCAGCGCCGCCGGCGCGGTAAAGCAGCCGGCACCGCAGACGCTGGCTTCCTTCAGCGCGGCGGCGTGCGGCGCGCTGTCGGTGCCCAGAAAGAAACGGTCGCTGCCCGAGGCGGCAGCCTGCAGCAGGGCCAGGCGATGCCGCTCCTTCTTGAGCACGGGCAGGCAGTAGTAATGCGGCCGCAGCCCGCCCAGGAACAGCGCGTTGCGGTTGTAGAGCAGGTGGTGCGCGGTGATGGTGGCGGCGGTGTGCGGCCCGGCGTCGGCAACAAAGGCCGCGGCCTCCTGCGTGGTGATGTGCTCGAGCACGATCTTCAGCGCCGGGAAGTCGCGGCGCAGCGGCTGCAGCACGCGCTCGATGAACACCGCCTCGCGGTCGAACACGTCGACCTCGGGGTCGGTAACCTCGCCGTGCACCAGCAGCAGCAGGCCTTCGCGCTGCATCGCTTCCAGCACCGCGTGCGTGCGGCGCAGGTCGGTGACGCCGGCATCGCTGTTGGTGGTGGCGCCCGCCGGGTAGAGCTTGAAGGCCACGACGCCGGCGTCGCGCGCGCGCCGCACCTCGTCGGCCGGCGTGTTGTCGGTGAGGTACAGCGTCATCAGCGGCGTGAAATCAGCCCCCGCCGGCAACGCCGCCAGGATGCGCTGCCGGTAGGCCAGCGCCGCGGCCGCGGTGGTGACCGGTGGCCGCAGGTTGGGCATGACGATGGCGCGGCCGAACTGCGCCGCCGTGAAGGGCAGCACCGCCGCCAGCGCGGCACCGTCGCGCAGGTGCAGGTGCCAGTCGTCGGGGCGGCGCAGCGTCAGGGTCTGCGGGGACGTTTCGCTCATCCTTTCAATTCTCGCACCCGCTCCCGCCTGGATCAGTGCGCCAGGATCTTGGACAGGAACTCCTGCGCGCGCGGCGAGCGCTGCTCGGTGTGGCCGAAGAAGGCGTCGCGCGGGCAGTCCTCGACGATGCGGCCGTGGTCCATGAAGATCACGCGGTGGCTCACCTTCTTGGCGAATCCCATCTCGTGCGTGACCACCATCATGGTCATGCCCTCGTTGGCCAGCTGCACCATCACGTCCAGCACCTCGCCCACCATCTCGGGGTCCAGCGCCGAGGTCGGCTCGTCGAAGAGCATGACGATGGGGTCCATGCTCAGCGCCCGCGCAATGGCCACGCGCTGCTGCTGGCCGCCCGACAACTGGCCCGGGTACTTGTCCTTGTGCGCCATCAGGCCCACGCGCTCGAGCATCTTCATGCCGCGCGCCAGGGCTTCGTCCTTGGCGCGGCCCAGCACCTTGATCTGCGCCAGCGTCAGGTTGTCGGTGACGCTCAGGTGCGGGAACAGCTCGAAGTGCTGGAACACCATGCCCACGCGGCTGCGCAGGCGCGGCAGGTCGGTCTTGGGGTCGGCGATGCTGATGCCGTCGACCGTGATGTCGCCCTGCTGTATGGGCTCGAGCGCGTTGACGGTCTTGATCAGCGTGCTCTTGCCCGAGCCCGAAGGCCCGCAGACCACCACCACCTCGCCCTTGCGGATGGTGGTGCTGCAATCGGTCAACACCTGGAAGCTGCCGTACCACTTGCTGACGTTGCGGATGTCGATCACGGTGGGCTCTCTGCGGTCGTTGGGGCAAGGGTCTGTCGATGCGGCATCAGGTTCCGGGCATCAGGCGCTGCGCCCCAGAAAGTCCCACAGCGCCTGCACGCCGGCCTTGGCGTGGCGCGCGAACTCGGGGCGCTCGCGGTAGATGCGGACTTCCATGGTCAGCTCCAGCTGGCCAGCCGGCGCGGCCTGCACCAGGCGCCGCGAAAGGAGTTCGTTGCGCACCGAACTGTGCGGCAGGAAGGCCAGGCCGTGGCCTTCCAGCGCCATGGCCTTCAGGCCCTCGGCCATGTCGGTCTCGTAGATGGCCTCCAGCTGCAGCGGCTGGCCGACCTGCTTGAGGATGACCTCGACCAGCCGCCCCATGTAGGCGCCCGAGGCGTAGCTGAGAAAGGGCACGCGCTCGCCGGGCCGCCCGGGCAGGCCGAACAGCGGCGTGCCCCCGGGCCCGGCCTTGGCGTAGGGGGCCAGCGATTCGCTGGACAGGCTCAGCATCTCGTAGCGCTCGGGGCTGAGCTGCAGCGGCTGCGACGGGTGGTGGTAGGCGATGAGCAGGTCACAGCCGCCTTCGGTCAGGTGCAGCACGGCGTCGTGCACGTTCAGCGCCGTGAGCCGGGTCTTGACCGCGCCGAAGCTGTGGCGCAGGTCCATCAGCCAGTGCGGGAAGAAGGTGAAGGCCAGGGTGTGCGGCACCGCGAACTCGATCATGTCCTGCCCGGCCGCCTGGTGGCTGCGCATCATGTTGCGCGTGGCCTGCAGGGATTCGAGCATCTCCAGCGCCTGGGCGTGCAGGGTTTCGCCGGCCGGGGTCAGGCGCGTCGGGTAGGACGAGCGGTCGACCAGGTCGATGCCGGCCCAGGCCTCCAGCGACTGGATGCGGCGCGAAAACGCCGGCTGCGTGACATGCCGCAGCTGGGCCGAGCGCGAAAAGCTGCGCGTCTCGGCCAGGCTCACGAAGTCTTCGAGCCACTTGGTTTCCACAGCCCGCGAGTGTATCGACGGGCAACAGGCGTGGCGCAGTTGCGATTGGGGCGCAGCGCCGGCTCTGCGCGGCGGCCATTGCAGGCTAGGATTCCGCCCGTTCATCCAACCTCGCCTGGAGCACCCTCCCATGAACCGATTGACGCCCCTCGTCGCCGCGCTTGCGTTGTGCCTGGCCGCCCTGCCCGCCTGGGCCGCCAGCTCGGCCAGCTCGGCCTCTTCCGAAGGCTCTTCGGCCTCGGTGGGCAGCCTGTCGACCTCGGTCGAGAAGTCCAGCAACAGCTCGTCCAAGGACGACAAGGTCGCGGCCGGCGACTACCGCATCATCGAAGTGGCCGACGCCGCGGCGCGCCCGGGCGTGCTGCGCCTGCGCCTGCAGGCCACCGCCGACGCCGCGGATGAGTTCTTCCTGTACGTGCCGCGCGCCGCCGTCGAGCAGGGCCAGCTGGGCACCAGGCAGCTGATCACGGCCAGCACGCGCGACTACGGCGTGGAGTTCGCCCACACCGCCACGCAGCAGGCCTTCTTCCTGGTGCTCAAGGACGCCTGGTACCAGGAACTGCAGACCCGGCCGGTCACGCTTTGATCCTGCGCGCCGCGCTGCTGGCCGCGGCGCTGGCGCTGGGCGGTGGGCCGGCACAGGCCGGCAATGCGTCCGGTTCCACCCGCTACTGCGACGACGGCACGCCGCTGACGGCCGAGCACAAGGACCGCCTGCTGCGCTTTGCCGGCATCGTGAAGGCCGAGCTCGATCGATCGGGCGCGCGCCTGGCGCTGGTGGCGCGCTCGGGCCTGGACCTGGGCTTCTTCGGCGTGCGCTACTCGCACGGCGGCATCAGCCTGAAGGGCAGCGCCGAGACGCCGTGGGCGGTGCGCCAGCTGTACTTTTCGTGCGACGAGCGCCGGCCGCTGATCTTCGACCAGGGCCTGTCGGCCTTCGTGCTGGGTACGCACCAGCCCGATCTGGGCTATGTCTCGGCGCTGCTGCTGCCGGCCGAGGCCGAGGCCGCGCTGGAGCGCACCGCGCTGGACAACCGGCGCGCGCTGCAGCTGCTGGGCGGCACCTACAGCGCCAACGCGCATGCCTTCAGCACCACCTACCAGAACTGCAACCAGTGGCTGGCCGAACTGCTGGCCTCCGCCTGGGGCCCGGTGCTGGACGGGCTGGACGGCCCCGCGGCGCGCGTGCAGGCCCAGGCCTGGCTGCGCGACGCCGGCTACCAGCCCATGAGCATGGACGTGGGCTGGCGCGTGCTGATGTGGGCCAGCAAGCTGATCCCCTGGGTGCACAGCGACGACCACCCGAGCGAAGACCTGGACGCGCAGCGCTTTCGCATCAGCATGCCCGACGCCATTGACGCCTTCGCGCTGGCACGCGCGCCGGGCGCCACGCGGCTGGAGTTCTGCCACAACGAACGCCACGTGCTCATACGCCGCGGCGGCCCGCCCCTGGCCGAGGGCTGCGCGCCGGGTGCGCAGGACGAGCTGATCAGCCTGGAGTAGCCGCCCCGTAGCCGCCGCCCCCCGGCGTCTCGATCACGAACACATCGCCCGGCGCCATGGCGGCCGAGCCGATGTGGCCCAGGGTCTCGACGCGGCCGTCGGCGCGTTCGATGCGGTTGACGCCCAGGGCTCCCGGCAGCCCGCCGGCCATGCCGAAGGCGGGCACGACGCGGCCGTTGGAAAGGATCGAGGCGGTCATGGGCTCGAGAAAGCGCACGCGCCGCACGCCGCCATCGCCACCGCGCCACTGGCCGGCACCGCCGCTGCCGGCGCGCAGGGCATAGCCCTCCAGGCGCACCGGGAAGCGGAACTCCAGCACCTCGGGGTCGGTCAGGCGCGAGTTGGTCATGTGCGTCTGCACGACGCTGGTGCCATCGAAGCCCCCGACGACGCGCCCCGCGTCGTCCTTCACGACACCGGCGCCGCTGCCGCCGCTGATCGTCTCGTAGTACTGGTGGGTCTGGTTGCCGAAGGTGAAGTTGTTCATCGTGCACTGGCTGGCCGCCATCACGCCCAAGGCACCGTACAGCGCGTTGGTGACGCACATGCTGGTCTCCACGTTGCCGGCCACCACCGCGGCCGGCGGCAGCGGGTTGAGCATGCAGCCCTCGGGCACGATCACCTGCAGCGGCTTCAGGCAACCGGCGTTGAGCGGGATGTCGTCGTCCACCAGGGTGCGAAAGACGTACAGCACCGCGGCCATGGTCACCGCCTTGGGGGCGTTGAAGTTGTTGGGCAACTGCGCGCTGGTACCGGTGAAGTCGATGGTGGCCTCGCGTTGCGCAGCGTACACCGTCACCTTGACAGTTATGCTCGCGCCGTTGTCCAGCGGCAGGGTGTAGGCACCGTCCTTCAGTGCCGTGATGACGCGGCGCACCGATTCCTCGGCGTTGTCCTGCACGTGCTGCATGTAGGCGGCCACCGTGGCGCGGCCGAACTGCGCCACCATGGCCTGCAGCTCCTGCACGCCCTTCTCGTTGGCAGCAATCTGTGCGCGCAGGTCGGCCAGGGTCTGCTGCGGGTTGCGCGCCGGGAATTCGCCCGAACGCAGCTGCGCCAGCAATTCAGCCTCGCGCAGCGCGCCGTCGCGCACCAGCAGGAAGTTGTCGAACAGCACGCCCTCCTCAGAAATGCTGGTGCTGAACGGCGGCATGCTGCCCGGCGTACTGCCACCGATGTCTGCATGGTGGCCGCGGCTGGCCACGTAGAAGCTGGGGTGCGCGTCGCCACCATCCAGGTACAGAGGCGTCACCACGGTCACGTCGGGCAGGTGCGTGCCGCCGTGGTACGGATCATTCAGCACATAGACATCGCCCGCACGCATGGCCGGGTTGCGCGCGATCACGGTCTTGATGCTCTCGCTCATGCTGCCCAGGTGCACCGGCATGTGCGGCGCGTTGGCGATGAGCTCGCCCGCGGCGCTGAACAGCGCACAGCTGAAGTCCAGCCGTTCCTTGATGTTGACGCTGTAGGCGGTGTTCTGCAGCCGCAGCCCCATCTGCTCGGCGATGTTCATGAACAGGTTGTTGAAGACCTCCAGCATCACCGGGTCGGCGTCGGTGCCGATGGCGTGCTGCGTGGCGCGCGCCTCGGTGCGCTGCAGCTCCAGGGCACCAGCGGCCGTGAGCCGCGCCTGCCAGCCGGGCTCGACCACGGTGGTGGCGTTCTTCTCGGCGATCACCGCCGGGCCGGCAATGGTGGCGCCGGCGCGCAGCACCTCGCGCACGTACAGCCCGGCCTCCAGCCAGACGCCGCTGTGCATGCGCACGCGGGCATCGGGCGCCGGGCTGTAGGGCGCCGGCTCCATGGCGTGGCGCACGCGGTCGAAGCGCTCGCCCGCGCCCACGGCCTCGATCGACACGGCCTCGATCACCAGCGCGCGGTCGGGCATGAGAAAGGCAAAGCGCTGGCGGTAGGCGGCCTCGAAATCGCGCCGCATCGCCGCCAGTTCGCCTAAAGCAACCTGCAGCGCGGTGTCGGTGCCCTGGTAGCGCAGGTGCGCCTGGCCGCGCAGCGTGATGGCGGCCGGCGCCACGCCCTGGTCGAGCAGTTCGGTGCGCGCGGCCGCGCCGATGTCCTGCAGCCGCGCCTGCGCGGCGGTCAGGCCGGCGTCGTCCAGCGGCAGTTCGATGCTGGCCTCGCGCATGGCGATCTGGTCGGCCAGGCCCATGCCGTAGGCGCTCAGCACACCCGCCAGCGGGTGCACGAACACGCGCTCCATGCCCAGCGCATCGGCCACACCGCAGGCGTGCTGGCCGCCGGCGCCGCCGAAGCACTGCAGTGTGTACTGCGTGACGTCGTAGCCGCGCGCCACCGAGATGCGCTTGATGGCGTTGGCCATGTTCTGGATGGCGATCTGCAGAAAGCCTTCGGCCAGTGATTCGGCCGTGGCCGCGCGGCCCGTGGCCTGGCGCACGCGCGCGGCCAGTTCGTCGAAGCGCGCCACCACCACGGCGCGGTCCAGCTCCTGGTCGGCACCGGCGCCGAAAACCTTGGGAAACCAGTCGGGCTGGATCTTGCCCAGCAGCACGTTGGCGTCGGTGGTGGCCAGTGGCCCGCCGCGGCGGTAGCTGGCCGGGCCGGGGTTGGCGCCGGCGCTCTCGGGCCCCACGCGCAGGCGCGCACCGTCGAAGCCCAGGATCGAGCCGCCGCCGGCGGCCACGGTGTGGATGCTCAACATCGGCGCGCGCATGCGCACGCCGGCCACCTGGGTTTCGAAACTGCGCTCGAAGCCGCCCGCAGGTCCGTCGAGATAGTGGCTCACGTCGGTGCTGGTGCCGCCCATGTCGAAGCCGATGACCTTGGCATGCCCGCCGGCCAGCGCGGTGCGCACCATGCCCACGATGCCGCCGGCCGGGCCGCTGAGGATGGCGTCCTTGCCCTGGAAGCGGTGGGCCTCGGTCAGGCCGCCGCTGCTCTGCATGAAGAACAGGCGCACGCCCGGCATCTGTGCCGCCACCTGGTCGACGTAGCGGCGCAGGATGGGCGACAGGTAGGCGTCGACCACGGTGGTGTCGCCGCGCGAGACCAGCTTCATCAGCGGGCTGACCGCGTGGCTGGTGCTGATCTGCGTGAAGCCGACCTCGCGCGCGATGCGCGCCGCGGCTTCTTCGTGCGCCGGGTAGCGCCAGGCGTGCATGAAGACGATGGCCACGCTGCGGATGCCGGCGTCGTGCGCCGCCCACAGGCGCTCCCGCAGGTGCATCTCTTCCAGCGGCTGCAGCAGCTCGCCGTGCGCGCCCATGCGCTCTTGCGCCTCGATCACGCGTTCGTACAGCAGTTCGGGCAGCACGATGTGGCGCTCGAACAGCCGCGGCCGCGCCTGGTAGGCGATGCGCAGCGCGTCGCGGAAGCCGCGTGTGGTGACCAGCAGCGTGCGGTCGCCCTTGCGCTCGAGCAGCGCGTTGGTGGCGAC
>JALHPY010000055.1 GCA_022842305.1 Rubrivivax sp.
CTCGAAATAGGCCTGCACGACGCGGTCGTGTGCGCTGCGGCCCGCGGGCTGGGCCTGGGGCGGAGTGGGCGGGGTCTGCGGGCTGTCGGTCATGGCGGGGCTGGGGCGGCAGACCGGGTGGGGCGTCGGCGCTGCTCAGGCGCCGCGCGCGGGCAGGGCGGCCAGCGCGCTGGCGATGGCGGCAGCGGCGGCCTCGGTGGAATAGCTGCGCAGGGCAGTCGCCGCCCAGTCGAAGTCGCGCGGCAGGCGCGCCAGTTCTTCGATCGCGCGCGCCAGCGCGGCGTCGTCGCCCACCGGAATCACGCGCACGCGCGGCCATTCGCCGAAATCGCGCTGGCAGCCGACCTTGTCCGACACGATGGCGGCGCAGCCGGCCTGCAGCGCTTCGTTGACCACCAGGCCCCAGGTCTCGCCCGCCTGCTGCGATGGCAGCACCAGGATGTCGCTGGCCAGGTAGTGGTCGGGCAGGCCGGTCTGGTTGACGAAACCGGCCATCACGGTCCGGATGCCGCTGGCGGCCTGCAGTTCGCCGGCCCGCGCGCGCAGTTCGGCTTCGAGCTCGCCCGCGCCCACCACCAGCAGCGCCAGCGGGGGGCCGCCGCTGCCGCCCAGGCGCGCGAGCGCGCGCACGATGAGCAGCGGGTCCTTCTTGGGGATCAGCTTGCCGAAGAAGGCCACCACCACGGTCTCGGGCGCCAGGCCCAGGCGTGCGCGCAGCGCGGCACGGCGCGCCGCCTTCTCGGCCGTGCCCACGCCGGCCAGGGGGTCGGGCGTGCAGTAGTGCGCCGCGGCCAGGCGCTGGGGCGGCAGGCCGTGGCGCAGCAGGTGTTCGCGGCTCAGGCGCCCGATGTAGAAGGCCTTGTCCACGCGGGCGTACAGCAGCCGGTAGACCAGGCTGCGTGCCACGGCCTTGAGGCGGCCGCGTGGCAGCGCCTCGTCCTGGGTTTCCATGCGCAGCCACACCGGTATGCCGCGGCGCAGCGCCCCCCAGTAGGCGGCCCAGCAGAAGGCATAGGCCATCGAGCTGAGCAGCACCGCCGCCGGCCGTTCCTGGCCCACCAGCGCGTCGATGCCGTGCGCGGTCATGCCCGACCAGTGGTCCAGCCGGCGCGCGGTCTCGTTGCCGAGCACGCGCAAGGGGTAGCCGGCCAGCAGCGGCGTGTCCCAGGCGATGCTGGCGCCGAAGCCTGCGTCCTGGTAGCCGCGCACCGAGAAGTCGCTGGCGTAGATGACCTCGAAGCGCTCGGGCGCCAGCTTCTGCAGGGCCTGGAACACCGGCGCGCGGTACTGGATTGGATGTGTCTCGAAGACCAGCAGGCGGTCGCTCATGGTGGGGTGCGCCGGCCAGAAGCGCACGGCGCGGGTCGCTGCGTCATGCTAGCGGCTGAGCAGTTGGTCGAAGTAGGCGATGGTGCGCGCCAGGCCCTGCTCGAGCGGCACCTGCGGCTGCCAACCGCCCAGTTCCTGGCGCGCGAGCGTGATGTCGGGCTGGCGCTGCTTGGGGTCGTCCGAAGGCAGGGGCTTGAACACCAGCTTGCTGCGAGCGCCGGTCAGCGCGATCACGCGTTCGGCCAGTTCCAGCATCGAGAACTCATGCGGGTCGCCGATGTTCACCGGCCCGGTGAAGTCGTCGCGCGTGTCCATCATGCGCACCATGCCCTCCAGCAGGTCCTCGAAGTAGCAGAAGCTGCGCGTCTGCTGGCCGTCGCCGTAGATGGTGATGTCCTCGCCGCGCAGCGCCTGGACGATGAAGTTGGAGACCACGCGCCCGTCGTTGGGGTGCATGCGCGGCCCGTAGGTGTTGAAGATGCGCACGACCTTGATGCGCAGCTTGTGCTGGCGGTGGTAGTCGAAGAACAGCGTCTCGGCGCAGCGCTTGCCTTCGTCGTAGCAGCTGCGCAGGCCGATGGGGTTGACCTTGCCCCAGTAGCTTTCGGGCTGCGGGTGCACCTCGGGGTCGCCGTAGACCTCGCTGGTGCTGGCCTGCAGGATCTTGCCGCGCAGCCGCTTGGCCAGGCCCAGCATGTTGATGGCGCCGTGCACGCTGGTCTTGGTGGTCTGCACCGGGTCGTGCTGGTAGTGGATGGGCGATGCCGGGCACGCCAGGTTGTAGATCTCGTCGACCTCCACGTACAGCGGGAAGGTCACGTCGTGGCGCATCAGCTCGAAGTTCTTGCTGTCCAGCAGGTGTTCGACGTTGCGGCGCGAACCGGTGAAGAAGTTGTCCACGCACAGCACGTCGTGGCCGGCGGCGACCAGGCGGTCGCACAGATGGCTGCCCAGGAAGCCGGCACCGCCGGTCACGAGCACGCGCTTGGAGGCTTGGACTGTTTGCATACCAGGGGGTCGATCAGGGCTTCCGGGCTGGAGGGGCAGCGCCCGCGGGCGCGCGCCGGCCAGGGACGGCCCCCAGCTTCGCACTGCACCGCAACGATTCGCGTTAGCTTATATCAGCCGCGCGCGAAGCTCAGCGCACCCAGGTGGCGAAGGCTGCCTCGCTGCCCGAGGCGGTGGCCGAGTTGATCCACAGCGCGCCCGAGTCGAACAGCTGGTTGCCCAGCAGCATGGTGCCGGCGGCGCCGCTGCCCAGGCGGAACGCGGTGGCACAACGGCTGCAGCGGTTGTCCTGCAGCACGGTGCCCAGCAGGCGCGGCAGGCTGGAGGGCGCGCTGCCGGGGGCCTCGACGTTCATCTGCACCATGTAGCCTTCGCGCTCGGCGGGGCCCAGGTGGCTGGCGGGCGCGATGTTGGGGCTGTTGGCGCTGAGCTGGTTGCGCCGCACCTCGACGCCCACGTGCGACATCCCGAAGGCCTGGCCGTCGCCGTTGGCGAAATGCACGCTCACGTAGGCGGGCGTGCGCTGCGCTGCGTTGGCGATGCGGTTGCCCAGCACACGCACGTTCAGCACCGGGGTGAACCAGCCGTCGGCCAGGCGCTGGAAGGCGCGCACCAGGATGCCGCCGTTCTCTTGCAGGCTGTTGCCGGCGATCTCGACCTCGCGCAGCGCCGTCGACCACAGCACGATGCCGCGCGGGTTGTCGCTCAACGTGTTGCCGCGGATCAGCGCCTGCTCGAGCCCCCAGGTGGCGGTGGCGTAGCGGCTGCTCGCGTCGGGCAGCGAATCCCAGGCCCGGTCGATCGTGAACTGGCCGGCGCTGAACTGCGTCACGCGGCGCGACTGCCCGGCGCCCTTGCCGGCGACGATGGTGATGCCGAAATTCTCGGGCAGCACGCCTTGCTCGGGCACGTTGGGGTTGAGGCGGGCCCGCGGGTCGAACAGGCCCAGGGGCGTGGCGGCGGCCACCTGGCCAAGGCCCTCGGTGCGGCGCGCACCGCCGCCTTCGGTGAGGATCGTCTCGCCGTCGTTCTTGTGCGGGTCTACCGGGCCGCCGACGACGCGGAAGCTGTTGTCCAGCAGCGCGATGCGGTGGGCGAAGTTCAGCGTCAGCACGTGCACCACGCCGGGGTCGCCCTGGTGGCTGGCGTCGCGGGTGAAGCTGTTGCCCTGCACGAAGGCGTCGCTGACGCGGTCGAGGTTGGTGCCGATGTTGTTGCGGAACGCGACGCGGTTGCCGGTGAACACCAGGCCGCTGTTGCCCGACAGGTGCGCGGCCCCGGTGGCACCCAGACTGCCGGTCTGCAGGAACTCGCTGTCACGCACCACCACGTTGCGGTGGTCGTAGATCCAGGCCATCGCCGAATGACCCTGGTTGACGCGCACGCCCTGCACGGCAAGCCGGCTGCTGTGCTTGAGGTTGAGGCTGCTGCCGGCGCTGCTGCCGGTGTTGCTGAGCGTGAGGTGGCGCAGCGCGATCAGGTCGGCGTCGTAGGCGAACACCGCCGAGTCGCCGCTGTGGCGCAGTTCGGTCAGGTCCTTGCCCGCCCCCTGCAGCACGGTGCCCGAGTGCAGTTGCACGCCGCGGCCGAGCAGGCACACGCCCGCGGGCAGCCTGACCACGCCGCCGCCGTTGCGGTGCGCGAACTCGAGCGCGCCGCGGATGGCGGCGCTGTCGTCGCCGAGCCCGTCGCAGACCACGCGCCTGGCCAGCCTGGCGTCGGTGGCGGCGTCGATGCCGCGTGCGGCGATGGCCGCAAAGCCCGCGCCCCAGCCCACGCCCAGGCCCAGCGGATCGCCGGTCTGCCCAGTGACGACGCGGATCGGGCGTTCCAGCAGGGCGGGGCCGCTGCCGTTGCCGTTGTCCACCAGGATGCGTGCCGCAGCGTTGGCGGCCAGGCCCAGGGGCGCGGTGACGCTGAGCAGGTGTTCGTCGCTGGCAGCCAGGTCGATGGCGGCCGGCAGCCCGTCCACCGTGACCACCGGCGTCGATGCCGCCAGCAGCAGGTTGCGCCCGAGCACGCGGAAGGCACCGCCGGGGACGATCTGCGTCGCGTCCAGGTGGTGCGGCGCGGCGGCGTTGAGCAGCACGCGCGCGCTGGTGTTGGCGCCGTTGAAGATGCGCAGCGCCAGTGCGCCCGTGGCGCTGGCCGGGATCTGCACCGCGAGCCAGCCGCTGCCGACCCGGTTGAGCACCGGCAGCGGCGTGGCCGGCGTGCTGCCCAGCGATTCGAGCCAGACCAGCGGCGCGCTGCCGAAGTCCTCGCCCTGCAGGCTGACGATGTCGCCGGGGCGCGCGCTGCTGGAGGCGTTGAAGACCAGTGGCAACGCAGCGCCGGGGTCGGTGGCGGTGGGCGGCGTGAAGGCGGGCGTGCCGGACTCAGGGGTGGCCGGCGCTGCAGCAGCGACGGGCGCTGCAACGGGCGCGACCGCCGTGGCACGCACGATGCCGGGCGCCTCGGCCACCACCAGCGCCTCCGAAGCCCCGTCGGAACCCCCGCCGCAGGCGATCAACACGGCGCTGGCGATCAGGCTGGCAAGCATGGGGCGGAAGGGTGAGACAAGGGCAGGCACTCGAGGCTCCAGCGTTTGCACTGGAGATCGGTGCCCGCTGCCGGGGCATCAGGTGGCAGCAGGTATGGGCTGTAAGGGGATGCTGCAGGATAGCGCCGCCCGTCGCCGCCTAGTCGCCCTGGCGTGAAAACTCCTCGTAGGCCACGCGCAGGCCATCGGTCAAGGGTGTGCGCGCCTGCCAGCCGGCGGCATTGATCAGCCCCACGTCCATCAGCTTGCGCGGCGTGCCGTCGGGCTTGCTGCTGTCGTAGACGATGTCGCCGCGGTAGCCCACCACTGTGGCCACGGTGGCGGCGAGTTCGGCGATGGTGATGTCGCTGCCCACGCCGATGTTCACCAGCGGCGGCTCGAAGCGGCCGCTGACGCTTTCGTCGCTGCCCAGCAGCGCGGTGTAGCGCTCATCGGGCAGCTTCATCAGGAAGACGCAGGCGTCGGCCATGTCGTCGCTGTACAGGAACTCGCGCCGCGGCGTGCCCGTTCCCCACACCAGCACCTGGGCCTCGCCGCGCGCCTTAGCCTCGTGGAACTTGCGGATCAGCGCCGGGATGACGTGGCTGTGCGTGGGGTGGTAGTTGTCGCCCGGGCCGTACAGGTTGGTGGGCATGGCGGCCAGGTAGCGCGTGCCGTACTGGCGGTTGTAGCTCCAGCACATCTCGATGCCGGCGATCTTGGCCAGCGCATAGGGCCGGTTGGTCGGCTCCAGCGGGCCGGTGAGCAGGTCGCGCTCGCGCATGGGCTGCGGCGCCAGGCGCGGGTAGATGCAGCTCGAGCCCAGGAACAGCAGCCGCTGCACGCCGGCCAGCCAGGCGGCGTGGATGACGTTGGTCTGGATCGCCAGGTTGTCGCGGATGAACTCGGCCGGCCGGGTGTTGTTGGCGATGATCCCGCCGACCTTGGCCGCCGCCAGAAACACGAACTGCGGGCGCTCGGCCTCGAAGAAGGCGCGCGTGGCGTGCTCGTCGCTCAGGTCCAGTTCTGCGTGCGTGCGCGTGATGAGCTGCGCGTGGCCGTCGGCCTGCAGCCGGCGCACGATGGCGCTGCCCACCAGGCCGCGGTGGCCGGCGACAAAGATGCGGCTGTCGCGGTCCATGGGCCTCACTCGTGGTGGTCGTAGGCCTGGAAGCCGGCCAGCTTGACGAGGCTGTCGCGGCGTGCGCTGTTGTAGTCGCTCTCGACCATCTCGGTCACCAGTTGCTCGAAGCTGGTGGTGGGTACCCAGCCCAGCTTGGCCTTGGCCTTGGCCGGGTCGCCCAGCAGCGTCTCGACTTCGGTCGGGCGGAAGTAGGCCGGATCCACGCGCACGATCACGTCGCCCGGCTTGCACTTGGCGCGCTGCTGGCCCTGCGTGCGCTCCACGGCAGTGACCACGCCGACCTCGGCCACGCCTTCGCCCTGGAAAGCCACGGTGATGCCCAGCACCGCGGCCGAGCGCTGCACGAACTCGCGCACGCTGTGCTGCTCGCCGGTGGCGATGACGAAGTCCTCGGCCTGGTCCTGCTGCAGCATCAGCCACTGCATCAGCACGTAGTCGCGCGCATGGCCCCAGTCGCGCAGGGCGCCCAGGTTGCCCAGGTGCACGCAGTCCTGCAGGCCCAGCGCGATGCGCGCCACGGCGCGGGTGATCTTGCGCGTGACGAAGGTCTCGCCGCGCACCGGGCTCTCGTGGTTGAAGAGGATGCCGTTGCAGGCATACATGCCGTAGGCCTCGCGGTAGTTGACCGTGATCCAGTAGGCGTAGAGCTTGGCCACCGCATAGGGGCTGCGCGGGTAGAAGGGCGTGGTCTCCTTCTGCGGGATCTCCTGCACCAGGCCGTAGAGCTCGCTGGTGCTGGCCTGGTAGAAGCGCGTCTTCTTCTGCAGGCCCAGGATGCGGATGGCTTCCAGCAGCCGCAGCGTGCCGATGCCGTCGGCGTCGGCCGTGTATTCGGGCTGTTCGAAGCTCACAGCCACGTGGCTCATCGCGCCCAGGTTGTAGATCTCGTCGGGCTGCACCTGCTGCACGATGCGGATCAGGTTGGTGCTGTCGGTCAGGTCACCGTAGTGCAGCTTGAAGCGCTGGTGCTCGACGTGCGGGTCCTGGTACAGGTGGTCGACGCGGTCGGTGTTGAAGAGCGAGGCGCGGCGCTTGATGCCGTGCACCTCGTAGCCCTTGTCCAGCAACAGTTGCGCCAGGTAGGCGCCGTCTTGTCCGGTGACGCCGGTGATGAGTGCGGTCTTGGTCATGGAACGGGTGGTGATCTCGACAGTCGGCGAAGATATCACTCGCGCGCAGGGGCCACCGCCGTGCCGCTCAGGGTTTATTTGGGACCTCCCCCAGGTGCTCGGGTCGGATGGGTTACAGTGGCGGGGTAGATTTGAGCAAGATTGTTGTTTGACGGTTTCTGTTGCGTCCCCTCTCATGGGGCTTGTGCGGAATCCTTGATCGGTGATTTTCTTGGCCGCATCTGCACTGCGACAGCATGTGCTGCGCAGCAACCGTGAAAGGAAAACTCATCATGACGACGCAAACCGGTACCGTGAAGTGGTTCGACGATGGCAAGGGCTTCGGCTTCATCACCCCCGACGGTGGTGGCAAGGACCTCTTCGCCCACTTCAGCGAAATCCAGAGCACCGGCGGCTTCCGCAGCCTGGCCGAAAACCAGAAGGTGCAGTTCGAAGTGAAGCAAGGCCAGAAGGGCCCGCAGGCTTCGAACATCCGTGCCGCGACCTGATCCAGGTCCAGCCCCAATGAAAACCGCGGCCTCGGCCGCGGTTTTTTCTTGTGGGGCGTGTGCTCTTCAGCGCTGAGGCAATTCCGCCTGCGCCAGCAGCGGCGCGGCACTGTCTTTGGCCGCCACCAGCGGCGTGATGCCGGCCAGCGGCCAGGCGATGGCCAGGGTCGGGTCGTCCCAGCGGATGGCGCGCTCGCACTCGCGCGCGTAGACGTCGGTGGTCTTGTAGAGGAAGTGCGTGTCGTCCTGCAGCGCCAGGAAGCCGTGCGCATAGCCTTCGGGGATCCACAGCTGCAGGCGGTTGGCGGCGCTGATCTCGATGCCGAACCACTGGCCGAAGTGCGGCGAGCCTTCGCGGATGTCCACCGCCACGTCCCAGGCCGAACCCTGCACCACGCGCACCAGCTTGCCCTGCGCGTGCGGCGCCAGCTGGTAGTGCAGGCCGCGCAGCGCGCCGGCCTTGCTGCACGAGTGGTTGTCCTGCACGAAGCGGCGCGGCAGCGGTTGCCCCGCTGCGCTCAGGGCGGCCTCGAAGCGGGCCTCGTGGAAGCTCTCCATGAACCAGCCGCGGTCGTCGCCGAAGACCGCCGGTTCGCCGACCATCACACCTGGCAGAGATGTCGCGCTCAGCTTCATGCTCAGAACGCCTTCTTCTCGCGCAGCAGCTGCATCAGGTACTGGCCGTAGCCGTTCTTGAGCATGGGCGCGGCCAGGCGCTCGACCTGCTCGGCGTCTATCCAGCCGGCGCGGTAGGCGATCTCTTCGGGGCAGGCCACCTTCAGTCCCTGGCGCTTTTCCAGCGTGGCGATGAACTGCCCGGCCTCGAGCAGGCTGTCGTGCGTGCCCGTGTCCAGCCACGCATAGCCGCGGCCCATGATCTCGACCGCCAGCTGGCCCTGGCGCAGGTATTGCGCGTTGACCTCGGTGATCTCGAGCTCGCCGCGCGCGCTGGGCTTGATGGCCGCGGCGATGTCGCACACCTGCTCGTCGTAGAAGTACAGGCCGGTGACGGCGTAGTTGCTCTTGGGGTTCTTGGGCTTTTCCTCGATGCTGAGCGCGCGGCGCTGCGCGTCGAACTCGACCACGCCGTAGCGTTCGGGGTCGTTGACGTGGTACGCAAACACCGTGGCGCCCTGGGGCCGCTGCCGTGCCCGCATCAGCAGCGCCGCGAAGTCGTGGCCGTAGTAGATGTTGTCGCCCAGCACCAGCGCGCTGGGCGCGCCGCCGACGAAACCGCGCCCCAGGATGAAAGCCTGCGCCAGGCCGTCGGGGCTGGGTTGCACGCAGTAGCTGAGGTTCATGCCCCAGCGGCTGCCGTCACCCAGCAGCGACTGGAAGCGCGGCGTGTCCTGCGGCGTGCTGATCAGCAGCACGTCGCGCATGCCCGCCAGCATCAGCGTGGACAGCGGGTAGTACACCATGGGTTTGTCGTACACCGGCAGCAGCTGCTTGCTCATGGCCAGCGTGGCCGGGTGCAGCCGGGTGCCGGAACCGCCGGCGAGGATGATGCCCTTGCGTTGCATGCTTGTGCTTTCGTCGATTTCAGTGGCCGAGAACTTCGGTGAGCATGCGCTCCACGCCCGCCTGCCAGTGCGGCAGCTTCAGGCCGAAGGCCTGCTGCAGCCTGCCCGTGGCCAGGCGCGAGTTGAGCGGCCGCTGCGCCGGCGTTGGGTAGTCGCGCGTGGGGATGGCCTGGATGGCGTCGGGCGCCACCTTCACGGCATGGCCGCGGGCGCGGGCCCATTCGATGACGAAGCGCGCGTAGTCGAACCAACTGGTGTGGCCGCCGGCCACGCAGTGGTAGGTGCCGGCCAACGTCGGCTCGTGGCGCAGGCGCTGCAGCGCGTGCGCGCTGACGTCGGCCAGCAGTTCGGCGCCGGTGGGTGCGCCGATCTGGTCGCTGATGACCTTGAGCGCGTCGCGCTCGGCCGCCAGCCGCAGCATGGTGCGTGCAAAGTTGCCGCCGCGCGCGGCGTAGACCCAGCTGGTGCGCAGGATCAGGTGCGTGCAGCCGCTGTCGCGGATGAGCTGTTCGCCCTCGAGCTTGGTGCGGCCATACACGCTCAGCGGGCCGGTGGCGGCTTCTTCGTCGCGCGCCTGGTCGCCGCTGCCGTCGAAGACGTAGTCGGTGCTGTAGTGGACCAGCGGCACGCCCAGGGCCGCCGCCTCGCGCGCCACCACACCCGGTGCGGTGGCGTTGAGCGTGCGCGCCAGATCGGGTTCGCTCTCGGCCTTGTCGACCGCGGTGTGCGCCGCGGCGTTGACGATGGCGTCGGGGTGCACGCGGCGGATCAGCTCCGGCAGGCTCTGGGGCCGCGAGAAGTCGGCCTGCAGCGGTGGTGGCGAATCGAAGTCGCAGGCCAGAACCTCGCCCAGCGGCGCCAGCGCGCGCTGCAGTTCCCAGCCCACCTGGCCGTTCTTGCCCAGCAGCAGGATCTTCATCGCGCGGCGTAGTTGGTGGCCAGCCAGTCGCGGTAGCCGCCGCTCTGCACGTTGGCCACCCAGTCGGCATGGTCCAGGTACCACTGCACGGTCTTGCGGATGCCGGTGTCGAAGGTCTCGGCCGGGCGCCAGCCCAGTTCGCGTTCGATCTTGCGCGCGTCGATGGCGTAGCGGCGGTCGTGGCCCGGGCGGTCTTTCACGTGTGTGATGAGCCGCGTGTAGGGGCCGTCTGCGCTGGGGCGCAGTTCATCCAGCAGCGCGCAGACGCGGTGCACGATCTGCTTGTTGGTCATCTCGTTCCAGCCGCCGATGTTGTAGGTCTCACCGACGCGGCCGCGCGCCAGCACGGCTCGGATGGCGCTGCAGTGGTCGCCCACGTAGAGCCAGTCGCGCACCTGCTGGCCGTCGCCGTAGATGGGCAGCGGCTTGCCGGCCAGCGCGTTGACGATCATCAGCGGGATCAGCTTCTCGGGGAAGTGGTATGGCCCGTAGTTGTTGCTGCAGTTGGTGGTGAGCACCGGCAGCCCGTAGGTGTGGTGCCAGGCGCGCACCAGGTGGTCGCTGGCGGCCTTGCTGGCGCTGTAGGGGCTGTTGGGCTGGTACAGGTGCTCTTCGGTGAAGGCCGGGTCGGCGGGGGCCAGGCTGCCGTACACCTCATCGGTGCTGACGTGGTGGAAGCGGAACGCGGCCTTGCCGTCATCGCCCAGGCTGCCCCAGTGCGCGCGTGCCGCTTCGAGCAGCGTGAACGTGCCCTCGACGTTGGTCTTGATGAAGGCGCCGGGGCCGTGGATGCTGCGGTCGACGTGGCTCTCGGCCGCGAAGTGCAGCACGGCGCGTGGGCGGTGCTCGGCGAACAGGCGGTCGAGCAGCCCGCGGTCGGCGATGTCGCCGTGCACGAACGCATGCCGCGCGTCGCCCTGCAGCGCCGCCAGGTTCTGCAGGTTGCCGGCGTAGGTGAGGGCGTCGAGGTTGACGACCGGCTCGTCGCCGGCCGCCAGCCAGTCGAGCACGAAGTTGCTGCCGATGAAGCCGGCGCCGCCGGTGACCAGGATCGTCATGTCGCTCTTCCATAGGTGTCTTCGAAGCGCACGATGTCGTCCTCGCCCAGGTAGCTGCCGGATTGCACCTCGATGATCTCCAGCGGCACCTTGCCCGGGTTGCGCAGGCGGTGCGTCTCGCCCAGCGGGATGTAGGTGCTCTGGTTCTCGGCCAGTAGCAGCACCTTGTTGCCCACCGTCACTTCGGCGGTGCCCGTCACCACGATCCAGTGCTCGGCGCGGTGGTGGTGCATCTGCAGGCTCAACGACGCGCCGGGCTTGACCATGATGCGCTTGACCTGGTGGCGCGGCCCGTGGTCGATGCTGTCGTACCAGCCCCAGGGCCGGTGCACCTTGCGGTGCAGTGCCTGTTCGCCACGTTGCTCTCGCCCCAGCTGCGCGACGATGTTCTTCACGTCCTGGCTCTTCTCGCGGCTGGCCACCAGCACCGCGTCGGGGGTCTCGACCACCACCAGGTCCTGCAGGCCCACGGCGCTGACCAGCCGGCTTGTGGCGTGCACCAGGGTGTTGCGGCTGTCGCTGACGATGGCGTCGCCGACTGTCGCGTTGCCGTTCTCGTCCTTGGGCGCCACCTGCCATACGGCTTCCCAGGCGCCCAGGTCGTTCCAGCCGGCGGCCAGCGGCTCCATGCGGATGTCCAGCACGCCGGGGCAGGCCTCCATCACCGCGTAGTCCACCGATTCGGCCGGCACGGCGGCAAACTCGGCCTTGCCCGGGCGCACGAATTCGGCGTCGGTCTTGCGCACCGCCCAGGCGGCGCGGCAGGCGGCGGCGATGTCGGGGCGGAAGCGCTCCAGCGCCGCCATCCACACCGAGGCGCGCAGCACGAACATGCCGGCGTTCCAGTAGTAGCCGCCGTCGGCCAGGTATTTCTCGGCGGTGGCCAGGTCGGGCTTCTCGATGAACTGCGCCACGCGGCCGTCTTCGGCGCGGATGTAGCCGTAGCCGGTCTCGGGCCGGTCGGGGGTGACGCCCAGGATGGCGATGGCCCCGGCCGCGGCGCTGGTCACGGCGTGGCGCAGCGCCGCGGTGAAGGCAGCCTCGTCGGTGACGGTCTGGTCGGCCGGGGTCACCACCAGCACCGGGTCGGCGCCGTCCTGCAGCGCCTGCAGCGCCGCCAGCGTGACCGCCGGCGCGGTGTTGCGGCCCATGGGTTCCAGCAGCACGGCCGAAGGTGCCAGGCCCTGCTCGCGCAACTGGTCCAGCACCAGGAAGCGGTGCTCCTCGTTGCCCACCACCAGCGGCGGTGCCACCGTGATGCCGGCGCCTGCCAGGCCCTGCAGCCGGCCCGCGGCCTGCTGGAACAGGCTGGTGTTGCCCGACAGCACCAGAAACTGCTTGGGGAAGCCCGAGCGCGACAGCGGCCACAGCCTCGTGCCGGACCCGCCGGCCATGATGACCGGGCGTACGTCGATGGAAGTCATGCGTCGAATCCTTTGGGGTTCATGGACTGCCAGCGCCAGCTGTCCTGGCACATGCGCACAAGGTCCAGCTTGGCCGACCAGCCCAGCAGTTGATGGGCCGCCGCCGCGTCGGCATAGCAGGCAGCCACGTCGCCGGGGCGGCGCGGCACGATCTCATAAGGCACGTCGCGGCCGCTGGCCGCAGCGTAGGCGGCCACCACCTCGAGCACGCTGTAGCCGCGGCCCGTGCCCAGGTTGACAGTGACCGATCCGGGCTGGTCCAGCAGGCGCTGCAGCGCGGCCACATGGCCTTCGGCCAGGTCGGTGACGTGGATGTAGTCGCGCACGCCGGTGCCGTCCGCTGTGGCGTAGTCGCCGCCGAACACGCGCAGCCGCGGCAGCCGGCCCACGGCCACCTGGGCCACGTAAGGCATCAGGTTGTTGGGTGTGCCGCGCGGGTCTTCGCCGATGCGGCCGCTCGCGTGCGCGCCCACCGGGTTGAAGTAGCGCAGGATGGCTGTCTGCCAGGCCGGGTCGGCGGCGCCCAGGTCGCGCAGGATCTGTTCGCCCATCAGCTTGGTCTGGCCGTAGGGGTTGGTGGCCGACAGCGGTGCGTTTTCGCGGATGGGCAGGCTCGCGGGGTCGCCGTAGACCGTGGCGCTGCTGCTGAAGACGAAGCGCTTGACGCCGTGGCGCTGCAGGGTGCGGCACACCGTGAGCAGGCCGCCCAGGTTGTTGGCGTAGTAGGCCAGCGGCTGCGCCGCCGATTCACCCACCGCCTTGAAGGCCGCGAAGTGCACGCAGGCGTCGATGCGCCGGTGCTGGAACAGCGCTTCCATCGCCTGCTCGTCGCAGACGTTGGCGCGCTCGAACAGCGGTTCGTGCCCGCTCAGCTCACGCAGCCGCGCCAGCACCTCGGGCGAGCTGTTGGAGAAGTCGTCGACGCCGACGACGCGGTGGCCCGCTGCCTGCAGCGCCAGCCAGGTGTGCGAGGCGATGTAGCCGGTGGCGCCGGTGAGCAGGATGTTGGCCATGGGGTTGTGCCCTTATTGGAGGGTGAACTGGGCAAAGCAGCTGAAGCTGTCAGAAGCCACGCGTGCGGCGGTGAGCACGCCGCCGCCGCGGCGGCGGTCGTTGCGGGCCTCGCAGCCGAACAGCAATGCGCGTGTGGGCACCCAGCGTGCGCTGAGCGTGAAGGTGGTGGCGCGTTCGCGGTCGCTGGCGTCCTGCGGCACGCCGGGGTTGTCCAGCGTGCGCACGATCTCGCGCCAGCTTTGCGTCGCGCCGAAGCTCAGCGACACCTTGGCCGAGGCCTCGTAGTCGACGCGCAGGTGCAGCGCGTCGTTGACGCGGCTGTAGTCGGCCAGGCCGGGCGTGTTGAGAACGGTCACGGCGTAGGAGTCCTGGCCGACGTCGCGCGACAGGCGCGTGTCCAGGCGCAGCTTGGCGCTGGGCTGCCAGTTCCAGGCCAGCGCGCCGGTGGTGCCATCGAAGTCGCGCCGTTCGTTCAGGTCGTAGCGCGTGCTGCCCATGCCAAGGCGCAGGTCCAGGCTGCTGGCGCCGCTGGCGGCCAGGCCGGCGCCGAACTCGATGTCGCGGCGCTCGAAGCGGTCGGCCTCGAAGCCGGCGGCGCTGCTGCGGAACTTGGGGTAGCGCCCGCGCGTCTGGCGCCCGAACAGCGAGAAGTTCGCCAGGCTGCTGGGGCGCCAGCGCAGGCCCAGCGCGGCGCTGTCCTGGTTGAAATCGCGCGCCTGCACCGAGGCCAGGTCCAGCGAATTGCTCACCTTGCGCTGGCCACCCGCGGCTTCGAGTGCCCACTCGGCGGCCACGCCCAGGCGCAGCACGGCGTCGAGGGTGCGCGTGGTCTGCAGGTTCTTCTGCTGCAGCAGGCCGATCTCCTGCAGGTTGAAGTTGGCCAGGGCCTGGCTGGCGCTGGCCGTGAGCGCACCCGACAAGTTGTGCAGCGTGGCCCAGTCCAGCCCGCCCGCCAGGGTGTAGCTCTCGTTGTCGAAGCTGGTGTTCTGGCTGTAGCGGATGTGGCGCAGCGCGGCATTGGCGTAGGCGCGCTGCCGGCCCAGGGGCTGGTCGAAGCCGGCCAGCAGCGAACTGCTGGTCACCGTGTCGGACTTGGCCAGGCCCGGCGGCGGGGCCACGCCGTCGGCCAGGCCCAGCAGGTTGGATTCCTGGCTCAGGTTGAGTGAGCCGCCCAGGTAGTAGGGCGTGCTTTCGGCGCGCGCCGCCGTGGCCACCAGACCGGCCACGGCCAGCAGCAACCCGCCCAGGCAGGCAGCTATGTGGCATTTGGGGCGGTGCATGGCGCGAACTCTAGTAGGCGTTGCGGTCGAAGAACACCAGCTTGATGGTGCGCGCGATGATCTGCAGATCCAGGCCCAGCGACCAGTTGCGCAGGTATTCCAGGTCGTACTCGACCCGCGCCTGCATCTTCTCGATGGTGTCGGTCTCGCCGCGGTGGCCGTTGACCTGGGCCCAGCCGGTGATGCCCGGCTTGACCTTGTGGCGCACCATGTAGGCCTTGATCAGCTGGCGGTATTGCTCGTTGTGCGCCACCGCGTGCGGGCGCGGCCCGACGATGCTCATGCGGCCCTGCAGCACGTTGATGAACTGCGGCAACTCGTCCAGCGACGAGCGCCGCAGGAAGGCACCGAAGGGTGTGATGCGCGGGTCGGACTTGGTGGCCTGGCGCACCACCGCGCCGTCGTCCAGCGTGCGCATCGAGCGGAACTTGTAGACCACGATCTCTTCGCCGTCCAGCCCGTTGCGGCGCTGGCGGAACAGCGCCGGCCCCCGAGAGCTGAGCTTCACGCCGACGGCAATGGCCAGCAGCAGCGGCGCGGTCAGCACCAGGATCAGCGTGGCCAGCACGATGTCCGATGCGCGCTTGATGAGCCGGTTGGTGCCGGTGAAGGGGGTCTCGCACAGGCCCACCACGGGCACGCCGTTCATGTCCTGCAGCCGACCCTGGATGATGCTGATGCCGAACACGTCGGGCACGAAGAACACGCTGGCGGTGGTGCCCTGCACCTGCTCCAGCAGCTCGACGATGCGCGGCTGCGAGCCCAGCGGCAGCGTCACGTAGACCTCGTGCACGCCCTGGGCGCGGATGAAGGGCGCCACCTCGTGCAGGTTGCCCAGGCGCAGCGCCTTGGCTGCCGGGTCGACGCGCTCGTCGGCGCGGTCGTCGAAGTAACCGATGAAGGACATGCCGATGTCACCGCGCGCCTGGAAGGCGCGCGCCACCTTCACGCCCAGAGCGCCGGCGCCCACGACCACGGCCGAGCGCCGGTTGTCTGGCTGCGCCGCCAGGTGACGCAGCGCGCTGCGGCCGACGAAGTAGGCCAGCCACTGCAGCACCGGCGTCAGCAGCGCCCACCACGTCAGGATGTCCGTCTTGAACAGCTGCAGGCTGCGCGTGGCGTAGCCGCACAGCGCCAGGATGACCAGCAGGCCCAGCCACGAACTGGCGATGTCCACGGCGGTGTTCAGCGGCCGGTCCCAGAAGCGGTTGCGGCCGGGGAAGGTGAGGGCGAAGATGAGCAGGCACAGCGTCAGGTCGGAGCGGCCTATGGGCTCGTCGAAGGCCGCCGACACCGCCAGGAACACCAGCACCGTGATCGAGGGCTCCAGGAACGCCGCCACCAGCGAGGTCACCGACTGGGGCGCGCTGTAGAAGGTGCGTTTGTAGCCTCGGTCTTCGAACATCGGTGGGCGGATGGAACGGCGCGCCGTGGCGCACAGCGGCGGGCGCCCGGCAAGGGTTGGGGCTCGCGGCCGCGGGTCTGGCGGCCCGGCGCGTGGCAAGCCGCCGCATTCTCTCGCAAACCCGCAGTCGCCCCGGGGCCCGGCCCGGACGCCGGCGCAAAGGGCCCTGCCTACAATCACACGATGCTGCAAAGTCTTCACGCCTTGCTCGCGCCGGCGCTCGCCGAGCGCCTGACCCTGCTCCTCAACCATGTGCTGGCGGCCGAGGCCGTGGCCACCGAGCGCCTGCGACCGCACGCCGCGCGCGTGGTCTCGGTCAAGCTCGAGGGCTGGCCCTCGCTGCTGCCCGCGCCGCCGACCCTGGCATGGCGCGTCACGCCGGCCGGCCTGCTCGAGTGGTGCGGCAACGACGCCGCGGCCACGCCCGACCTGGCGGTGCAGGTCGACGCATCCAACCCGGCGCTGATGGCCGCGCGCGCGCTGGCCGGCGAGCCGGCCTCGGTGCAGATCGACGGCGATGCGCAACTCGCGGGCGACGTCAATTGGCTGATCCAGAACCTGCGCTGGGACGTGACGGCCGACCTCGAGCGCCTCTTCGGCCCGATGGTGGCGCAGCAGTTGCAGCAGCTGGGCCGCAGCGCCGCCGGCGGCCTGCGCACGGCGCTGCAGGCCGCGTCGCGTCTGGCCGGGCGGTTGCGCTCGCGCGGGTCATGACGCTTGCCACGGGCGTGCGCGCGGCCGCGATCACCCTCAACGCCCGAAAGGCCCGCACCGCCGGGGTCGGCCGGTGAGGCAATTCGGCCGCCTGATCTTCATCGTCATCACCGTCCTGCGCTTCGGGCTGGACGAGGTTGCGCTGTCGGCCTTCCCCCAGCGCTGGGTGCGGGCCCTGGTGCGCCTGGTGACGCTGGGGCGGCGGCTGGACGCGCCGCGCGGCGTGCGCCTGCGCCAGGGCCTGGAGCGCCTGGGGCCGATCTTCGTCAAGTTCGGCCAGGTGCTGTCGACGCGCCGCGATCTGATCCCGCTGGACGTGGCCGACGAGCTGACGCGGCTGCAGGACCGTGTGCCGCCGTTCCCGGCGGCGGCCGCGGCGGCGCTGGTCGAAAAGGCCTTCGCGCGCCGCCTGGACGAGATCTTCAAAAGCTTCGAGCCCGAGCCGGTGGCAAGCGCCTCCATCGCCCAGGTGCACTTCGCCGTGCTGAAAGACGGGCGCGACGTCGCCGTCAAGGTGCTGCGCCCGGGTATGCTCGAGGTCATCGACCAGGACCTGCGGCTGCTGCACGTGCTGGCCGGCTGGATCGAGCGCCTGTCGGCCGACGGCAAGCGGCTCAAGCCGCGCGAGGTGGTGGCCGAGTTCGACCACTACCTGCACGACGAGCTCGACCTGGTGCGCGAGGCCGCCAACGCCGCGCAACTGCGCCGCAACATGGCCGACCTGAACCTGGTGATGGTGCCCGAGATGGTGTGGGAGCTGTGCACCCCGGGCGTGATCGTGATGGAGCGCATGCACGGCGTGAACATCGGCCAGATCGAGCGCCTGCGCAGCGCCGGCGTGGACATCCCCAAGCTGGCGCGCGACGGCGTCACCATCTTCTTCACCCAGGTCTTCCGCGACGGCTTCTTCCACGCCGACATGCACCCGGGCAACATCCAGGTGAGCCTGGACCCGCGCACCTTCGGCCGCTACATCGCGCTGGACTTCGGCATCATCGGCACGCTCACCGAGACCGACAAGCAGTACCTGGCCTACAACTTCATCGCCTTCTTCCGGCGCGACTACAAGCGCGTGGCCGAGCTGCACCTCGAAAGCGGCTGGGTGCCGGGCTGGGCCCGCGTCGATGCGCTGGAGGGCGCCATCCGCACCGTGTGCGAGCCGCTGTTCGACCGCCCGCTCAAGGACATCTCGCTGGGCCAGGTGCTGCTGCGCCTGTTCCAGACCTCGCGCCGCTTCAACGTCGAGGTGCAGCCGCAGCTGGTGCTGCTGCAGAAGACCCTGCTCAACATCGAGGGCCTGGGCCGGCAGCTCGACCCCGAGCTCGACCTGTGGACCACGGCCAAGCCCTTTCTCGAGCGCTGGATGGACGAGCAGATCGGCGTGCGCGGCATGATCGGCCGCCTCAAGCGCGAGGCCCCGCGCTACGCACCCATGCTGCCCGAACTGCCGCGCCTGCTGCACCGTGCGCTCGAGCAGATGGGCCAGCCGCGCGAAAGCGAGGCGCTGCTGGCGCTGCTGGCCGAGCAGCGGCGCACCAACCGCCTGCTGCAGGTGCTGCTGTGGGCGCTGGCCGGCTTTGTACTGGGAGCGCTGGTCGCGCGCATCGCGCTGCCCTGGCCGGGCTGATTGGCCCCGCCGCGGCGGCCGGCGCACGCCGGCAGCCTATACTTTCGCCCTTTGTAGCGGCCCCATTCCCATGCCCATTTACGCCTATCGCTGCGCCAGCTGCGGCCACGCGCAGGACGTATTGCAGAAGCTTTCCGACGAGCCGCTCACCCAGTGCCCGGCCTGCGGCGCTGCCACTTACGCCAAGCAGGTCACGGCGGCGGGCTTCCAGCTCAAGGGCTCGGGCTGGTACGTGACCGACTTCCGCGGCGGCAACAACGCCCCGGCCGCCAAGAAGGACGACGAGGCTGCGCCCGCCGCAGCGCCAGCGGCCGACAAGCCGGCCGAGAAGGCCGAGAAGACGGCCGACAAGCCGGCCGAGAAGGCCGCCGCGGCCGCCCCTGCGGCGCCCGCGCCGCCGCCGGCCACGGGCACTTGATGCCCGCCGCGGCCGTGAAAAAATACGTCGTCGCGGGGCTGCTGGTCTGGTTGCCGCTGGCGGTGACGATCTGGGTCCTGTCCTTCCTGCTGGGCACGCTCGACAGCGTGTTCGCCTGGCTGCTGTCGGCCACGCAGGCCGTGCTGCCCGAATCGGCGCGTGCCGGCATCGAGCGGCTGCGCCACGTGCCCGGCCTGGGCGTGTTGATCGTCGCCGCCGGCCTGCTGCTGACGGGCGTTTTCGCGGCCAACATCGTGGGCCAGTGGTGGCTGCGCCAGTGGCACGTGGTGATGGGCAAGATCCCCATCGTCAAGAGCATCTACAGCTCGGTCAAGCAGGTGTCGGACACGCTGTTCTCCAGCAGCGGCAACGCCTTTCGCGAAGCCGTGCTGGTGCAGTACCCGCGCCAGGGTTCGTGGACCATCGCCTTCGTCACCGGCAAGCCCGGCGGCGAGGTCGCCGGCCACCTGGGCGCCGATTTCGTCAGCGTCTACGTGCCGACCACGCCCAACCCGACCTCGGGCTTCTTCCTGATGATGCCGCGGGCCGACGTGCAGGCGCTGAGGATGAGCGTGGACGAGGCCCTGAAGTACGTCATCTCGATGGGCGTGGTGGTGCCCGGCACCCCGGCCGCGCTGGCGGCTGCGGCGGCGGCTGCCCGAAACTGACGGGGCTGGCCGGCGCACAGCCCCCCGGCCAGCCCTGACGGGCCCGCGCAGCACCCCTCCAACGGCCCGCACCCGCGCTGCCCCCGCCGACGAATACCCCGAACCTTGCCTGGAGTGATCACATGAGAACCACCTACTGCGGACTGGTCAGCGAAGCGCTGATGGACCAGACCGTCACGCTGATGGGCTGGGCCCACCGCCGCCGCGACCACGGCGGCGTGATCTTCATCGACCTGCGCGACCGCGAAGGCCTGGTGCAGATCGTCTGCGACCCCGACCGTGCCGACATGTTCAAGGCGGCCGAGGGCGTGCGCAACGAGTTCTGCCTCAAGGTCGTGGGCCGTGTGCGTGCGCGCCCCGCCGGCACCGAGAACGCCAACCTCACCAGCGGCAAGGTCGAGGTGTTGTGCCATGTGCTGGAGGTGCTCAACCCCAGCGTCACGCCGCCCTTCCCGCTGGACGACGAGAACCTGTCGGAGACCGTGCGCCTGACGCACCGCGTGCTCGACCTGCGCCGCCCGCAGATGCAGAAGAACCTGATGCTGCGCTACCGCGTGGCCATAGAGGTGCGCAAGTTCCTCGACGAGCAGGGCTTCATCGACATCGAGACGCCGATGCTCACCAAGAGCACGCCCGAGGGCGCGCGCGACTACCTGGTGCCCAGCCGCATCCACGACGGCCACTTCTTCGCGCTGCCGCAGAGCCCGCAGCTGTTCAAGCAGTTGCTGATGGTGGCCGGCTTCGACCGCTACTACCAGATCACCAAGTGCTTCCGCGACGAGGATCTGCGCGCCGACCGCCAGCCCGAGTTCACGCAGATCGACATCGAGACCAGCTTCCTGGGCGAGGCCGAGATCCGCGCCATCACCGAAGCCATGATCCGCAGGGTGTTCCGCAAGACCCTGGGCGTGGAGCTGCCGGTGTACGCCGAGATGAGCTACGCCGACGCCATGCACAAGTACGGCTCGGACAAGCCCGACCTGCGCGTCAAGCTGCAGCTCACCGAGCTGACCGAGGTGATGAAGACCGTGGACTTCAAGGTGTTCTCGGGCCCGGCCACCACGCCCGGTGGCCGTGTGGTCGCCTTGCGCATCCCCGGCGGTGCCGAGATGAGCCGCAGCGAGATCGACGGCTTCACCGAGTTCGTCAAGATCTACGGCGCCAAGGGCCTGGCCTGGATCAAGGTCAACGACGCCGGCAAGGGCCGCGAAGGCCTGCAGAGCCCGGTGGTCAAGAACCTGAGCGATGCCGCCATCGCCGAGATCATCGCGCGCACCGGCGCCTGCAACGGCGACATCCTGTTCTTCGGCGCCGACAAGGCCAAGGTCGTCAACGACGCGATGGGCGCTCTGCGCCTGAAGATCGGGCTGAGCGAGTTCGGCCGCAACCACGGGCTGTTCGAGGACAAGTGGGCGCCGCTGTGGGTGGTCGACTTCCCGATGTTCGAGTACGACGAAGAGGGGCAGCGCTGGAACGCGGTGCACCACCCCTTCACCGCGCCCAAGGACGGGCACGACGAGCTCATGAAGACCGACCCCGGGGCCTGCATCGCCAAGGCCTACGACATGGTGCTCAACGGCTGGGAGATCGGCGGCGGCTCGGTGCGTATCCACCGTGCCGACGTGCAGGCGCGCGTGTTCGAGGCGCTCAACATCACGCCCGAGCAGCAGCGCATCAAGTTCGGCTTCCTGCTCGACGCGCTGCAGTACGGCGCGCCGCCGCACGGCGGCCTGGCCTTCGGCCTGGACCGCATCGCCACGCTGATGAGCGGTGCCGAAAGCATCCGCGACGTCATCGCCTTCCCCAAGACGCAGCGCGCGCAGTGCCTGCTGACCGGGGCGCCCAGCCTGGTGGACGAGGGCCAGCTGCGCGAGCTGCACATCCGGCTGCGCAATCCCCAGCCCGCGGCCTGACGTACCCAGGCCGGCGGTGACCGAAGCACGCCGCTTCAAGATCCCGCGCTCGGTGCTGGTGGTCATCCACACACCGGCGCTGGAGGTGCTGCTGATCGAGCGCGCCGACAAGCCCGGCTACTGGCAGAGCGTGACCGGCGCGCTGGACACGCCTGACGAGGCGCCGGCCGCCGCCGCGCGGCGCGAGGTGGCCGAGGAAACCGGCATCACCGATGGCGAGCTGCGCGACTGGGGCCTGCAGAACGTCTACGAGATCTACGAGGTCTGGCGCCACCGCTACGCCCCGGGCGTGACGCACAACACCGAGCACGTGTTCGGCCTCACGCTGCCAGCCGCACGGCCGGTGACGCTGGCCCCGCGCGAGCACCGCGCGCAGGTATGGCTGCCCTGGCGCGAGGCGGCCGACCGCTGCTTCTCGCCCAGCAACGCCGAGGCCGTGCTGCAGCTGCCGCGCTTCCTGACGCCCGACTTGCCGTGAACCTGCCGTGAGCCTGCACCGCCCCGCACTGTCCACGCTGTCACCGTCACATGGTGGCGCGGGCGCCTTGCGCGTGGCCACCTACAACATCCACAAGGGCGTGCGCGGGGTCGGGCCGCGCAAGCGCCTGGAGATCCACAACCTGGGCCTGGCGGTCGAGTCCTTCGACGCCGACCTGGTGTTCCTGCAGGAGGTGCGCCTCTTCCACACGCGCGAGTCGCGCCACTTCCACCGCACGTCCTTCGGCTGGCCCGAGCAGGGGCAGGCCGAGTTCCTGGCGCCGCCGGGGTATGAGTCGGCCTACCGCAGCAATGCCGTCACCCGCCACGGCGAGCACGGCAACGCGCTGCTGTCGCGCTGGCCCATCGGCGACATCGGCCACCACGACGTCAGCGACCACCGCTTCGAGCAGCGCGGCCTGCTGCACGTGCCGGTGCACTGGAACGGCAGCCGCCTGCACGCCGTGGTGGTGCACTTCGGCCTGGTGCACCGCAGCCGCGTGCGCCAGGTGCAGCGCCTGGCTGATTTCATCGCTTCCGAAGTGCCGGCGGACGAGATGCTGCTGGTGGCCGGTGACTTCAACGACTGGGGCGAGCGCCTGGACGCACCGATGCGGGAACTGGGCCTGGCGCGCGCGCTGGCGCCGTCGGCGCAGCGCACGCGGCCGCCCACCTTCCCGTCGCTGGCGCCGGTGTTCGCGCTCGACCGCTTCTACCTGCGCGGCCTGAGCTGCCGCTCGATGCTGGTGCCACGCGGCCTGACGTGGTCGCGCATGTCCGACCACTTGCCACTGGTGGCGGAACTGGAGCCCGAGTGACATGCCCACGCCCGACCTCGCCCGGCTGAGCGGCTGGACGATGGTGCCGCCGCCCGACGACGTGGGCGGCAACCGCGTCGAGCTGCTGCAGGGCGGCGATCAGCTGTTCCCGCGCATGTGCCAGGCCATCGCGGCCGCGCGCGAAGAAGTCTGGCTGGTCACCTACATCTTCCACCTCGACAAGGCCACCGAGGCCATTGCCGATGCGCTGGTGCAGGCCGCCACGCGCGGCACCGCGGTGCACCTGGTGGTCGACGGCTTCGGCTCGCTCGGCCCGATGACCGCGCTGCGCGCCCGGTTCGCCGGCAGCGGCGTGCAGCTGGAGGTGTTCCGCCCGCTGGACCGCTGGTACTCCTGGTTGCAGGTGGGGCAGTTGCGCCGCCTGCACCACAAGCTGTGCGTCTGCGACGAGGACATCGCCTTCGTCGGCGGCATCAACCTGATCGACGACCGGCACGACATCCACCACGGCTGGGTGGAGGCGCCGCGGCTGGACTTTGCCGTGGCCATCTCCGGGCCACTGGCGCGCTCGGTGCACGCCACGGCGCGGGCGATGTGGGCGCGCGCCCACATCGCGCGCAACTGGCGCGACGAGCTGCGCGAACTGGCCCGCAGCAGCGCGCCGTTGCGCGAAACCGTGGCCCTGGTGCAGCGCCTGCGCGGCCGCGCCCGGCCGCGCGAACAGGGCATGGGCGGGCCGGTGCGCGCTGCCTTCCTGGTGCGCGACAACCTGCGCCAGCGCCGCGTCATCGAGCGCAGCTATGTCGAGGCCATTCGCCGCGCGCGCGTGCGCGTCGACCTGGCCGTGCCCTATTTCTACCCGGGCCAGGCCTTCCGCCGGGCGCTGCGCCACGCGGCGCGGCGTGGCGTGGCCGTGCGCCTGCTGCTGCAGGGCCGGGTCGACTACCGCATCGCCGCGCTCGCGGCGCAGGCGCTGTACACCGAACTGCGCGGTTCCGGCGTGCGCATCTTCGAGTACACGCCGGCCTGGCTGCACGCCAAGGTGGCGGTGGTCGACGCCGACTGGGCCACGGTGGGCAGCTCCAACATCGACCCGCTGTCGCTGCTGCTCAACCTCGAGGCCAACGTCGTGGTGCGCGACGCCGACTTCGCCGCGGCGCTGACGGCGCAGCTGGACCTGGCCTTTGCCCAATCGCAGGAAGTGACGGCCGCGCCCGGGCGCGGCGGCGTGCGCGGCTGGCTGCAGCGCGCGCTGGTGGCCTGGCTGGCCAACGTCTACCTGCGCGTGGCCGGCATCACCGGCCGGTACTAGGCCACCCCCCGAAGCGGCCTGCGGCCGCCTCCCCCCAAGGGGGGCGACGCCAGCGGCCCGGCAGAGCCGGTTCCGCGGCGTCCGCTGGGCAGGATACCGGTTACGCTTATGGTCATGGCACGCAAAGCACTCCCCTCATCCTCACCGTCAGCCCCCAGCGCCATCGACCTGGCGCTGCAGGGCGGCGGTTCGCACGGCGCCTTCACCTGGGGCGTGCTTGACCGCCTGCTGGAAGAAGAGGACATCGTGCCGCAGGGCGTTTCGGGCACCAGCGCCGGCGCCCTGAACGCCGCGGTGCTGGCCACGGGCTGGGCCGCGGGCGGGCGCGCCGGTGCGCGCGCTGCTTTGGGGGACTTCTGGCGCGACGTGGCGGCGCAGGGCCGCTGCTTCGGCAACTGGGGCGGCTTTGGTGTTGGCGTGGGCGGCAGCCTGGCCAGCTTCAACCTCGACTGGAACCCGTTCTATGCCTGGGGCCAGCAGTTCCTGCGCGCCTTCAGCCCCTACCAGTTCAACCCGCTGGGCGACAACCCGCTGCGCGAGGTGCTGGCGCGCCACGTGCAGCCGGCGGCGCTGCGGCGCGGGCCGCTGGCGCTGTTCATCACCGCCACCGCGGTGCGCAGCGGCCAGCCGCGCGTGTTCGACTGCAGCGACCTGACGCTGGACGCGCTGCTGGCCAGCGCCTGCCTGCCGCAGCTGTTCCGCGCCGTGCAGATCGACGGCGAACCCTACTGGGACGGCGGCTACAGCGGCAACCCGGCGATCTGGCCACTGATCTACAAGACCCAGCCGCTGGACATCGTGCTGGTCAAGATCAACCCGCTGCTGCGGCCCGAACTGCCCGACACCCCGGCCGAGATCGCCGACCGCGTGAACGAGATCACCTTCAATGCCGGGCTCATCGGCGAGATGCGCGCCATCGCCTTCGTGCAAAAGCTCATCGAGCAGGGCCGGGTGGACCCGGGCGAGTACAAGAACCTGCGCCTGCACATGGTGGCCGACGAAGCCGGCCTGGCGCCGCTGCACCCGTCCAGCAAGCTCAACACCGACATCCGCTTCCTCGAAGCCCTGCACGCGCTGGGCCGCGGCGCGGCGGCGCGCTGGCTGCAGGCGCACCGCGGCGA
>JALHPY010000056.1 GCA_022842305.1 Rubrivivax sp.
CCACCGCACAGATCGGTGCGCTCACCTCCGACCATATGGCGCAGCTCACCACTGCTCAGGTCGCCGCGCTCAACACCGACCAGGTCTCCACGCTGACCAGCACCGACTTGAACGCGATGAGCGGGGACCAGTTTGCCGCCTTCAGCTTCAGCCAGTCGCCCGCGTTTACCACGCTGCAGATGGCCAACTTGAACGGTGACGACCTGGCCTCGCTGCGGCCAGCCACGGTTCGCGCGCTGACCACCGATGCCATCCGCGCGATCACGACTGCCGACTTCCAGTCAATGACGTCCGGGCAGATCGCCGTGCTCAGCACCGACCAGGCGCGGGCGCTGACCACGGCCCAGATCGAGGCCTTCACGACAGACCAGATTCCGGGCCTGACCAGCACCAGCATCCTGGCCATGACCACCGCCCAGATCGGCGCCTTCGAAGCCGAGGACATCGGTGTGATGAGCTCAGCTCAGCTGGATGCGCACTTCCTGGCCACGCCGATCATGCTCGACCTCACCGGCGCCGGCATCAACACCCGGGCCGCCAGCGAAGGGGTGCAGTTCGACCTGATGGGCACCGGTAACGACCAGGCCCGCTGGGGCTGGGCCGGGGACGGCACCGGGCTGCTGGTGCGCGACCGCAACCACGACGGTGTCATCAACAACGGTGGCGAGCTGTACGGCGTGGCGACGCTGCGCGAAGACGGCACCCGTGCCGGCAACGGCTATGTCGCGATGGGGCTGGAGGACAGCAACCAGGATGGCAAGCTCAATGCCCAGGATGCGGCCTGGAAGGAGATGCAGGTCTGGGTCGACGCCAACAGCGATGGCAAGACCGACACCGGCGAACTCAAATCACTGGCGGATGCCGGCGTCATCGAGATCGATCTCAACGCCGCCAAGGGCACCGAGATGGACAACGGCAACCTGCTGGGCCTGGTGTCTTCGTACACCGCCAGCGATGGCAGCCAGCGCGCCGCGGTCGACGTCTGGCTGGCCAGGGACACTGCGCCGGCACCAGAGCCGCTGAGTCTGGGTGACCTGCTGGCCGCGCCCCCTGCCGAGCTGTTGCCAGCCACGCTGTCGGCAGCGCCGACCGCGGCCGCAGTCCCCACGGCGGTGAACCTGGCCATCGACCGACGCCTGCTCGAGGAAGGGCTGAACAATCAGACGCCGCTGATCTGATCGGCAAGGACACTGCGCGCCGCCACGGTGGCGGCGCGCGCGTCCACCGGCACTCCAGAAAGGCATGCCGATGTTCTCGTGGCGCAAGCTCCTGCGCAGCCTGACGGGCCCCCTGGCATCCCTGTTCGAGGCGGTGCTGGGTCCGACCACCTATCACCAGTACGTCAGCCAGGGCAACCCGGACGAGGCCGCGGCGGCGCCTCCGCCGGCGGCGCCGACGACAGCGACCCCGGGTCTGAGCGACGACCAGGTGCGGGCGCTCACCTCGGCCGAGATCGCCGCGCTGCCCACACCGCAGCTCAACGCGTTGTCGGCGGCGCAGTTCGCACTGCTGTCGGCCGCCCAGGTACAAGGGCTGAACACTTCGCAGATGGCCGCGCTGGAGTCGCAAGACCTGCGCGCGCTGGCGACGGCCGCGCTGCACGCACTCGACACGGCCCAGCTGGCTGCCTTGGCACCGGCCCAATGGGCACAGTTGGCCGGCGCCCAGGTGGCCGCGCTCACGCCTGCGCAGATCGCCAGCCTCGACACGGCAAATCTCAACGCGCTGCACACGGCCCAGTTCGCTGCCTTCGGCAGCGGCCAGGTTCCCGGCCTCACCACGGCGCAACTGGCGGCGCTGGAGAGCGCCGACCTGCGCGCGCTGGGCACGGGCGCGCTGGCGGCGCTGAGCAGCGAACAGGTCGCCGCGCTGTCGCCGGCAAACCAGTCCTTCGTGCTGGGCGCTCGCATCGCCGCCCTGAGCACGGCGCAGTTCGCGGCGCTGACAACCGACCGGCTCAACGCACTCGACACGGCGCAGTTCGCGGCGCTGGGCACGGCGCAGGCTGCCGCGATGACCACGGCCCAGGTCGTCGCACTGGAGGCAGCGGATCTGCGCGCCCTCGGGACCGCGGCGATCCGCGCACTCGGCTCGACGTCATTTGCGGCCTTGATGTCGGCCCAGTTGCCGCTGCTCACCACGACCCAGATCGCCGCACTTTCCACGGCGCAGGTCGTGGCGCTGGGCACCCAGGGGCTGGATGCGCTGGGCTCCGAACAATGGGCCGCGCTGGGTTCGACCCAGTTGCGCGCGCTGAGCGCAGCCCAGGTCGCCAGCCTGTCGCCGCAGGACCTGGGCAGCCTGCTGCCGGCACAGATCGCCAGCCTGGCCAGCGCGCAGATCGTTGCGCTCAGCAGCGTCCAGCTCGCCGGCCTGGCCACGCAGACGCTCAACGCCCTCACCAGCGCGCAATTCAGCCTGCTGTCGACGGCCCAGGCTGCCGGGCTCAGGGGAGACCAGATCGCTGCGCTGGAGTCTGCAGACCTGCGCGCGCTGAGCACCGCAGCGCTGCGCGCGCTGAGCACCGAGCAGATCGCCAGCCTGGACAGCCTGCAGATGTCGCGCCTGAGCACACTGCAGGTTGCGGCGCTGGGCACGGCGCAGATCGCCAGCCTGAGCAGCACCGATCTCAACGCCTTGGGCACGGCGCAGTTCGCAGCCCTCACCAGCGGCCAGGTAGCGGGCTTGACGACGGCGCAGATCGCCACGCTCGAGACGGCCGACCTGCGCGCGCTGAGCAGTGCCGCGATCGCCGCGATGTCCATCGAGCAGTTGGCAGCCCTGTCGGCGGCGCAGCGCGTCCTGCTGCCGGCGGCCGCCCTGAGCACCACCGCCATTGCCAGCCTGGGGGCCGATGCGCTGCACGCGCTGGGAACCACGCAACTGGCCAGCCTGGGCACGCAGCAGATCGCAGCGCTCAGCGGCGCGCAGCTGGGCGGCCTGAGCAACGAGGATCTGCGCGCGCTGAGCACGCGCCAGTGGGCCAGCATGAACTCGGCCCAGGTGACGGCACTGGACGCCGCCCAGGTGGCGGCACTGGAGTCTGCGGACTTGCGCGCCCTGTCCACCGCCGTGGTGCAGGCACTGACCACGGTGCAGATCGAGGCGCTGGGCGCCACCGGAATGCCCTTGCTCAGCACCGCGCAGGTGCGGGCGCTGGGCAGTGAGCAACTGGCCAGCCTGGCCACCGACGCCCTGGTCGCGATGGGCAGCGCGCAGTTCGCTGCGCTGACCACCGCCCAGGTGCAGGCCCTCGCGCCAGAGCAGCTGGCCGCGCTGGAGACGGTCGACCTGCGTGCGCTGTCCACCGCCGCGCTGCAGGCGCTGCGCGTGGAGCAGCTCGACCTGCTGGCGCCCGGCCAGGTGGCGGCGCTGACGACGGCGCAGGTGCGCGCGCTCCGGCCCGATCAGCTGGCCAGCCTTGAACCCGATCAGTTCGACGCGCTGGGCACGGCCCAGATCGCCGCGCTGGGATCGGCCCAGGCCGCGGCCTTGTCTGCCGTGCAGGTATCGGCCATGGACACCGCCGACCTGCGTGCGCTGGCGACTGCGGCTTTCACGGCACTGGCCCCGGCCGGGATCACGGCGCTCAGCAGCGAGCAGTTTCTGAGCCTGAACACCACCCAAATCGCGGCGCTCAGCACGGCGCAGGCCCAGGCATTGACCGTCGAGCACCTGGCGTCGCTCACGGCCGCGCAGGTGGTCGGGCTGGAGAGCGCCGACATCCGCGTCATGAGTCCCGACCAGATCGCCGCCATCCCGGCCGAGTTGGTCGCGGTGCTGACGCCGACGCAGCTGGATGCGCTGCTGCAGGCGGCACCGCTGATGCTGGATCTGGATGGCCAAGCCGTGCGCACGAGAGCGGCCGCGCAGGGCGAGGACTTCGACCTCTCGGGAACGGGCCGCGCGGCGCGCTGGGGTTGGGCCGGAGAAGGCACCGGGCTATTGGTGCGCGACCGCAACCACGACGGCGTCATCTACGACGGCACCGAGCTCTACGGCGTGGCGACGCCGGGGCTCGATGGCCGGAGCGCCGGCGACGGCTACGTCGCGCTGGCGCAGGAGGACAGCAACCACGACGGCCGCAGCCAGCAGGCTGAGCTGCATGCGCTGGATGAACTGCGCATCATCAGCCTGGACATCAGCGCGCGACCGGGCACCGATATCGACAACGGCAACCTGATCGGGCTCGCTTCATCGTTCACGCTGACCGACGGATCGCGGCGCACGCTGGCCGACGTGTGGCTGGCACGCGCACCACCGCCCGCGCCGGCGCTGGCCGAACTGCTGGCGCCCCCCGCAGGCGAACTTCCTGGGCCTGCCACCGGGCCACCCCCGACCGAGGCCGTGACGACGTACGCAGCCCTCATCGCGCCTGCACCGTGGCAGCTGGGGTCGCAGGAAGAGCTCCGGCCAATGCTGCTGCTGTAGCTGCCCCAGGGGCGCGGAATCAGCGGCAGTGAAGGGCCTTAGACGTTTCCCATGTCCAGACCAATGAACTCGTCTGGATACCAACCGTAATTGAGATGCGGAATCACCCTGTCTTGCTTCATGGTGCGCGCGGGGCAGATCACCAGCTTGTCCGGATGGCGGTTGAGAAAGGCTCCCCAAAACCCGAACGAGGAATTGGCAATGATGTTGTGCCGGCACATTGACATTGCGCACATGTCGACGATCGGTGACACGCCATCCGAATAGTGAACGTTTGCCAGGCCACTGAATGCCTGCCGACACCACGGCAGGTCATCGCTGAATATCAGCCAACTAACGGACGCCGAGTCGAAGTGTGCGAAGGCCGCGTCGTAGTACTCGCGTGTCACGTTGACGAAAATGCCATTGATGTAATCATCGCGGCGCACGTGCACCGCCACCACCTGACGACCGCCCTCGGATGCACGGCTGACTACCTCCCTTGCCTGCGCACGGGTTTCGTCGTCGAAACGGTACATGCGCGCGACCTCGGCACGCATGGGATACCAGTAGCGATAGGAAATGAACAACCCTGTGAAGTTGTAGTTCAGTCCAGGATCGAGTTGGTAGACCTGCGAGTCAACCAAGACATCGCGCGGGACCGGATAGACCACATGATTGCGTTCACTTTCGCTGAGATCGTCGATGGAGATCAGCTCGAATGGCAGATCCTTGAAATGTCGATGCAGGCGCAGGCCCTTTCCGACGTCAACGAACTCGCGGAAGAACAAGACCCGGTGTCCGGTACGACGTGAAATGGCGAACAGCGACGCGAAATGCCACATCTGAGAACCCAGATTCTCGGTCACGCTCAGGCCTGTCATGGCCATGTACTTGCTTGTCATGTCTTGTCCGATGCAAAGACCAAGGTGGGATCGGACCCTCCGGGCACCGGCCCCACGATGCGCGCCGGGTTGCCGGCCACGATGCTCAGCGGCGGCGCCACGAAGCCCGGTGTCACCACAGCCCCGGCCGCGATCACGCAGCCGGCGCCGATCTGGCAGCCCTTGAGCAGGGTCACGCGCGAACCGATGAAGACGTCGTCACCCACCACCACCCGCAGGGTGCGCGTGTCGGCCAGGTGGCGACGGCCCGGTTCCAGCTCGTGCGCGTTGGTGTCCATCACCTGCAGTTCGGTGCCGATCAGGCAGCGCGCGCCGATGGAGATGCCGGCGCCCTCGGCGATGAGCACCGCGGCATTGTTGATCGTCGTCTTGTCGCCGATCTCGATCATTGCCTCCGGATTGCGTGCCTCCACGTAGCTGCAGCGGTAGCTGAAGGGCGAGTTGACCCAGCCGAAAAGTGCCGTAGCCGCCACGCGTACACGGCCGCGGCCCTTGAAGACGGTGGGCGTGAGCAGGCTCAAGCGTGGCACTTCACCGGGCTGCAGGCCGCTGATCTCGATCATCGCCCGGTTGGATACGTGGAAGAAGTACTGCACCAGCAGGCCGCGCACCAGTACCTCGGCCTCCAGCGGAGGCGTGCGCTGCAGCAGGCTGGCGTAGCGGGCAAGGCGCAGCTTCACAGGTGCGATCAGAAGAAGTCGTGGCGCTGCAGGTAGGCGTGCCAGCGCGCGATGAAGTCGGCTTCAGCCTGTGCCTCGCCCGCCGCCAGGCGCACCAGCAAGGCAATGAAGGGCTGCATGTCGTCCTGGCTGCCGTAGCGCTGCACCATCGCCTGGGCCATCACGGCGTAGGCGTGGCGCACCTGCGCCTCGGTGTAGCGGCCCAGCCGCCGCCCGCCCATGTTGAGCGCCACATAGCCCAGGTGCGCCGCCTTCATGTAGGGGCCGTTGAACTGGGCCGAGTTGCCGGCGCCGCCGGTGCGGAAGTAGCCCAGGTGGTCCTGGATGTGCGCGATGGGCGCCACCAGGCTGGCGGCCATGAAGGCGCCCAGGTCCCACAGGCCGGCATAGCTCACGCCCTCGAACATCGGCTTGCGCAGCACCGGCACCGCGTCGGCGTGGAAGACCGCGTTGCTGAACTCGCCGAACCAGTTCTTGCACTCGATCGCGGTACTCATGAAGACGACGTCGGCATCCAGGCTGACGATGCGGTGCGGGGTGCTCGCCAGCGCCGGCGGCACCGGCTGGCCGGCGATCGGCAAGCCTGCATCGTTGGCCGACCAGCGCCGGCTGATGCTGCAGCTCAATCGGGCCGAGTGATGGGCGACCAGGTGGCGTTCGTAGAACTCGGGGTAGAGCACGTCGTCGTCGAGCATCACGTGCACCAGTTCCGAACGCCCTGCCCAGTGCTCGAGCAGGCGCAGCACGTTGGGATAGCCGCCGCGCCGCGGCCCGGTGTGGCATTCGATGGCCAGGCCGCGGCGCAGCGGCTCGAGCGCCTCGGACATCAGCACCGCGCCGTAGGCGCCGTCCGGGCTGTCGTCGCTGAAGATGATCTGCCGTGGCGCCCGCGTCTGGTTGCGAAAGCTGTTCAGCAAGTCGGGCAGGTACTGCGGCTTGAAGGCCGGCACCAGGGTCACGATGTCCATGGGATCAGGCCTTCAGGCGGTCACTGCGTCATGGCGGGGCCTGGCCGGCGCGCCCACGGCCGCACGCAGCGCGGCGACCACGGCCTCGGTCTGCGCTGCGGTCTGCGTCGGGCCGATCGGCAGGCTCAGGACCTGCGCGTGCAGGCGCTCGCTGATCGGCAGCGTGCCCGCCGCCAGGCCCAGGCCGGCGTAGGCCGGCTGCAGGTGCGGCGCCTGCGGATAGTGGATGACGGTGCCGACGCCGGCGCCGGCCAGTGCGGTGGCAAGCCGGTCGCGCTCGGGGTGACGCACCACGAACAAGTGCCATGCACTGCTGCTCGTCGCCTCTGCCGGCAGTTGCGGCAGCATGAGGCCGCAGTGCTGCAGGCCCTGCAGCCCCTGCAGATACTGGTGCGCGACGGCGGCGCGGTGCTGGTTCTCGGCCTCCAGCGCCGGCAGCTTGCAGCGCAGCAGCGCCGCCTGCAATTCGTCCAGGCGCGAATTCCAGCCGATCGCCTCGTTCCGGTACTTGACGCGGCTGCCGTAGTTGCGCAGCACCCGCAGGCGCTCGGCCAGCGCGGCGTCATTGGTGGTGATGGCGCCACCGTCACCCAGCGCGCCCAGGTTCTTGCCGGGGTAGAAGCTCCAGGCCACCGCGTCGCCGTGCGCGCCCAGGCGCTGGCCGCGGTAGAGCGCGCCATGCGCTTGCGCGCCGTCCTCCAGCACGCGCAGGCCGTGGCGGCGCGCGCTGTCCAGGATCGGCGCCATCTCGGCCGGCCGTCCGTACAGATGCACCGGCAGCAGCGCCCGCGTGCGCGGCGTGATGGCAGCCTCGATCAGCGCCGGGTCGATGTTGAAGCTGCGTTCGTCGGGCTCCACCGGCACCGGCGTGGCGCCGACATGCGTCACCGCCAGCCAGGTCGCGATGTAGGTGTTGGCCGGCACGATCACTTCGTCGCCCGGGCCGATGCCCCAGGCGCGCAGCACCAGCGTCAGCGCCTCCAGGCCGTTGCCCACGCCCACGCAGTGCGCGGCGCCGCACCAGGCTGCGTACTCGGCCTCAAAGGCCTGCAGTTCCTGGCCCATGACGTACCAGCCGGAATCGAGCACCCGCTCGAAGGCCGCCAGCAGGTCGCTGCGGTGCGCGGCGTTGATCGCCTTCAGGTCGAGGAAGGGTGTCATGCGGGGCATCCTTAGCGGGTGACCTGGCTTGTGCGAGTGTCGCAAGGCTCAAACTCGTCAGCGCGCGGCGCCAGCCCGCGACAGCGCGCCGGGTTGCCGAACCACAGCTCGCCGGGCGGCACGTCTCGCGTGACGAGGCTGGCCGCGCCGACCATCGCGCCGGCGCCGATGCGCAGACCGCACAGCACGGTGGCGTTGGCGCCGATCGCCGCACCGCGGCCAATGACGGTACGCGCGAACGCCGGCGGCGGACGCCGGCTCCGCGGGTACTTGTCGTTCGTGAAGGTGACGTTCGGGCCGATGAAGACGTCGTCCTCGACGGTCATCCCGTCCCACAACTGCACGCCGGGTTTGACGGTGACGCGGTCGCCGATCACGACGTCGTTCTCGACCAGCACCTGCGCATTGAGGTTGCAGTCGCGGCCAATGCGGGCGCCGGGCAGCACGACGCAGAATTGCCAGATGCGCGTGCCCGCGCCGATCTCACCCGCCTGCACGTCGGACATCGGATGCACGAAGCAATCTGCCATCACGTGCCCTGCACCGCGGCGATGAACTCTTCGTACTCGCGGATGTAGTCGGCCGCGTCGTAGTGGTGCGAAGCAAACACCAGCAGCATCGCATCGGCGCTGTACTTGTACTGGATGCCCCAGGTCATGGGCGGCAGGTACAGGCCGCGGTGTGGCGCGTCGAGTTGCACTTCCACGCGATGCCGCCCGTCGTCGGCCACCACGCTGCAGCTGCCGCGCAGGCAAATCAGGAACTGGTGGCATGCGCGGTGCGCATGCTCGCCGCGCACCTCGCGGCTGGGGACACCGAAGACGATGAAATAGCGCTGTGGATCGAAGGGAATCTGGCGCTGGAACTCACCCACGGTGAGGCTGCCGCGCAGGTCGGGGATCACCGGCAGGTGGTGCAGCGTCACGCCCTGCACCGCCAGCGCCTCGACTGTGGGCCCGCGCACCGCGGCCGGCGTGTGCACCGAGATGCCCGCCGGGCCGGCCTCGGTATCGACATAGCCGACGATGGCGGCCGGGTTGCCTTCGACGATGGCGCCCGGCGGCACCGAACGCTGCACCACCGCGCCCGGCCGCACCACGCACTTGGCGGCCAAGGTGATGCCTGGCATCAGCGTGGCATTGGCGCCGATGTGGACGTGGCACTTGACGATCGTGGGAGCGCCGGACTCGAAGACCGCATTGGGTCCGATGCGGCAGCCGCGCCCCAGCACCACACCGGCAGGGACGTAGGCGCCGGCCATGATGACCGCGTCTTCGGGAATCTCTACCTCGGGCTCGACATGGGCGTAGGGATCGACCCGCGCGCCCTTCGGCACGAGCGTGCTCAGCTTCAGGATCGGTGAATCGTTGGCGGACATGTCTTGTGGGCTTCTTGTTTGGATGAAGGCCGCGCTCAGCGCAACCACTCGTTCACCCCACCCCCCAGCGACAGCAGGTTGGCGTTCATCTGCTGCAGGTCATGCAGCGCATTCACATAGGCCACGCGCAGGCCGTAGTGCTCGCTCTCGGCGCCCATCACGTCGAACAGGCTGCGCCGGCCCAGTTGCTGCCACTGCTGCAAGGTGAAATTGCGCACCTGTTCGCTGCTGCGCAGCACCTCGGCCAGGCGCTTGGCGCGGTCCAGGCTGGACTGCGCCTGCTCGTGGACCTCGGCCACGCGGAAGCGGCGCGCGTCCAGCGCATCGGCGCGCTGCAGCACCGCGGCCTGCGCACGCTTGCGCGCCGCGTCCGATGCCGGTGCCACACCGGGCGCGAGGATGGGAATGTTGACGGTCACGCCAACGGCGTAGCTGCCCGACCGTGAACTGGCGCCGTTGCCGGCGGCGGCCACGGCGGTCGATCCGTTGAGCGTCCAGCTCAGCTGCGGGCTGCGGCCCGCGGCCACTGCCTCGGCCAGGCGGCTGGCGGCGGCGGCCTGATGGCCCAGCTGCGCGATGTCGTACGAGCGCTCGACGTCGGCGAGCAGCTGCTCCAGCGTCGGCACGATGCTGAACACCGTTGCCAGGCCCTCGGCGCTGGGCAGGCCGTCACCCACCAGGCGGCGCAGCCGCACCTCGACCTGGCGCACCTGCGACTGTGCCTGCGTCTGCGACAGCTCGGCCTGTGCCAGCGCCTTCTTTGCCTGCACCAGCTCGCTGGCGCGGCCGCGGTCGACCGCGACGATGCTGTCCAGCGCCTCGGCCAGGCAGCCCATCTTGCGCACATGCTGGCGCCATACCTGCACCTGCATGCGCAGGCGGCTGCGCTCCAGCGCCAGCGTCACCGTGGTCAACGCCAGTTGTTCCTGTTCGCTCAGATGGCCGTTGCGCGCCGATTCGGCAAGCTGCACGCGCCAGTCGGTCAGGCGGTCGCTGCGGCCGCCGTCATAGATCAGCTGGCTCAGGTTGAGCCCCGCGCGAACCTGCAGTGCGGCGTTTTCGCTGCCGTTGCTGCTGCGGCTGCCGCCGGGGCCCAGGCCGCCACCGACGCTGGCCTGCACCGCCTTGGCCGCCCGGGTCTCGTCCACGTCGTGCAGCGCCGCCTCGGCCAGCAGCGCAGCGGCGCCGATCGACTGGCTGCGCGCAAGCGCCTCGCGCACCAGCGCCTGCAGCGCCAGCCGCGGTTCGGCGGCGGGCGCGGGCTGCACAGCCTCGGACGGCAGGTCCTGCTGCTTGGTCTCGTCGACGCAGCTTCCTGCCGCCTGTGCGCCGAAGGTGGCGGACAGCAGCGCGCCGGCCAGCGCACGGCGCCAGGCAGGGCGAATGACGGACACGGGGGGCAGGCGACTCATCAGGGCTCCAGCGGCCGACGCGCCATGCGGCGTGCCGGTGCAGCAGTCTCGCCGCGCGCCCGACGACCAGATGGGCCGAACTCAGGCCGCTTTCCGGCTCAATTCCGCGCCCTATACCGGGCGCACGCCGAAGGCCCAGGCCAGCAGCGGAAAGCTCACGAAGGCCAGCACCGTGCTGGTCATGATGATGCGCGCCACGCGGCCGTTGTCGGCGCCGTAGCGCTCGGCCAGCAGCGACACGTTGCTGGCGCTAGGCAGGGCCGCGGCCAGCGTCAGCACGGTGATCTGGAAGCTGCTCAGCGGCGCACCCAGTTCGCGCGCCGCCAGCGCCAGCGCAAACACCAGCAGCGGGTGCACGAAGAGCTTGATCAGCGCCACCGGCACGTAATCGCGCTTGAGCGTGCGGCTGTGGGCGTGCTGGCCGGCCCGCCACAGCACCGCACCGATGGTGAACAGCGCCACCGGCGTGGCCGAGTCACCCAGCATGCGCACCACCACCTGCAGCGGCCCGGGCAGGCTCATGCCGGTGACCGAGAACAGCCCGCCCAGCGCGATGGACCAGGGCAGCGGGTTGGTCACCGCGCCGTAGAGCGCGCGCCCGGCCGCCTGACGGGCACCACCACCACCCCCGCCGCCGCCGGGACTCTGCGCCGCCTGCGCCAGCGCGATGCACAGCGAACTGGTGACAAACAGATCGGCCAGCACCGAGCAGATCACCGGCCCGGCCGCGGCCGGGCCCAGCAGCGTCACCAGCAGCGGCACGCCCATGAAGCCGGTGTTGGGGAAAGCCGCCACCAGCGCGCCGAAGGCGGCGTTCTGCATCGTCACACGCTTGTTCAGCGTCACCGCCACGGTGAAGAAGACGATCAGCAGCGCCGAGCCCAGGTACACACCCAGCACCGCCGGGTTGAGCAGTTCCAGGATGGGCGTGCCCGCGCCAAAGCGGAACAGCAGGCAGGGCAGCGCGAAGTACAGCACGTAGGCGTTCAGGCCCGGGATCGCGCTTTCCGGCAGCAGCCGGCCGCGCGCGGCCAGCCAGCCGCACAGCACGATGGCGAAGAACGGGACGGTGACGGCCAGGATGGACTGCATCTGCGCCGGGAGTATCGCAAGCGGCGGCGGCCCGCCCGTCGCTCAGGGGGCCTTTCGTCGCGGCGCGGCCGCCCCATGCGCTGCGACTGCGTAAGCTGCACCACCTTGCCCTGCACGGAAAGCCCGAATGACCTCCACCAAGCCGCCATCCACCACCCTTGCCTTGCTGCGCCGCCTGTGGTGGCTGCTGGACGCCAGCCGCCGCGCCCTGTTCAACCTGCTGCTGCTGGCGTTGCTGGTGGGGCTGGCCGTGGCCTGGCTGCGCAGCGGCCCACCCACGCTGCAGCCCAAGACCGCGCTGGTGCTGGACATCGCCGGCCGCGTGGTCGAGCAGCGCAGCGGCGGCCGCGACAGCCTGCTGCGCCAGGTGGAGGGCCGCCCTTCGGACGAAACGCCGCTGCGCGACGTGCTGGCGGTGCTGGACGCCGCCGCGCGTGACGCCAAGATCACGCACGCCGTGCTGATGCTGGACGGCATGGCCGGCGCCGGCCTGCCCACGCTGCGCGAGCTGGCCGCGGCGCTGGAGCGTTTCAAGGCCGCGGGCAAGCCCGTCATCGCCTGGGGCTCGGAATACGACCAGCGCCAGTACTACCTGGCGGCGCACGCCAGCGAGCTGTGGCTGCACCCCATGGGCGCGGTCGTGGTCGACGGTTACGGCCGCTACCGCAGCTACTACAAGGACCTGCTGGACCGCGTGGGCATCAGCGCCAACGTCATCCGCGCCGGCAAGTTCAAGAACGCGGCCGAGACCTTTGCCGCCAACGCGCCCTCGGCCGAAACGCAGGAATCCGACGCCGCGCTCTACGGCGGGCTGTGGGCCAGCTACACCACGGGCGTGGAAAAGGCGCGCAAGCAGCCCGCGGGCAGCGTGGCCCAGGCCATCGAATCGCTGCCGGCCAGTCTGCAGGCCAGCGGCGGCGACATCGCACGCTGGGCGCTCGAGCGCCAGTGGGTGGACGCGCTGAAGACGCGCGACGAGCTGCGCGCCGCGCTCATAGCACGCGGCGCGCTGGACCCCGACAGCAAGAGCTTCCGCCAGGTCTCGCTGGCCGACTACCGGGCGCGCCTGAAGCCGGCGCGGGACGGCGACGCCGTGGGCGTGGTGGTGGCCCAGGGCACGATCAGCGACGGCGTGGCGGGGGCCGGCAGCATCGGCGGGCTGTCCACGGCCGAGCTCATCCGCAAGGCGCGCGAAGACGAGCACATCAAGGCCGTGGTGCTGCGCGTCAACTCGCCCGGCGGCAGCGCCTTCGGCAGCGAACTGGTGCGGCGCGAGCTGGAACTGCTGCGCAAGGCCGGCAAGCCGGTGGTGGTGTCGATGGGTGACGTGGCCGCCTCGGGCGGCTACTGGATCAGCATGGCCGCCGACGAAGTGATCGCCGACGAGACCACCATCACCGGCAGCATCGGCGCGGTGGCCATGCTGCCCACCGGCGGCGCCGCGCTGGCCAAGCTGGGCGTGCACTCCGCCGGCGCCGGCACCACCTGGCTGCTGGGCGCCTATGACCCGCGCCGCGAGCTGGATCCGCGCTTTGCCCAGCTGATACAGCTGGCCATCGACCACATCTACCGCGACTTCACGCAGCGCGTGGCCGTGGCGCGCAAGACCACCCCCGAGAAGATCGACGCGCTGGCCCAGGGCCGCGTCTGGTCGGGCCGCGACGCGCTGAAGCACGGTCTGGTGGACCGACTGGGCAGCTACGGCGATGCCATCCAGTCGGCGGCCGCGCTGGCCAAGCTGCCCACAGGCGCGCGCGTGCAGTACATCGAGGCCGAACCCGGCCGGCTGGCGCAGTTGATGCGGCGCTTCGGCGTCGGCATCGAACTGCCGGCCCAACTGCTGGCCGGCTGGCAGCAGGCCTTGCTGGGCCCGGCCGCGCCGCTGGGCGCCGCGGCCGCGCAGGACCTGGGCGTGCTGGCCGATCTGGTGCAGGGGCGTCGGCCGTTCTCGGCCCTGGTGCACTGCCTGTGCGAGGCGCCTTGACGTGCCTTGAGGCGCTGACTCAGGCCGGCGGCAGCGCCGCCGGCCGCGCCAGGTCGTCCAGGCTCAGGCCCTGCTGGCGCAGCAGCGCTTCCAGCGCCGGGCGCAGCGGGCCCAGGCGCTCGTCGATGGCGGCGCGCACGGTGTCGACGAAGACCTGCGTGCTGCGCTCGATCTCGACGTTCAGGCCGTCGCCCTCGGCCTTGTCGCCGAAGGTGGTGGCGCGCAGCGTTTCGGGGATCAGCCAGACCTCGAACCAGCCGCTGCCGTCGCCCTGGCGCAGGGCTTCGGACACGGTGAGGCTGCAACCGTTGACGGCGATGTAGCCCTTGGGGAAGACGTAGCGCATCCACGGCGCGGCCACCTGGATGCGCAGCTGGTGGTTGTTCTCGGGCCGCTGGATCGACGCCAGCGTGGCGCAGAAGTCGATGTGGCCCGACAGCGGGTGGCCGCCGATCTCGGCGCCGTCGCGCGCCGCGCGCTCGACGTTGACGCGGCTGCCCGGCTGCAGCGTGCCCAGCGTGGTGAGCGCCAGGCTCTGCTGCATCACGTCGAAATCGGCCGCGTCGGCGCCGGCCAGCGCGGTGACGGTGAGGCACACGCCATCCACCGCCACGCTGGCGCCGATGGCCAGGCCGGTGGCAAAACCGGGCGCGAAAACCAGCCTGAAGCTGCGCAGCCCGGGGCGGTCGGTGAGCGTGCGCACGATGGCGACGCCCTGAACAATGCCTGTGAACATGGGGCTCGAATTTACAGGCAGCGGCCGCCCCGCGACGCCGGGCGCTTGTTGATGCGCCTCAAGCCCGCACGCGGGCTGCCGAAAAAGTCTGAGGCCTGCCGATAGACGCAAGCAGGACCCGCGCCGACCGGGGTATGCAACTCAGTCGGCCCCGTAGGTGACAACGACAAGCCGTGTGGTGACCATGATGAACTGCCCGTCCTGCGCGCGGCGCCGCCCTGCCCTTGCCGCACCCCGCCGCGCCCTGGCCTGCGCCGCCCTGGCCCTGTGCGCGCTGCTGGCCCCGCCAGCCCGGGCGGCCGGGCCTGACCGTCTGGCCGCCGTGCAGGCCGCCCAGACCCTGCGCGTGTGCATCTGGCCCGACTACTACGGCATCTCGTTCCGCAACCCCAAGACGCTGCAGCTGGCGGGCGTGGACATCGACAACGCGCGCGAACTGGCGCGTGCACTGGGTGTGACGCCACGCTTCGTCGACAGCTCCTTCGCCACCCTGGCCGACGACCTGGCAGCCGAGCGCTGCGACATTGCCATGTTCGCCATCGGCATCACGCCGGCACGCCAGGCGCGCATGCGCTTCACCCAGCCGCACCTGGCCAGCGACATCTACGCGATCACCACGCAGACCAACCGCCGCATCCAGGGCTGGGCCGACATCGACCAACCCGGCACCGTGGTGGTGGTGGCCAAGGGCACGCTGCACGAGACGGTGATGCGTAGCCGGCTCAAGGCGGCGACGCTGAACGTCGTCGACACCCCGGCGGCGCGCGAGCAAGAGGTGCAGTCGGGCCGCGCCGACGTCTTCATGACCGACTACCCGTTCAGCCGCCGCCTGCTCGAGAACAGCGACTGGGCGCGCCTGGTGGCGCCAACGGGGGCCTACCACGTAACCCCCTACGCCTGGGCCGTGCAGCCCGGCGACGACCGCTTCCACGCCCGCGTGGAGCAGGTGCTGGCCGAGATGAAGCGCGACGGCCGCCTGCTGGAGAACGCGCGGCGTCACCAGCTCGACGCCATCGTGGCCCGCTGAAGCGCGGCTGCAACGGACTGCCCCTGCCATGCAGGTCAACCCGGGGGCCCGACACGGTGCAGTGCTGCTGCTGGGCCTGCTGCTGGTCGGCTGGTTCTCGGCCTTCGGCTACGCGCTGTGGAAGCTGCGCGCCGAGACCCTGGAGCACGGCCTGGAAACGGCCGAGATCCACGCGCGCAACTTCGAGGAGTCCATCAGCCAGACGCTGCAATCCATCGTGCTGGTGGCCGCGGGCTTCGATCTGACCGACGCCGCGCCGCAGCAGCGCCTGGAGCTGGAACGCCGCCTGATCGATGCGCTGCGGCCCACGCCCTCGCTGCGCTCGATCGCCGTGCTCGACGCCCAGGGGCGCATCGTCGCCAGTTCCAGCCCGCAGGCGCTGGGCCAGGTGGTCGACCTGGCCAGCTTCTACCCGCCTGCCGAGGCCGATGCCAACGTGCTGCGCATCGGCCCGCCCTGGCTGGGCCGCGACCTGGCCTCGGCCCGCCCCCTGGGCAGCGCCTCGGCGCGCGACGCGCGCGAGCCTCTCATGCTGCCGGTGCTGCACCGCCTGCCTGCCAGCAGCCAGCCGCTGTACCTGCTGACCGCGCTCAACCCCGACTACTTCATCAACCACGCCAGCCACCTGATCCCGCTGGACCGCGGCCGGGTGCAGTGGCTGCGCTACGACGACCTGCTGCTCATGTCATCGGCCCCCGCCGATGCGCTGGGCACGCCGCACAGCGCCGGCCAGGTGGCCGAACGCCTGCTGGTCAGCGAGCACGGCGCGCTGACCCAACAGCTGCCGGGGGGGCCGCTGGTGCTGACGGCCTACCGCGCCTCGGCGCGCTACCCGGTGCTGGTGGCCGTGCACATGGAACGTCAGGCGCTGCTGGCCGACTGGCAGCGCCACGCCGAACGCCTGGCGGCCACGATGGCGCCGGTGCTGCTGGCGCTGACCGGCGCCGCGCTGCTGATCGTTCGCCGCCAGAAGTGGCACGAGCAACGCCGCCTGGCGGCCAGCGTGTTCGAAGGCAGCTCCGACGCCATCGCCATCATCACGCCGCAGGCCGAGATGCTGTCGGTGAACGCCGCCTTCGAGCGCCTGAGCGGCTACTCGCAGCCCGAGATCCGCGGCCGCAGCCTGATGCTGCTGGCGCCGCCCAGCCCGGCCGGGCCCGAGTTCCGTCTCATGTGGGACGCGCTGCGCCAGAACGGCCATTGGCTGGGCGAGCTGGCGCTGGCCGGCAAGGACGGCCAGGTGCGCCGGGTCTCGCTGACCATCGACGAGGTGCGCAACGAGCGCGGCCACCTCAACCACTATGCCGGCGTGCTGGTCGACATCACCGAGCGCAAGGCGGTCGAGGACCGGCTGCAGCTGGCGGCCAGCGTCTTCAACCACGCCCGCGAAGGCATCATCATCACCACGCCCGACGCGCGCGTGATCGACGTCAACGAGGCCTTCACCCAGATCACCGGCTACAGCCGCGAAGAGGTGCTGGGGCACACGCCGCACCTGCTGAGCTCGGGCAAGCACGACCGCGACTTCTACGCGGCGATGTGGCGCCACCTGAAGGCCGAAGGCTTCTGGACCGGCGAGATCTGGAACCGGCGCCGCTCGGGCGAGATCTTCGTGCAGCTGCTGACCATCAGCGCGGTGCGCGACCGCCTGGGCCGGGTGCTGCACTACGTGGGCCTGTTCTCCGACATCTCGCAGCAGAAGGCACACGAGTTCCAGCTCGAGCGCATCGCGCATTACGACGCGCTCACCAGCCTGCCCAACCGCATCCTGCTGGCCGACCGCCTGCGCCAGGCGATGGTGACCGACCGGCGGCGCAACCAGAAGCTGGCGCTGGTCTTCCTCGACCTGGACGGCTTCAAGGCGGTGAACGACACGCACGGCCATGCCATGGGCGACAAGCTGCTGGTGGCGCTGTCGCAGCGCATGTCGCAAGGGCTGCGCGCCGGCGACACGCTGGCGCGGCTGGGCGGCGACGAGTTCGTGGCGGTGCTCATCGACCTGGTCGACGAAGGCGCCGCGGTGCCGGTGCTCGAACGCCTGCGCGTGGCGGCGGCACAGCCGGTGGTGGTGGGCGGCCAGGAGCTGCGCGTCTCGGCCAGCATGGGCGTGACCTACTACCCGCAGCCCGATGCCGTGGACGCCGAGCAGCTGCTGCGCCAGGCCGACCGCGCCATGTACCAGGCCAAGCTCTCGGGCAAGAACTGCGTGCACTACTTCAACGCCGCCGAGGACCGTGACATCCGCGGGCACCAGGAAACGGTGGACGCCATCCAGCGCGGCCTGGCGCAGAACGAGTTCGAACTGTTCTACCAACCCAAGGTGAACATGCGCAGCGGCCAGCTGATCGGCGTGGAGGCGCTGCTGCGCTGGCGCCGCCCGGACAAGGGTCTGGTGCTGCCCGACGAGTTCCTGCCAGCGCTGCGCGGACACGCGCAGGCGCTGGTGATGGGCCAGTGGGTGCTGGACACCGCGCTGGCCCAGATCGAGGCCTGGAAGGCGCTGGGCCTGGAGATCCCGATCAGCGTCAACATCGAGGCCCAGCAGTTGCGCCAGGCCGACTTCGTCGAGCGACTGCAGGCCCTGCTGCGTGCCCACCTGGGCGTTTGCGCGCGCGACCTCGAGCTGGAACTGCTGGAAACCAGCACGCTGGACGACGTGGGGCAGGTGGCGCGCGTGATGGAAGCCTGCCGCGGCCTGGGCATACCCTTTGCGCTGGACGACTTCGGCAGCGGCTATGCATCGCTGGCCTACCTGCGGCGCCTGCCGGCCGCGGTGCTGAAGATCGACCGCAGCTTCGTCAAGGACCTGCTGGAAGACCCCGAGGACCTGACCATCCTGCAGGGCATGCTGGGCCTGGCGACCTCGTTCGGCAAGGACATCGTGGCCGAGGGCGTGGAGACCCTGGACCTCGGCCACCTGCTGCTGTGCCTGGGCTGCGAGCTGGCCCAGGGCTACGCCATTGCAAGGCCGATGCCGGCCGACGACGTGCCGGCCTGGCTGGCGCAATGGCGGCCCGACCCGAGCTGGTCCGAACGCCTGCCGGTGGCGCGCGAAGACCTGCCCGCCATCGCCGCGCTGATCGAGCACCGGGCCTGGATCAAGGACATCGCGGCGCTGCTGCGCGGCGCGCACGATGCCGCCCGCGCCGTCGACGCCCACCCCTGCCGTTTCGGCCATTGGTTGGACCTGGAGGGCGCGCGCCTGGCGCAACAACATCCGGCGGCGCTGCAGGACTTCCAGGACGCGCACCAGGCGCTGCACCAGCGCGCGCAGGCAGTGCTGGCGCTGAACCCGCCCGAGCGCCTGGCGCAGTCCGCGGCCGCCATCGTCGAACTGCAGCAGGGCGTGCAGCAGTTGGCGGCGGCGCTGATGCGGATGGTGTGAGCGGCCTGGGTGCCGCCCTCCAGGTCACGACCAGCGCCGACGGCCGCGAGATCGGCCGCGAGGTCGGCCGCTATCGGCGCGCCGGCGCATGTCCCCCACCGCACAGACCGGGTGCTGCCCCACCGCTACAAAGGTGCCGGTGCCGCGTTGCGGCGCCGGACATCGGAGCTTCCCGATGCGCCAACCGGCACCCCCCAGGGACCGAAGGCATTTGGCGAGGGCGTTGCGCGCACCTGGTCATCACCGGAAACCGTCATGGACTACTTTCCCTTGCTCACGGCAATGCTGGTGCTGCTGCCCGCCCTTGGACTGGCGGCCTGGGGCTGGCTGGTGATGGAGCAGATCGAGGACGACCTGCGCTCGCTGCGCGGCTATCTGCCCGAGGACTTCGAGGTCGCCTGACAAGGTGGGCCTGAATCGGCTGCGCGGCCGATCTCGGCCCTGCGCCAAGGGCCAGGGGCCAGGGGCCCCATGGCCCTCGCCCGCGAGAAACGGGTCGCGGGCCTGCTTCTGGTAAGGGCTCGGCGCGTCGCCGCAGGGTGTACGGCCGCGGTGCGCGAGCCGAGCTCCAGCCGCTGACTGGGTTCATGCGCCCCTGGTACCCAGGGGCGGCCCGGTCACAAAGCGCGCTGTGCCACCGAGATCGCGCACCAGTCGACGCCGTGCTCGCGCACCAGCGCCAGCGCACGGGCCTGGCGCTGCCAGGGCACGCCATGCAGCACCAGCACCCAGCGGCCGGCGGCCAGCTGGCTCTTGACGATGGCGGCAAAGCGCTGCAGGTGGGGCGGCTGGCGCCACAGCCCCGCGGCGCAGGCGCCCGCGCAGGCACCGGCCAGCGTGGCCAGCAGGCACAGCGGCAACGCCGCGCCCAGCGTCACGCCACCGTCCAGCAGCAGGCCGACCGCGCTCACCATACCGGCCAGCCCGCCCCCCAGCCAGGCCAGCAGGCCGACATCGCGCAGGCCCTCTTCGCCGTCGTGGCGCGCGCGGCTGGCCCAGCCCCTGGCATGCAGGGTGAAGGGCAGCCAGTGGGCGTCGGCCGGCCGCAGCAACAGCAGGTTGTCGGGCTGCAGGCCCGGCAGTTGCGCCAACTGCCCCAACGCCGCCTGGGCCGCGGCGGCACTGTCGAAGAAGCCGGCCACGCTGTCCAGAACCTGGTCGGTGGCGCTGGCGGCGCTGGGGGCAGCCTGGGCGTTGCCACGCAGCGCGCCAGAAGGCGATCCGGCAAGGGCCGCAGTCGAAGTTTGCATGGCTGACCTTCCGCAAAAGGGCCCAGGTGCGGGCGCAAACCAGTGTCACCTGCCGCCCCCTGCGCGCTCTGTACGGTGTCGCACCCTGCCTGTGCAGCCGTGTGCGCCAGCGAACAGCGCCCGCCGCCGGCCGGCCCGCACACTGGCCCATGGATCACTGTGCCCCCCGCCCGCGCAAGACATGAGCGTCTCCATCAGCGGCGCGCACTCCGAGCTGGGGCTGGTGCTGGCCCGGCGAGCCGGGGTGAGTGTGGCGCGCCACGCGCACTTCAACCTGGCCGGCCAGGCCGCCAACACCTTGCTGCACGACGGCCACGCCTGGAAGGGCTTTGCACGCCAGTTGCTGGCCGAGACGCGGCAGGCCGTGCAGACGGCACAGGACGGCGGCGCGCAGCTGCTGGTGCAGGCCAGTTTTGCCTTCATCCACGCCTGCGAGTCGGGCGCGGCGCTGGCCGAGCCGCTGGGCTCTGCCGTCCGCGCCATCGAGGACTGCGAGTCCCTGGTACTGGCCTGCGCGGTGCCTGCCTGCGTCGTGCGCCTGGGCTATCTGTACGGCCCGCACAGCGCCGACCTGCGCGCCTACCGCAGCGCCCTGGCGCTGCACCGGCCCTACTGGGCCGGGCCGGCCGGGGCGCGGCAGTACCACCTGCACCAGTACGACGCCGCCTCGGCCCTGTTGGCCGCGGCGCGCATGCGCCACGTGGGCAAGACGCTGTACGCCACCACGCCGCCGGTGTCCTTCATGCGCTTCATGGACGCCTTCGCGCTGCGCGTGGGGCGCACCCGGCCGCTGCACCTGCCGCTGTGGACCGCGCCGCTGGCGCGGCTGTTCGTGCGCCCCGAACACATGCAGCAGACCGCCCTGGCCATGCCGCCCGCGGCGCCCGAGCCCCGGGTGCCGGGCTGGCGACCGCGCTTCGCCGACTACCACAAGGGCCTGGACCAGGTGATCCAGGCCTGGGGCAACTAGCCCGTGCTGAACCCTCGCCACCAGGAGTACTCATGAACCATCTGCACACCCTGGGGCCGCTGGCCCTGGCCTTGGCCACCCTGGCCGGCTGCGGCGAAACCGCGCGTCTGACGGTGCAGGACGGCAGCGGCCCCAGCCCGCGCCTGCCGCCGCCGGCCACGACGCTGCTGCCCACGCTCAACATCGCGCCCGCCCGCGGCTGGCCCGAAGGCGCCACGCCCCAGACCGCAGCGGGCACGCACGTCAACGCCTTTGCCAGCGGCCTGGACCATCCGCGCTGGCTGTACGTGCTGCCCAACGGCGACGTGCTGGTGGCCGAGACCAACGCACCGCCCCGGGCCGACGGCGGCGGCTTGAAGGGCTGGATCATGGGGCTGGCGCTCAAGCGCGCCGGCGCGGCAGTGCCCAGCGCCAACCGCATCACCCTGCTGCGCGATGCCGACGGCGACGGCGTGGCGGAAACGCGCTCGGTGCTGCTGTCCGGTCTGGCCTCTCCCTTCGGCATGGCCCTGGTGGGCGAGCGCCTGTACGTGGCCAACGCCGATGCGCTGTGGTCCTTTGCCTATGCCAGCGGCGACACCGTCATCACAGGCCCCGGCCGCAAGCTGCTGGACCTGCCCGGCGGCCCCATCAACCACCACTGGACCAAGGGCCTGCTGGCCAGCGCCGACGGCCGCAGCCTGTACGTGAGCGTGGGCTCCAACAGCAACGTGGGCGAGCGCGGCATGGCGGCCGAGGAAGGGCGTGCAGCGATCTGGGAGGTCGACATCGCCTCGGGCGCGCACCGCGTCTACGCCAGCGGCCTGCGCAACCCGGTGGGCCTGGCCTGGGAAGGCGCCACGCTGTGGACCGTGGTGAACGAGCGCGACGAACTGGGCAGCGACCTGGTGCCCGACTACCTGAGTTCGGTGCGCGACGGCGGCTTCTACGGCTGGCCCTACAGCTACTACGGCACGCACGTGGATGCGCGCGTGCAGCCGCCCCGCCCCGAGCTGGTGGCCACGGCCCTGGTGCCCGACTACGCGCTGGGCCCGCACACGGCGTCGCTGGGCCTGGCTTCGGCTGCGGGCAGCGCGCTGCCCGCGCCCTTTGCGGGCGGCATGTTCGTGGGCCAGCACGGCTCGTGGAACCGGCGCCCGCACAGCGGCTACAAGGTGGTCTTCGTGCCCTTCACGGGGGGCCGCCCGGACGGCCAGCCCGTGGACCTGCTGACCGGCTTCCTGAGCACCGCGGGCGACGCCCAGGGGCGCCCGGTGGGCGTGGCCGTCGACCGCCGCGGCGCGCTGCTGGTGGCCGACGACGTGGGCAACATCATCTGGCGCGTGAGCGCCAGGCGCTGAAGCGCCTTCAGCTCTTGCGCGTGCCCAATACGAGCAACACCGCACCGGCGACGATGGCGCCGCCGCCGGCCCAGACCGGGATGTTGATGGTCTCGCGCTCCTGCACCTTCAGCTCCAGCGGGCCGAGCTTGGCCTGGTGGGTGTCCTTGGTGTAGCTGAAGCTGCCATAGGCCAAGCCCAGGCCCCCGGCCACGACCAGGGCGATACCGATGAGTTGGGTGGGGTTCATGCGTGCAACCCCGGCTAGACGCGGCGGCCGCTGATGACGCGGAACAGCACCACGACGATGGCGATGACCAGCAGCACGTGGATGAAGCCGCCCAGGGTGTAGGACGTGACCAGGCCGAGCAGCCAGAGAATGACGAGGACGATGACCAGAGTTTCGAGCATGGGGTGTTCCTCGGTAGGGGTGGGGCAATACCCGTGCGGTACGGGGCTTGACCCTTTGTAGCGCTGCGCCGCACCGGCGTCGGTGCGATGCCGCACCCTGGTTCACAGGGTCACCGTCGGGCGAGTGCCTGCTGCAAGCCGCTGGGCGCCGGTCTGTGCCACAGCGAACGGTGCGCGCGCGCGGCCGCACGCAAGATGCTGCCACCCCTGTGCACGAAAGCCCGCCCCATGAACCACGTCACCACGACCGACCGGACCAGGCTCTACGTCAAGGACTGGGGCAGCGGCCAGCCGGTGATCCTGCTCTCGGGCTGGCCCTTCGGCGCCGACAGCTGGGACGACCAGGCCATGGCGCTGGCCGACAGCGGCTGCCGCGTCATCGCCTACGACCGGCGCGGCTTTGGCCGCTCGTCCCAACCCTGGAGCGGCTACGACTTCGACACGCTCAGCGACGACCTGGCCACGGTGATCCAGCAGACCGGCGTGCACGAGGCCACGCTGGTGGGCTATTCGATGGGTGGCGGCGAGGTCGCGCGCTACCTGTCGCGCCACGCCGGCCGCTCGGTGCGCAAGGTGGTGCTGGTGGCATCGGTGCTGCCCTGCATGCTCAAGTCGGCCAGCAACCCGCTGGGCACCGAACTGGCGGATTTCGACGCCATGGCCACCCAGCTGCGCGCCGACCGCGCGCAGTTCTTCGCCGGCTTCTTCAAGGATTTCTTCGGCGTGGGCCTGCTGTCGCAACCGGTCAGCACCGAGCTCATCGCCTGGGCCTGCGGCCAAGGCCTGCAGGCCGGCCTGCGCGCCACCCTGGAATGCGTGCGCGCCTTTGCCACCACCGACTTCCGGCCCGAACTGCCCGCCTTCCAGGTGCCCACGCTCATCATCCACGGCAGCGCCGACAAGATCGTGCCCATCGCCGCCGCCGGCCAGGCGGCGCACGCCGGCATCGCGGGCTCGACGCTGATCCAGTACGAAGGCGAACCGCACGGCCTGTTCGCCACCGCCAAGGACCGCCTGAGCGCGGACCTGCTGGCCTTCGTCAACGGCTGATCAGGGCAGCGTGTCGGCCGGCAAGGGTTCGGCCGGCAGGGGGTCGACGGCCGTGGCCCGGGACGGCCGGCGCGGGTCCTGCTTGGCGATGGCCGCGCCCACGGCGCGCTTGAGCTTGCGCACGGCGCCCGCCAGCGCCTGGTGCGCGCTGCCGGCCTGGTCTTTCACCACCACCGCCACCGCGCCCTGCAGGCGCGCTTCCAGCGTGCAGTGGACCTCGTCGCCGGCGGCGTCGGCCAGGTGGGCCTCGACCCGCGTGACGTGGTGGTCGAAGCGGTCCAGCGCCTCGTGCAGCACGCTGCCCACGTGCTCGGCCATCGACGAGGTGCCGTTGCTCTTGGGTTCGGACTGAAGCAGGACTTGCATGGCTTTCTCGCAGGAGTTTGGCTGTGGCCACGAGCCTGCGCGGATGGGCGGTGCGCGTCGGTGCGCTGGCCCGCCCAGGGCGCGCTAACGGCGCAGGCGCAGCTGCTCGGCGCAGAAGGCCGCCAGCTGCGCCAGCAGCTGCTGTGTGGCCCGGTGCGCGGCGTGCGCGCCGGCCACCGGATCATCGGCCGCGGCGGCCACGGCCACGTCGAACTCGCGCCAGGCGATCACCTGGCGCGTGGCGCCGTCCAGCAGCACCGCGCGCAGGCTCAGGCGCGCCTGGCTGGGCTGGACAGCGAAGTCCTGCAGCAGGCGCAGCTGCTCGGTCTCGAGCCGCCAGCCGGCCGCGCCCGCGGTGGGGGCCAGCAGCACCGCGTGAAAGCCCGCGCCCTGCTGCAGCGTGCGCAGCATCAGCGGCGCCAGCATCTGCGCCGGCGGTTCCACCCATTCGTGGAAGGCAAAGGCCTCCAGCGCCTGCGGCCGGCGCTGGTACAGCATGCGGCGGCTGTCGTGCCCGGGCGCAGCGCGCGGTGCCGCCAGCACCAGCGTGGGGGCACTGGCCGCGACGGCCACCGGGGGCCCGCCCA